>JBPCMA010000036.1:0-16913 GCA_051002715.1 Caulobacteraceae bacterium
GGCCGCCTCCGTGGTAGTCCTCTTCATGGCGTTGCCTTTCTTCGTGGAATCAGCACCCCGAGCCTACCGGCTCGAGACGGGCAACGCCGACCCCCCTTTTTCAACATCGAGCGGGACATCCCCCTTCATTCTGCGCCCGGCCTCAGTCGCACTTCGGCTAGAACCCGCAGTGTTTTATCTCATGAGGCCAAGCCGCTGACCATGGCCCGCGACCTCGAAACCGAACTGGCTCGGCTTTGGCGAAAGGCGCGGCGGCGGGTGGCGCTTCTGGAATCGCGCGATCGACGGTCGGCCGATCCGATGACCTTCTCCCGCGCCGAGCGCCTGGCGCTCATCTGGGACCGAACGCGCGCCCGTGTCTTGCTCTGGCTGCGCCGGGCGTGGCGCTAACCCGGTTTCCGGCCGATTGAATTGCAAGGGATTCCTGGGCGGTTGGGACAGCGCGATCACCAACGAAGGACTCGTCAATGGCGGCGCGGACTCTGGCGCAATCGGCATGTTCGCCGGCGGCAAGGTCACCAACGGCACCGCCGGGACCGTGACCAACTTCGGCGCCATTGAGGCCATCGGCTTCAACGCTTCCACCGACCTGCTCGAAGTCGAGGCCCATTCGACGTTCGTCGGCGCGGTGCTCGGCGGCGGCGGGACGCTCGACCTGGCCTCCAGCTTCACCCAGAACGTCACCTTCACCGGCGCGACCGGCGAACTCGGGCTGGCCCAGTCGCAGGGTTACACCGGCTCGATCAGCGGCTTTTCCAAGACCGGCGGCACGTCGCTGGATCTGGGCGATATCGCTTTTGGCGGTTCGACCAAGGCGACCTACGCCGGCACGTCCAAATCGGGCGTGCTCACCGTCGCCGACGGGACGCACACCGCCAACATCACCCTGATCGGCAACTACGCCAAGGCGACGTTCACGACCTCCAGCGACGGGCACGGCGGAACGATCGTCGTCGACCCTAAGACGGGGGCGAGCGCCGCCTTGTCGACCTCGGCCGCCGGCGCGGTGCAAACCTTCATCGCCGCGGCGTCGGCAATGGGCGCGGGCGAGAGCGCGAGCGGCCAAGCGATGGCGGCGCACGTCCCCTTGGCCGCGCCGCCGACGCTCGCCGCGCCGCCGCGGGGCTGCTTCGCCTAAACGGGCGCCCGCGCGACGATCTCCCCGGCGCAAAGTGAGGCGTCACTCGATCGTCGCCAGCACCTCGCCGATCTTGCCGAACATTTCGTCGATGTGGCTCTTCTCCAGGATGAGCGGGGGCGAGAGGGCGAGGGTGTCGCCGGTGACGCGGATCAAGAGGCCCTCGTCGAAGCAGCGGCGGAAAATCTCGCCGGCGCGGGCGCCCGGCGCGCCGGAGCGCGGTTCGAGCTCGATCCCAGCGACGAGCCCGAGGTTGCGGATGTCGATGACGTGGCGCGCGCCGCGCAGGGAATGGGCCGCCTCGCCGAAATAGCCGCTCATGGACCGGGCGCGCTCGAACAGGCCCTCCTCCTCGTAAACATCCAGCGCCGCCAGGCCGGCCGCCGCCGCCAGTGGGTGGCCCGAATAGGTGTAGCCGTGGAAAAGCTCGATCCCCGGCACGGCGCCCTCGACGATCGCGGAATAGACATCGCCGCTGGCCGCCACCGCGCTCATGGGGACGGCGGCGTTGGTGAGCCCCTTTGCGCAGGTGATCATGTCGGGGGTGACGCCGAACCGCTCGGCGGCCGTCGCCGCCCCCAGGCGCCCGAAGGCGGTGATGACCTCGTCGAAGATGAGGAGGATGCCGTGGCGGGTGGCGATCTCGCGCAGCCGCTCCAGATAACCCACCGGCGGCGGCAGGACGCCGGTCGAGCCGGCCAGGGGCTCGACGATCACCGCGGCGATGGTCTCGGCCCCGTGCAGGGCGACCAGGCGCTCCAGGTCGTCGGCGAGATCCGCCCCGGCGGCGCCCTGGCCGTCGGTGAAGGGCAAGGCGGCCCCGTGGGTGTGGCGCAGGTGATCGACGCCGGGCAGCAGCGGGCCGAAGGCGCGGCGGTTGCCGACCATGCCGCCCACCGATATGCCGCCGAAGCCCACCCCGTGATAGGCGCGCTCGCGGCCGATCAGGCGGGTGCGCGCCCCCTGCCCCACCGCCCGCTGATAGGCCAGGGCGATCTTCAGCGCGGTGTCCACCGCCTCGGAACCGGAATTGCAGAAGAACACTTGATCGAGGCCCGGCGGGAAGAGCGCCGCCAGGCGAGCGGCCAATTCGAAGGCCAAGGGATGGCCGAGCTGGAAGGCCGGGGCGAAGTCGAGTTCCCGGGCCTGGCGGGCGATCGCCTCCACGATCTTCGGCCGGCAATGGCCGGCGTTGACGCACCACAGGCCCGCCGTCCCGTCGAGCACCGACCGGCCGTCCGGCGTGAAATAGTGCATGTCCTTGGCGCGGCTGAACAGGCGCGGGTGTTGCTTGAAGCCGCGATTGTCGGTGAACGGCATCCAGAAGGCGTCGAGGGAATTGGCCAGGCTCATGTGGGACGCGCGCTATCGCTGTTCGTGGATCAGTAGCGGACGTTGGCGGAAAGGCCGATCGTCCGGGGCCGGAATGTCGTGGCTTCGTAGAGCGGGGTGTCTTGATCCTGGTGGTTGAGATTGAGCTGGGGGTGGCTGTTGAACAGGTTGTCGACGAAGAGGGCGACATCCCACTTCATCAGATTCAGCCCGAGGCGGGCGGAGACCAGGTTGGTGGCCGGATTGGCGACAAGGCCGGGATCGTAGAAGGCGGTGGCCGGGTCCTCGTTGGGAATCGGCGTCGTCCGCCGGCTGTTGTATTCGTAGTCGACGCGGAAGTAGCCGTCGCGGGCCATCAGCGGGAAGTTGAACTGGGCGCCCAAGGTCACCGTCCAGGGAACGACATCCAGGGAATCGCCCTTGACGTTCAGCACGTCGCCGTTGGCGTCGAGCGCCGTCTGGGTGAATTTGGCGTTGGTGTAGCCGACGCTGGCCTCGAGATCGACGGCATGGATCGGCTGCCATTGGGCCTGAAGGTCGAAGCCCTTGCTCACCGCCTCGCCGGCGTTGGTGGTGAACTGGATGCCGCACACCGGCACATAGAAGGCCTGCTGGATGTTCGACCACTTGATGTAATAGGCGCTGCCGGCGACCTGCAGGGTGCGGTCGAAGAAGCGGTCCTTGGTTCCAACCTCATAGCTCCACACGCTGTCGGAATCGTATGAGGTCGGGAAGCCCGTGCCGCAGTTGGGCGGCAGCGGCGGCGTCGCCCCGCCGATGCGGTAGCCCTTGGACGCCGTGGCGTAGATGAGATCGTCGGGCGTCAACTGGTAGGAGATGCTGACCTTGGGGGTGAACGGCTTCTCGCTCTTGCCGCCGCTGGCGATGCCGCCGTTGGCCACCGTCGGCGGGCCGCCGAGCAGATCCTGCGGACCCTGGTTGGTGTTGGCGAAAACGAACTTGGTCCAGGCGTAGCGCAGGCCGAGGTTGAGCTTCAGCTTGTCCGTGATCAGATAGCTGGCGTCGAGGAACAGCGCCTCCTGCTTGTCGTGGGCGCGGGTGTTGTTGTCGTAGTCGTCGCCGTTGGGCAGCAGAGGGACCTTCCAGGCGCGCCGCACCGTCTCGTTCCACAATAGCTGGGTGAGCTGGGTGAGGTCCGTGTCCTGGATCTCTTCATCACTTTGCTGGCGATCGAAGGCATAGAAGAAGCCGGCGGTCCATTGCAGGCGCGCGGCGGCGTTGTCGGACTGGACGCGGATCTCCTGGGTGAAGTTCTGCTGGGCGTTGGTGACCAGGTTCTGCGCGAAGTAGTCGGGAAACTGCGGCAGGCTGGGGCCGGTGGCGGTGAGCAGCGGAAAGAAGGCGCCGCAGTCGTTGATGCACCGCCGGCCCCACGGATCGGTCGGATAGTCCAGGCCGTATTGGTTGATCGCCGGGTCCGACGACAGGAAGTGCTGGAAGAAGGACAGGTTGTAGAGGGTGCCGCTGTAGCCGTTCACCCGCTCCAGCCGGTCGTAGTAGGCGGTGTTGGAGATCACCTTCACCTTGCCGGGATCCCATTCGATCTTCAGGGTCGGCAGGTAGAACCGATCGGCATCGGCCATGCGGTCGGGCGTGCCGCTGAGGAACCGGCCGGCGGAGGGATTGGAGATCGACACCCAGTAGTAGTCGTAATTGTGCTGATCGCGTTTCTGGTAGTTGATGCCGGGTGTGATCAGCAGGTTGCGCGTCGGGGCCCAGGTGGCGGCGGCGCGCAGCACATAGGTGTCGACGCGATTGGCGTCGCTGTCGGTCGGCGCGAGGCTCTGGTAGTCGACACGATCGATCCAGCCGCCGTCCCGGCGCACCCAGGCGCTGGCCCGGAACCCGAGTTTGTCCTCGACGATGGGGCCGCCCATGGCCACCCCCGCCTCGTAGGAAGGCGAGCCGTCCTCGGTGGTCGCCGCCTCGGCGTGGCCCATGGCGCCGAAGGCGGTGAGGCTCGGCTGGGTGGTGATGTAGCGCACCGTGCCGCCTTCCGACCCGGCCCCGAACAAGGTGCCCTGCGGCCCGCGCAGCACCTCGACGCGTTGCAGATCGAACACCGCCGGTAGGGTGTTGTTGGCGTTGAGGCCGAGGTTGCGCACCTGGACCGGCGTGTCGTCGATGTAGATGCCGGTGGTGCCCGACCCGGCCGTCGAATTGATGCCGCGGATCGAGATGTCGTGACTGTCGGTGTCGAAAGTCACGCCGGGGGTGAACTTGGCGATGTCGGCGAAGCTCTTGATGTTGAGGACCTCCATCCGCTTGGCGGTGAAGGCGCTGACGCTCTCCGCGACCTTGCTCAGGGACTCTTCCTTGCGGGTCGCGGTGACGATCACCTCGCCCACCTCGGTGGCGGCCCCGGCGTTGGGCGCGCTGGAGGCTTTCGTCTGGGCGAGCGCCGCTCCCCAGACGAGAGGCGCGACCGCCGCCGACGCCAGCGTGGTTCGCAGCCACGATAGAGGTTTGGCCATGTGGATGTCCCCTCCGTCCGGAGCGACAAGTTCCTACCGCGCCGACGAGGCGTCAAGAGACTGTGATCACATATTTGCCGGCGGCCGGGCTCGGGGATGGCGCGCGGCGCAAGGCCAAGCTATGGTGCGGCCCTTCGCGGACTAAAACAGGAGCGCCTCGGCGGCCCGATCTCCCGGCCGCCTGCGCATGCCCATCGCCTCGGCGCCAAGGACGAATCCCGCCGCCGCCGGCCATTTACGGCCGGAACGGGCCTGGCGGCGTGCGCGTCCGGCCCGTGGCGGGCCAGGTCGCGCCGGGTCGCGACCCTCCCGGCCATCCGCGGACCTTCTCAGCCAACGAAAAGCCTGATGCCGAAAAAAAAGAAGACCGTCCCCGCTGCCCCCGCGCCGATCGCCAGCGCCGCCCAAGCCCGCGCCTGGGCGGCGGCCCGCGGCGTCACCGAGATCGAGTGCCTGGTCCCCGACCTGGCCGGCGTCGCCCGCGGCAAGATCATGCCGTCGGCGAAGTTCTTCGAGGACACCGCCATGGCCCTGCCCTCGTCGATCTTCATGCAGACCATTTCGGGGGAATACCCTGAAGAAGATGGCGAATTCCGCTACGACCCATCGGACGGCGACATCGAACTGCGGCCCGATTTCTCCACCCTGTGCGCCGTGCCGTGGGCGAGTGATCCCACCGCCCAGGTGATCCACGACGCGCTCTATCACGACGGCCGGCCGGTGGAGATCGCGCCCCGCCAGGTGCTCAAGCGGGTGATCGCCCTCTACCACGAACAGGGATGGGCCCCGGTGGTCGCCCCCGAACTGGAATTCTACCTGGTCAAGCGCAACATCGATCCCGACTATCCCCTGGAGCCGCCCATCGGCCGCTCGGGCCGGGCGGAGGCGGGCCGGCGGTCCTATTCGATCTCGGCGGTCAACGAGTTCGACGCCGTGTTCGAGGACATCTATGCCTTCGCCGAGGCCCAGGCCCTGGAGGTCGACACCCTGATCCACGAGGAGGGGGCGGCGCAGATGGAGATCAATCTGCGCCACGGCGATCCGCTGGCCGTGGCCGATCAGGTGTTTCTACTCAAGCGGACCATCCGCGAGGCGGCGCTGAAGCACGACATCTACGCCACCTTCATGGCCAAGCCGATCGCCCACGAGCCGGGTTCGGCCATGCACATCCACCAGTCGGTGCTGTCGGCGAAGACCGGGAAAAACGTCTTCACCGACGCCAGCGGGCGCCCGACCGGCGAGTTCTTCCAGTTTCTGGCCGGCCAGCAGCGCCATATGCCGGCGGTGACCTGCATGCTGGCGCCCTACGTCAATTCCTACCGGCGCCTGGTGAAGGGCGCCTCGGCGCCGGTCAACGTGCAGTGGGGCTATGACAATCGCACCACCGGCCTTCGCATCCCGCCGTCGTCCCCGGCCAACCGGCGGGTGGAGAATCGGGTGCCGTCGTCGGACGCCAACCCTTACCTTGCCATGGCGGCGTCCCTGGCCTGCGGTTACCTGGGCCTCGTTCATCGCCTGACGCCGGGCGAGCCGGCGGCCGGCTCGGCGCGCACGGACGAGTTCGATCTGCCGGCGGGCCTGCTCGAAGCGGTCGGGCTGTTCGAGGAAACGCCGGAACTGAGCGAGGTGTTCGGGCGCGGCTTCGTCAGCACCTTCGCCGCCGTCAAGCGCGCCGAATTCGCCACCTTCATGCGGGTGATCAGCCCCTGGGAGCGGGAGTTCCTGCTGCTGAACGTGTGAGGCTTCACACGGCCAGCAGTTCCCCCACCGCCCGGTGCGCCTGGTCGATGGCGCTGTCGGTGTAGGCCGCCGCGCCGGCGTCGGAATTGGCGATGGCGATGCGTCCGAACCGGGCGCGGCCGATGACGTTGGGAAGCTGATCCTCCGGCAAGGGCGTATCCCAAAGGGCGTTCCATTCCGGCGCATAGCCATGCGGCCAGCGGTTGACGGTGATCGCCGTGATGTCGCGCGCCGGGTCGAAACCGCCGCCCGCCAAGGCGCGGCCGAGTTCGTCGCGGATGTTGCGCTCGAAGGTTTCGAAGGAGGTGGCGAGCAGATCGTAGCGCCCGGCGCGGTTCTGGTCGAATTCGGACAGGCCCGGCTGACAGGGGGTGCGGGTCATGTGCACCAGGATCGGCCTCTCGGGCGAGCGTTCGCTCGTGTAGTCGCCGATGTCCACCGGCCAGTTGAGCTGGAATGACGTGTGGTACCCGCCCGGCGCGGTGACACTGGCTACCCCAAGCTTCTGAAAAGCCGTCCAGTTTCGCAAGGCGACGCTCGTATAGACCAGCGGCGTCTTCACCAGCTTGTGGAGGGCCGCCTTCTGCGAGTCGGGCATCTCCGGGCAGAGATAGGGAATCATCATGTTCCAGGATGCGAGCACACAGGCTTTCGCCTTCACGGTGAACACGCGGTCGCCACGCACATAGGCCACCTTGACGCCGCGCGAGGCGGCGGGATCGCCGATGTTGCGGGCGCGCACGCAGATGCTGGAGAGGCGGATGCGAACCGGGTTGGCCGGCCGGTCGAGCCGCGCGTAGTCGACCTTCGCGGTCACCACGTCGCGGCAATCGCGACCGGGCACGGCGCCGGGGACAAGGTCACGCACCAGCAAGCGGGCGATGGAGGCGTTGCCGTCGGGAAAATGAAAGACGTAGGAGCCGCCCTGGATGTAGCCGGCGGGGGTGTAGCTCATCCGTGGCGCGGGGCCGGGTTTCAGCTTCAGTCCCTTGAAGCCGGGCATGTAGAATCCCCAGCAGTCCAGGGCCGAGACCGCGTCGATGCCGACGCCCCACTCGCCATCGGTGTGGCTCTGATAGAACGGGATGACGCCGGGGTCGGCCTTGGCGATCTTGGTCAGGTAGTCGGCGTAGCTGATCCGCGACAGGCGATCCTTCTTTTCCTCCGAGGTGAGGCCGGGCAGGTAGTCGATGTCGCCGGTTTCGATTCGCAGGATGTCCCGGCGCACCGGCTCGGCGAGCGGCGTCTTGGCCAGAAACGCGGGCCACGAGCCGCCCTGGCCGTACCAGGGGGCCGGTGCGCCGGCGACCAGGCGATCGACGCCGAAGGTCTTCTTGTCGAAGAAGACCCCGTGCCCGAGGCCCAGGGACGAATAGACCTCGTCGCGGTCGCAGGCCTTGGTGAGCGCCACCGGGTCGATGCCGAGTGTCGTCAGAAGGCCGCCGGCCACGGCGCTGTAGGGCCGGGGGCTGTCGATCCCGAGCGTGCCGCCGTTGAGCAGATGCAGTTTGCCGCCCAGGTGAAACTCATTGCGCTTGGCGTGGCCGCCGAAGTCGTCGTGGTTGTCGAGAATGAGGATGCGCGCCCTGGGCCTGGCGGCGCGATAGAAATGGGCCGCCGAAAGCCCGCTGATTCCGCCCCCGACGATCACCAGGTCGTAGGCTTCGCCGGTGTCTTGCGGGCCGCCGTGAGTCGACCAGAAATCGCCATCGCGCAGCCGGTGAGCATTCTCGAACGAGCCCGGATGACTGCCGCGCATGCCGGTCAGGATCGGCGGATAGTAGCCGCCCTCATCCTGCGGCCACGCGGAGGCCGCCGAGGCCCCCGCCCCGCCCAGCAACCCGCCGCCGAGCGCTCCGGCGGCGATGGCGACGCCGTTGAGGAAGTCGCGCCGGTCGATGGGACGATCCATGCCCAGCGCCTTGTCGGTCGAGATCAGATCATCGGGCATCGGCGTCTCCTTATTGCGAAGCGTTGGTTACAGTCGGTCGCGCAGGGCGTACCAAAGCATGCCCAGGACATGCAGCGGGCCGCGCAGGGCGGCTCCGCCGGGAAACGGCGGCGGGGCCACGCCGGCGAAGAGATCGAAGCGGTCGGTCTGGCCGGCCATGGCGTCGACCGCCAGCTTGCCCGCCAGGGTCGAGAGGATCGCCCCCATGCCGGAATAGCCGTGGGCGAAATAGACCTCGCCCTGGCGGCCGATATGCGGCAGGCGGGTCTGGGTGATCGACACCAGGCCGCCCCAGGCGTGGTCGATCCGCACACCGCGAAGCTGGGGGAAAACACCCTCCATATATGGGCGCACGAAGGCGGCGATGTCGCGCGGCGGCGCCCGCGTGTAGCGCTCGCCGCCGCCAAACAGGAGCCGCCCGTCGGCGGTCAACCGGTAATAGTTGACCACGAAGCGGCTGTCGGAAATCGCGACGTCGCGGAGGATGAGGGCGCGGGGGTCCGCCAGCGGCTCGGTCGCCGCCAGATAGTTGGCGACCGGCATGATGCGGCTGTCCACATGCGGGGCCAGCCCTTGCAGAAGCGCGTCGCCGGCCAGCAGGACGTATCGCGCCCGCACCGCGCCCGCCCCCGTCGCCACGCGCACGCCGGCGTTGCCATTCAGACCCGTCGCCAACGAGTTCTCGAAGATCGTCACCCCCGCCACGCTCGCCGCCCGCGCCAGCCCTAGGGTGTAATTGAGCGGATGCAGGTGGCCGCCCTGACGATCCATCAAGCCGCCCGCATAGGGCGCGGCCACTTCGTCCCGCGTCTCGGCCGCCGACAGCAGATCGACATCCCCATGGTTCATCACCGTGGCCAGGCACTCGGCCTCGGCTTCCATGTGACGCAGGTCCGAGGGTTTCACGGCGGCGAGGAGATGGCCGGTCGTCTTGAGGTCGCAAGCGATAGCGCGGCGCTCGATCAACTCGAGGACAAGCCCGCGCGCCTCCAGCGAGAGGTCGAACAACGCCCTGGCCCGTTCGCGTCCAAAGGCGCGGACCAGTTCCACGGCGCCTTTGCGCAGACCGGGAATGATCTGGCCGCCGTTGCGCCCCGACGCCCCCCAGCCGATCTTGCCGCCTTCCAACAGCACGACCTTCAGGCCGCGCTCGGCGGCGTGAAGGGCGGCGGAAAGCCCCGTGCAGCCGCCCCCCACCACCACCAGGTCGGCTTCGATCTCCCCGTCCAGGCTCGGAAAGGGGGGCGCCGGGTGGGCGCTCGCCACATAGTAGGAGCCCGCCATGTTCAGGTCGGCGTTGAAGGTCACGCTCAGACCTTCAGCAGCAGGTGATCGCGCTCCCAGGAACTGATCACGCCTTGGAAAGCCTCCAGCTCCGCCTCCTTGATGGCGGCGAAGGCGCGGAAGAAGGGCTCGCCCAGCAGGGCGCGCACCGGCTCGCAGGCGCCGAACCGCTCCAGCGCCTCCTCCAGCGTCTTGGGCAAAGTGCGCGGGTGATGGTAGGCGTTGCCGGCAGCCTGCGCGGCGGGTTCGACCGCTTCTTCGATCCCCAGGTAACCGGCGATCAAGGCCGCTGCCATGGCGAGATAAGGGTTGGCGTCGGCCCCCGGCAGGCGATTCTCGATGCGCCGGTGGTGACGGTCGGAGATCGGCACGCGCAGGCCGCAGGAGCGGTTGTCCCGGCCCCACTGCACATTGATCGGGGCGCTGTGGCTAGGGCGCATCCGCCGAAACGAATTGACGTTGGGGGCGAAGAGCGGCGCGATCTGGGGCAGATACTTCTGCAGGCCCGCGACGAAATGACGGAACATCGCGCTGTCCGCCCCGTCGTCGCCGGCGAAGAGGTTGACCCCGTCCCCCTCCCCCACCACCGAAATGTGCAGGTGCATGGCGCTGCCCGGCTGGCTCTCCATCGGCTTGGCCATGAAGGTGGCGTAGACGCCGTGAGCGAGCGCCACTTGGCGGACGATGCGCTTGAACACCAGCACTTGGTCGCTAAGCGACACCGGATCGCCGTGGATGAAGTTGATCTCGAGCTGGGCGGCGCCGGACTCGTGGATCATGGTGTCGACGTTCAGGCTGGCGATCTCGGAATATTCGTAGATGGCGTCCACCACGTCCTCGAACTCGTTGATCGCCTCTAGGCCATAGGGCTGGGGGGACGTCTCCGGCCGCCCCGAGCGGCCCGCCGGCGGGGTGAGGGGGAAATCGGGGTCAGAGTTCACCGCCGTCAGGTAGAACTCGATCTCCGGCGCCACCACCGGGCGCCAGCCGCGGGCGCGATAGAGCTCGATCACCGCCTTCAGCACCTGGCGCGGCGAAGAGGCCCAGGGCGTTCCGTCGAGATGGTGGCCGTCGGCGAACACGAAGGCGGTGGGGGTCTTGAGGCCCGGCGCGACGCACAGTGTTGCCGCGTCCAGGCGCAGCACCATGTCCGGATCCTGATAGGTCTCCTCGTCGTCGTCGGCCCCGGCGTACTCGCCGGTGACGGTGACCGAAAAAACGCTGCTGGGCAGGCGCAGCGAGCCGTCGCGTTCGGATTGCAGGAGCTTGGCCGCCGGCAGAACCTTGCCGCGCAACACCCCGTTCATGTCGGGGATCAGAAATTCCACCTCGGTGATCCCGCGCGTCTCGATCCACTCTTTTAATTCAAACACTTGGCGTCATCCCCTGGCCTCTGGCGTGTGATCGCAGTAGGAACACTCGGCGCAGCCGCTCACGTCAAGACTTGCCCCGTTCTTAAGGACCCATGTCCCGGTCATCGACCAACGCCAAGCCGAGCGACGAGGCCGGTGAGATCGCCGGCGAGCCGCTGCTGCACGCCAGCGTCTATGAGGAACTGCGCCGGCGGCTGATCACCGGCAAGATCATGCCCGGGGTGGGCCTTTCGACCCGCGGCCTGGCCTTGGAGCTGAGCGTCAGCCAGATGCCCGTGCGCGATGCGCTGAGCCGGCTGGCGGCGGAAGGGGCGGTGGAGATCCGCTCCAAGCGCAAGATCGAGGTTCCGCCGATGAGCGAGGCGCGGTTCACCGACCTGCTGGAATGCCGCCTGTTGCTGGAGCCAGAAGCCGCGGTCCAGGCGCTCCCCCATATTGACGCGCCGCGCCTCCGACGGCTGCGCGAGATCGATATTCAACTGGACAGGGCCATCGAGCGCGGCGACGTGATCGCCTATATGGAAAGCAATTTCGCCTTTCATTTCAATATATACCGCGCTAGTCTTCGACCCATATTGAACCGTCTGATCGAAACCCTGTGGCTTCGCTTCGGCCCCTTCATGCGGGTCGTCTACGGCCGCTACGGCACCGCCAACCTCATCGACCAGCATCGCATCGCGCTTGACGCCATCGAGACGCGCGACGCCGACGGCCTGCGCCGGGCCATCGCTTCGGACATCGCCGACGGCATGGGTCTGATCGGCCGCAGCCGGTGGACGGAGGGGTAGGGCCAGAGTTCGCTTCGCTATGGGAATCTCTCCCGCAACAACACCTCCGCCGCGTCCAGCGACCGGCGGACGATTCCCAGCATCTGGTCGATTTCGGCGCGGCTGATCACTAGGGGCGGGCTCATGACCAGGGTGTCGCGGACGGCGCGGATCATCAGGCCGTTTTCGATGCAGAGATCGCGGACGATCGGGCCGGCGGTTCCGGGCGCGCCGCCGAAGCGCTCGTTGGTCCCCTTGCGCGAGACGATCTCCGCCGCGCCGATCAGGCCCAGCGATCGGGTTTCGCCGACCAACGGGTGATCGGCGAGATCGGCCAGGCCGCGAGCGAGATGAGGGCCGCTCTCCTCCGCCGTGCGCCGGACGAGGTCTTCGCGCTCCATGATCTCGATGTTTTTCAGGGCGACGGCGGCGCAGGTGGGGTGGCCGGAATAGGTGTAGCCGTGGACGAAATCGCCGCCCTTCTCGCGCAGGGTGTCGACGATGTGGCCGGCCACTCCCACCGCCGAGATCGGCAGGTAGCCGGAAGAAAGGCCCTTGGCCATGGAGACCAGGTCGGGGGTGACGCCGTAGTGCTGGAAGCCGAACCAGGCGCCCAGGCGCCCGAAGCCGCAGATCACCTCGTCGCAGATGAGGAGGATGCCGTATTTGCGGCAGATGGCCTCGACGCGTGGCCAGTAGCCGTCCGGCGGAAGGATCACCCCGCCGGCCCCCTGGACCGGTTCGCCGACGAAGGCGGCCACGTTTTCCGGGCCAACCTCCAGAATTCGTTGCTCTATGGCGTCGGCGGCGCGTTTGGCGAAGGCGGCGGGATCCTCGCCAAAACCCTCACCGAAGGGATAGGGCTGCATGACGTGTTCGATGCCGGGGACCCAGGGGCCGCCCTGATCGTGCATGGCCTTCATGCCGCCCAGACTCGCCCCGGCGATGGTCGAGCCGTGGTAGCCGTTGACGCGAGAGATGACGACGGTGCGCTTCGGTTCTCCCCTGGCCTGCCAATAGTAACGGGCGAGGCGCAGGACGGTGTCGATCGCTTCCGAGCCGGAATTGTTGAAGAAGACGTGAGAGAGGTTTCCGCCCAGAATCGCGGAGATCTTGGCGGCCAAACGGACGGTGGGCGGCGCGGCGGTCTTGAAGAAGGTGTTGTAGTAGGGCAGCTCGCACATCTGCTCATAGGCGGCCGTGGCCAACTCCTCGCGGCCGTAGCCCACCTGGACGCACCACAGGCCGGCCATGGCGTCGAGAAGGACGGCGCCGTCGCCGTCGTGGATGAAGCAGCCGTCGGCGCGGGTGACGATGCGGCTGCCGCCCAGGTCGCGGAGGAGGGCGTAGTCGGCCTGGGCGGGCAGATGATGCGCCACGTCGAGGCGGCGCAGTTCGGCGATATCGTAATTGCGCAGGGTCACGTCGGGTCCTTCATCGATCGGCGAGCCGGCGGTAAACAAACGTGCAGCCCGTGGCGCGACTCCGGCCGCGCACTGGACGTCCGCCGGGCAGCCTCGGTGCAACCGCCGGCCGTGTCGGCGCCGCGGGGCCAAACTTGGGGGAAAAGGGCAAGGCGTCGTCCATTTCTGAGATCACAGATGGGCCATACAATAAGGCCGCAATTCACGAAAGGAGAATCGCCGGCGAGCAAGCGTGCCAAGCCAGCCACACCGGCTCGTCCCAGGTGAAATCCTCCTGGTCGCGGCGGGTGAGGTTGGAGCGCAGCACCCGGACCCGCCGGCCACCCTCCAGTTCGACCTCATAGACCGACTCGCTGCCGAGATAGGAGATCTGCCGGATCGTCCCGGCGACGAGGTTGTGGCCTTCCGGCGTATCCTCCAGCGCGGGCGCCGCCCTCCCCTCCCCGCGCTTGTGCAGTTCGATCTTCTCCGGGCGCAGGGCCACCCAGACCGTGGTATCGTGGGCGCCGGTGACGCCGTGGTCGAGGAAGACCCGGCAGGCCAACTCTGGCGTCTCGACCACGGCGTGGCCGGGCTCATCGACCACCAGGAGCCCCTCGAACAGGTTCACCGAGCCGATGAAGTCGGCGACGAAACGGGAGTTGGGATATTCGTAGAGGTCGCTGGGGGTGGCCACCTGTTGCAGCAGGCCGCGATTCATCACCGCGCATCGGGTGGCCAAGGCCAGGGCCTCGTCCTGGTCGTGGGTGACGAAGAGAAAGGTGACGCCGACCTTTTCCTGGAGCTGGGCCAGTTCCGAGCGCATGGCCTCGCGCAATTTGGCGTCGAGGGCCGAGAGAGGCTCGTCGAGCAACAGGACGCGGGGGCGCTTGACCAGGGCGCGGGCCAGGGCGACGCGCTGGCGCTGGCCGCCGGAAAGCTGGTCGGGCTGGCGCGCCCCGAGGCCATCGAGCTTGACCAGGTTCAGCGCTTCCTCGACACGGGCCTTCCGTTCGGGGGCGCCGACGCCATCGACCATCAAACCGTAGCCGACATTGGCGGCGACGCTCATGTGCGGAAAGACGGCGTAAGACTGGAAGACCATGTTCACCGGCCGGCGGTTCGGCGGAACGCGGCTGACGTCCTCGCCGTCGATGAGGATGCGCCCTTCGCTGGGCGCCTCGAAGCCGGCCAGCATGCGTAAGAGTGTGGTCTTGCCGCAGCCGGAGGGGCCCAGCAGGGCGAAGAACTCGCCCTCGTCGATGGAAAGGGTGATGTCGTCGACGGCGGTCAGCTTGCCGAAGCGCTTGGTGACGTTCTCGAAGCGGATGATGGTCTTAGGCTGTGCGGTCATGGGGTCAGGCCCTCGGCGGTCTCGGCCCGCGCCACGTCGGCGCCCTGGAGGCGCAGGGCCAGGGCGGTGAGGGCGACGGTGAGGACGATGAGGATGGTGGAGGCGGCGTTGACCTCCGGGGTCACCGAGAAGCGGACCATCGAATAGACCTTGACCGGGAAGGTGGTGGTGTCCGGCCCGGAGGTGAAGAAGGTGATGACGAAATCGTCGAGGCTGAGGGTGAAGGCCAGGAGCGCCCCGGCCAGAAGGCCCGGGCGCATGTGGGGAATGAGGATGTCGCGGAAGATGCGCCATTCGCCCGCGCCCAGATCGCGGGCCGCCTCCTCCAGATCGCGGTTGAACGAGGCCAGGCGGCCGCGGATGACGATGGCGACGAAACTGAACGAGAAGGAGATGTGGGAGATGATGATGGCCCCCAGGTTGAACGGCCACATCAGGTCGGTGGGCCAGGGCAGGATCTGGGTGAAGAAGACCAGCATGGCCACGCCCATGCAGATCTCCGGCACCACGATGGGCAGGGCCAGCGCCCCTTCCAGGGCCGGCTTGCCGGGGAAGCGGAAGCGCCACAGAAGCAGGGCGGTCAGGGCGCCCAGGATGACGCTCACCAGGGTGGAGACCGCCGCGATGGTCAGTGAATTGGCGAAGGCGGTGATGAGATCGGAATCGGCGAAGGTGGCGGCGTAGTATTTCAGGGTGAAGCCGCGCCAGACGATGTTGCGGCGCGAATCGTTGAAGCTGAACGCCATCAGGGTGATCAGCGGCGCGTAGAGGAAGACGGCGACCGCGATCAGCCAGGCGCGGACCGGCCAGCGGCGCAGGTATTCCAGCGGGCCGGCCGGCGCGGCGCGGATATCCCCGTTCATGGCCGCGCGCTCACGGCGCGGCCTTTTTGCGGCCGCGCGCCACGATGGCCTGCACGGCGATGGCCACGAAGGTCATGTACATAAGGAGGAATGATAGGGCGGCGCCGAAGGGCCAGTCGTTGGCGCTCTTGAACTGGCGCTCGATGATGTTGGCGATCATCTGGCTGTCGGGGCCCCCCAGCAGGTCGGGGGTGAGATAGGCGCCGATGGAGGGGATCAGGGTGATCAGAATGCCGGAGATGATGCCCGGCATGGCCAGGGGAACGACCACCCGGGCGAAGGTGGTCAGATGCCCGGCCCCCAGGTCCAGGCTGGCTTCCAATAGGGAGCGGTCGAGCCGGTCCAGGGCGGCGTAGAGGGGCAGGACCATGAACGGAAGCTGGACATAGACTAGGCCGAAGACGACGGCGAAATTGTTGTGCAGCAGCTCCAGAGGCTGGAACGGAGCCAGGGGATGGCCGAAGAGGGCGCCGACGTGGCTCGCGCCGCTCCACAGAAAACCCAAGCCGAGGTTGATGTAGCCCTCGTCGCGCAGCACCGCCATGAGGGCGTAGGTGCGGATGAGCAGGTTGGTCCAGAACGGCAGCATGATCAGCAGCAGCAGCCAGACCTTGACCTTCTCGGAGGCGAAGGTGATGGCGACGGCCACCGGAAAGCCGACGATGAGGCAAAGAAGGGTGGTCAGGGCGGCGAACCACAACGACTTGAAGATGATGCCCAGATAGAGCGGCCGGACGGCATGGGCATAGTTGGCCAAGGTGCCGTCGACGGCGATGCGGGTCAGGCTGGCGTTGTCGCCGAAGCTGTAGGCCCAGATGACGCCCAGCGGGACCAGGAAGAAAGCGATGAGCCAGAACACCGGCGGGACTGCCAAGGTGGCGAACACGGCCTTGGCGCGGCGCCAGGATTCATCCATGGACCACCTCCCTCCCCTTCATGCGGAGGGTGGATGCGAGTCCTTGCGAGCAGACGGGTGGGGCTCGTGGGGAAAGGGCGCGTTGTGACCCAAAAACCCCACCCCGGTCGCTTCGCGACTCGTCCCTCCCCATGAACGGAAGGGAGGAACAAGCGCTGAACCGCCGCCCCCTCACGCCGCGAAAATCCGGGTCAGGGTTTCGTCGTAGAGGTGGGCGCGCTCGATGCCTTCGAAGTCGGCGTATTCGCAGCGGGCCATGACCGTCGCCGGCGGGAAGATCACCGGGTTGTCGCGATA
>JBPCMA010000037.1:0-4961 GCA_051002715.1 Caulobacteraceae bacterium
GCGACGGCGCCCACTCGTTCGGCGAGCGCGACGCCGGCAACCTCCTGGTCGAGGGCGACAACCTGGAGGCGCTCAAGGCCCTCCTGCCCTTCTACGCCGGCAAGGTGAAATGCATCTACATCGACCCACCCTACAACACCGGCAACGAGGGCTGGGTCTACAACGACAACGTCAACAGCCCGGAAATCCGGGCGTGGCTGGGAAAGGTGACCGGCAAGGAGGCGGAGGACCTGTCCCGCCACGACAAGTGGCTGTGCATGATGTATCCGCGGTTGAGAATCTTACGGGAATTCTTGGCAATGGACGGAAGTATTTTTGTGTCCATAGATCACAATGAACTTTCGAACTTGCTGTGTCTCATGAATGAAATATTTAGCGGTCAAAATATGGTAGCCACGATTTCATGGCAAAAACGATATTCTCGTGAAAATCGTGGAGACATCGGCGACGCGCATGAGCACATAGTCATTTATTCCCGGCACCCCGAAAGATTCCGAGGCAGTTTCAACAAGGTGCCCTTGGACGCCAAGAGCAGCACGATTTACAAAAACCCCAACAATGATCCCAAGGGACGATGGCGGGTGATTCCAATGACCGCGCAAGGTTTTCGCCCCAATCAAATGTATCCAATTGAAGCGCCTTCCGGGCGCATTCTTAGACCCCCTGTCGGTCGATGCTGGAGCATGATCGAGCCCGAATTTGAAAAACTGAAAGGCATCGGGCGAATATCGTTCGGCAAGAAGGGCGATAGCGCGCCTGGGGTCCTTCGGTATTTGTCCGAGGTCGAAGGATTGGTCCCCTGGACTTGGTGGCCGCACGACGAAGTGGGCCACACGGACGAAGCGAAAAAGGAAATAATGGCGTTCGGCTTCTCGGTTAACTTCGAGACCCCCAAACCGGTTCGACTCCTAACGCGCATAATCCAGATCGCTACGTCCCCCGGCGATTTGATACTCGATTCCTTTGCAGGCTCCGGGACTACCGCTGTCGCCGTAGCGCGTGAGGGACAAGGGCGTCGTTTCATCCTTGTTGAAATGGACCCCGCGATTTCGAAATCGGTAACGGCCGCGCGGCTCCGCGCGACATTTCAGGACGCGAATCATCCGAAGGAAATTGATGCTGTTGAAATAGATCGCGGCGGCTTCCGATACTGCACTCTCGGCAAGCCCCTGTTCGACGAATGGGGGGCGATCAACGTGGGGGTGAGCTTCGCCGACCTCGCCGCCTTCGCCTATTTCTCCGACACCGGCAGCCCCATCCCGGCCTGCGCCGCCGACGGCGACCCGCTGATCGGGACGTTCGCGGGCCGCGCCATCTATCTGCTCTTCTCCCCCGATCACGCAGGCGTCGCCAGCGCGCCGGCGGGCAATGTGCTGACGGTGGAGCGGCTCGGCGCCCTGCCGCTCCCCGCGCCCGGCTGGACGGGGCCGCGCACCGTCTATGGCGAGGGCTGCACCGTGCCGGCCGAGCGCCTGGCGGCGGCGGGGGTGACCTTCAAGCAGGTGCCCTATCAGCTCGCCGGGGCGTGAAGTGGCGCCGCCCGCCTTCGCCGCGCCCGCCTTCGCGTTGAAGGAGTATCAGCTCGCCGCCCTGGAGGCGGCGCGGGCGTGGCTGGCCGACACGGCGGAAACGGGCGATCCCGACACCGCCTTCTACCGGCGCACCCGCCGCGCCTATCGGCCGGTGCGGGAGCTGCCCGGCGTCCCCTACGCCTGCCTTCGCCTGCCCACCGGCGGCGGCAAGACGGTGATCGCCGCCCATCTGGTCGGGGTGGCGGCGGACGCGCTTCTGAAGGTCGACAACCCGTGCGTGCTGTGGCTCGTCCCCTCCAACGCCATCCGCGAACAGACCCTGAAGGCGCTGCAGGACCGCGCCCATCCGTTCCGCCAGGCCCTGGCCGAACGGTTCGGCGAGAACGTCCGCGTCCTCACCGCCGGCGAGGCGCTCTACGCCAAACGGGCCGACTATGACGGCGGGGCGGTGGTCATCGTCGCCACCATCCAGGCCTTCCGGGTCGAAAACACCGATGGGCGCAAGGTCTATGACGCCAGCGGCGAACTGATGGACCATTTCACCGGCCTCACCGACGCGGCGGTCCGCCGGCTGGAGATCACCCCCGGCGCCAGCACGCCCATCCCGTCCCTGTGCAATGTGCTCAAACTGCGCCGCCCGCTGGTCATCGTGGACGAGGCGCACAATGCGCGCACCGACCTTTCCTTCACCACCTTGGCGCGCTTCGATCCGTCGGCGATCCTGGAGCTGACCGCCACGCCCGCCAAGGATTCCAACGTCCTGCACCACGTCTCGGCGGCGGAGTTGAAGGCGGCCGACATGATCAAGCTGCCCATCGTCCTGCGCGGCCGCCCCGACTGGAAGGATACCGTCGCCGACGCCAAGGCGTGGCTGGAGACCCTCACCGAAAAGGCGCGGCTGGAGGAGCTGGCCACCGGCGAGACGGTCCGCCCGGTCATGTTGCTCCAGGCGCAACCGGACAAGGGGCCGGCCGCGATCACCGTGGAGGTGTTGAAAAAGGCCCTGATCGAAGACTTCCAGGTTCCCGCCGCCCACATCGCCATCGCCACCGGCAAGGTGTGGGAGCTGGACGGCGTCGACCTCGCCGCGCCCGATTGCCCGGTGCGCTACGTGATCACCGTGCAGGCGCTCAAGGAGGGGTGGGATTGCCCGAACGCCTATGTGCTGTGCACCGTGGCCGAACAGCACGGGGCGACCGCCGTCGAGCAGATCCTGGGGCGGGTGATGCGGCTGCCCGGCGCCCGGCGCAAACGCGACGGCGACCTCAACCGGGCCTACGCCTTCGCCGCCACCCGCTCCTTCAAGGCCACCGCCGACAAGCTGGCGGACGGCTTGGTCGCCAACGGCTTCGAGAAGCTCGAGGCCAGGGAGCTGGTCCGCGTCGAGGCGCCCCTGTTCGATCTGGCCGAGGACGGGGCGGCCTTCGAATCCGAGCCGCTGCCGGCCGATATCGACCTCGCGTCCCTGGCCGTGGTGGTGACCGCCGCCACCGGCGGGCGGATGCGGCTCGATCCGGTGACCCGCCGCATCGTCGCCGCCGGGGCGGTGAGCGCGGCGGACGCGGCGGCGGTGCGCCTCGCCGTCCCGGCCCACGCGGCGGCGGCGGTGGCTGGCCTGGTGGCGCGCGCGGCGGCGGGGCCGGCCCCGCCGTCAGCGCCGACCGGCTTCGCCGTCCCCGGCCTCGCGGTGGTCCGCGCCGGTCAACTGGAAATGTTCGGCCGCGAGCATTTCCTGGATCTGCCCTGGCGGCTCGACGAATGCGACGCGGCGGCGATCGTGGGGGTTTTCAGCGAACCGCCCGACCTCGGCCAGGAGGCGAGCCTCGATCTCTCCGCCGAGGGCAAGGTCAAGGTGTTCATCCAGGACCTGCACGATCAGCTTTCCTTGTCTCTGGGCGACCGGGGTTGGGACTATCCCTCGCTCGTCCGCTGGCTGGACCGCCGCCTCGCCCCGGCGACGCGCCAGCGCGACGTGACGCAGGCCTCGGCGCAAAGCTTCATCCGCGCCGCCCTGCGGGCCCTGGAGGGGGACGGCGGCTTTCCGTTCGAGCGCCTGGCCCGCCTGCGCTTTCGCCTGGTTGATGCGCTGGCGCGCGTGATCGAGGCTTATCGCCGCGAACGCGAGACGACCGCCTTTGAGGCCTGCCTGTTCGGCCGCCTCCTTCCGTTCAAAACCTCCGCCGATTTCGCCACCGTGTTCGATGCCGACGCCTATTGGCCGAACCGCCGTTACGCCGGGCGCCACGCCTTCGCCAAACATCTGAAACCAGGCGTGATCGGCGAGATGAACGGCGAGGAAGAGACCTGCGCCCTCGCCATCGACCTCCATCCGAAGGTCAAACGCTGGGTGCGCAACATCGAGCGCTCGACCCCGTCGTTCTGGCTCCAGACCTCGTCCGACAAATTCTATCCCGACTTCGCCGCCGAACTGACCGACGGCCGGTCGCTCGCCGTCGAATACAAGGGCGGCCATTTGGCGACCGGCGCCGACACCGAAGAGAAGGAATGGATCGGGGGCAAGTGGGCGGACGCGTCGCAAGGGCGCTGCGTGTTCCTGATGATGAAGGACCAGGACTTCGCGGCGCTGGATCGGACGCTCCGGTAGCACGGGGCGACCCGCGCGCCCTTCATACCAGCTCGACCTTGGCGCGATGGCCGGCCGCCGCGGCGATGCGTTGGTCGCGGGTGAGCAGGGGGGCGTCGAGAGCTTCGGCGAGGGCGACGTAGACGGCGTCATAGGCCGTAAGGTTGTTCCGAAGCGCCCAAACACGCGGCAAAAGGAAATCGTGCGCATAGCGCCGCAAAGGGAGATCGGCGAGGTCGGCGAGCGCCGCGCGGCCGCGGCCTTCGCCGATCTCGCCGGCCGCCGCATATCGACGTAGCACCTGGGCGGTTTCGAGGTCGAGCAGATGCGGTGTGTGCAGCGTTTCACCCGGGGCGAACAGCCGCTGTTCGACCGCGCTGGCCGCCGGCGTCCGCAGGAGAAGTTCGAGCACGGCCGAAGCATCGACGACGATCAAAGCCGGTCGCGCTCGGCGCGGACCGCCTCGGCGGGCCTCGGCGAGGGGTTTATCGCCGCCCGGCCCTCGAGGCGCGCCCGCAGCTCGTCGAGGGTCGGCCGCTCGGCCGCCTCGCGGATTTCGCCCAGCAGGTAGTCGGAGAGCGACATCGCCGCCAGCGCGGCGCGCGACTTCAGCTTGCGATGCAAGGCGTCCGGCACATGGCGAATCTGGATCATCGCGGTCATGTGCAAAACATATAAGCATGTGATACACATGTCAACGTGAAGCCAGATCGAATGTAGGTAGCACACGATATGGCCGGTTTAGGTAGCACACGATCTGTCCGGTGGAGGCGGGTCTCCTCGCGGGGAGATCGGCATGCGGCGGACGGCGGCGTTACAAGGTGTGCGAATGATCAAGTTTCGGA
>JBPCMA010000038.1:0-3121 GCA_051002715.1 Caulobacteraceae bacterium
GCCGAAGATGTCGCCCGTTTTCTGTCTTTCCGGCGGACGGGCCTGACCAACGACCCGGACGCGTTCCGCATTCTTCCGAGCGATGACGCCGCGATCAGCGACGAGGCGTGGCGGGCGCGGTTGGAGCGCGACCACGTTGTCGGCGTCGAACGCGGGGGAGATCTGGTCGGCGTCGGCGGTCTTTCGCGTTTCACCGGCGCCAAGCTCGACCATAAGGGATTGATCTGGGGCATGTACGTTGCGGCCGCCGAGCGGGGATCCGGCGTCGCCGGCGAAATCATGCAAGCGCTCATCGAGATCGCGCGCGGCCAAGTGCGCCAGCTCCAGCTCACTGTCATGGCCGACAACGCCCGCGCCCGCGCCTTCTACGAACGCCACGGGTTCGAACTCTATGGGATCGAGCCCCAGGCGGTTCGCCGAGAAACGGGGTGGGCGGACGAAGCGCTGATGTGGCGGGTCCTCTAGAATGGAGAGGTTCCCGCCTCTACGCTCGCAGCCGGTGGAAGAACACCAGGCGCGCCGCCGCCCGCATGGGCGGTGAGCCGAGCAGGAGGTCGAACGCCAGGTCGCTCTGGAAGTAGTCGAACAGCCAGCGCAAGGCGCGCTTGGCGCGAAAGCGCGGGTAGCTTTGAACAAACCACCGGCTCGGGTCGTCTCGCTCGCCAGCGGCGAAGGCGGCGATGGCGCGCCCGGCGGCCTTGCCGTGCCTGATCGCGGTATGAATGCCGCCCGCCGTGACGGGCGAGACCATGCCGGCCGAATCGCCCACCAGCAGGGCGCGCTCGATGGCGACGGGAGAGACGACGCCGCCGCAGGGAATGAATCCGGCCCGGATCTGGGCTGGCGCTCGACCGCGCACATCGATCACCGGCGCGATCTTGTCGGTGAACGCGGCCATGGCGTCCTTCGCGGCGCCCGGCGCGCTGGCCCGCCGCGCCAGCCCGATCTGGACGAGACCCACGCCGGCGACGATCCAGCCGATATAGCCGGGCGCGATCTTCCGATCGATGAAGCAATGCAGGCGGTCCGGCTCTCTAAATTCGGCGCCCTCGTATTCATGCTCGACGCCAAAGAGAAATTCGCGGTTCAGCCCCAGGCCCAGGTCGCGCGCGACCCGAGACGTGGGCCCGTCCGCGCCGACCAGGTAGCTGGTCGCGCCAAGGCCCGCGATGTGGAATTCGTCCCCCTCGCGCCGCGCGCCGATGAAGGTCGTTCCCAGCCGCACCTCGACCCCGAGCGCCCGGCATCGATCGGCCATCCAGCGCATGAGGTTCGGGGTGTCGGTGGCCAGGAAATAATATCCGGGCGCGGTCAATTCGACGCTCCGCATATTCGGAGCATAGAGCCGCACGCCGTCGATGCGCCGAACGAGCGCGCCGGGAATCTCGCTCAGCCAGTCGACCTCCTCCATGACATCGCGAACCAGAATGCCGGTGGTGTGAAGCTTCGCGCCCGGGTCGGCCTTGCGCTCCAGCACCCGCACCGGCACGCCGGCGCCGGCCAGGGTCATGGCGCAGGCGAGGCCCCCGAAACTTGCCCCGACCACCGTGCAGTCAAACACGCGCGGCGATCGGGTGGTCATACGCGACCCGGCGAATGGAGCGGAAGACCCTATCGCGACCCCACAGGCATCCGTTCGGCGTCCCGCTCCGCCCTGATCCTCGCGTGCAGGTCGCCGTATTTGGCGAACTCCATGCGCGCGATGGTGCGGTTGTGGACTTCGTCGGGGCCGTCCGCCAGGCGCAGGGTGCGCTGGCCGGCGTAGGCGCGGGCGAGGCCGAAGTCGCTGGTGACGCCCGCCCCGCCGTGGGCCTGGATGGCGTCGTCGATGATGCGCAGGGCCATGTTGGGGGCGCTGACCTTGATCATGGAGATTTCCAGGCGGGCGGTCTTGTTGCCGGCCTTGTCCATCATGTCGGCGGCCTTGAGGCATAAGAGGCGGTTCATCTCTATGTCGGTGCGCGCCGCCGCCACCCGCTGTTCCCACACCGAATGCTCGGAGACGTATTTGCCGAACGCCTTGCGGCTCATCAGCCGCTTGCACATCTTTTCCAGCGCCACCTCGGCCGCGCCGATGGTGCGCATGCAGTGGTGGATGCGGCCCGGCCCCAGCCGCGCCTGGGAAATCTCGAAGCCGCGCCCCTCGCCCAGAATCAAGTTGTCCGCCGGCACGCGCACGTCTTCCAGCAGGACCTCCGCATGTCCGTGCGGCGCGTCATCGTAGCCAAATACGGGCAGCATCCGCAGCGCCTTGACGCCCGGCGCATCGAGCGGGACCAGGATCTGCGACTGCTGCTGGTGTGGCGCGGCGTTGGGGTTGGTCTTGCCCATGGTGATGGCGACCTTGCAGCGCGGGTCGCCGACACCGGACGACCACCATTTGCGGCCGTTGAGCACATAGGTGTCGCCATCGCGGTCGATGCGCGTCTCGATATTGGTGGCGTCGGAGGAGGCGACGGCCGGCTCGGTCATCAGAAAGGCCGAGCGGATCTCGCCGTTCATCAGCGGGCGCAGCCAGCGCTCCTTCTGCTCCAAGGTGCCGAAGCGGTTCAGCACCTCCATGTTGCCGGTGTCCGGGGCCGAACAGTTGAACACCTCGGAGGCGAAGCCCACCCGCCCGAACATCTCGCAGATCGGCGCGTATTCCAGATTGGTGAGCTGGACGCCCTCGAACTGGAAGGTGTCCTCAAGCGGCGACACGCCCGAATGCGGCGGCATGAACATGTTCCACAGGCCGGTCTGGCGCGCCTTGGCCTTTAGATCTTCGACGATTGGAATGACCTTCCACCGCTCGCCCGCGTGGGCCTGCTCCTCATAGATCGGCACGGCCGGATAGACGTGCTCGTCCATGAAGCCCGCGACGCGGCGGATCAATTCCTGCTGGCGCGGAGAATAGTCGAAATCCATTGCGGCGGCGCTCCGAGTTCAAACGAATGTTTGAATGGTTGTCGCATGGGAAGGGCGCGTGGGCAAGTAGAAGTCGTGGCGTTGGCGCCGATGGGCTGGACCGCCGGTTGTAGGGCGTCCCGCTGGCTAGGAAGGCTATGGCAAACGGGCCAGATTTTCACGCGCCTTCGCGATCGAATTTGGATCGAATTCACCGGGGAAATCGAGGATGATC
>JBPCMA010000039.1:0-15011 GCA_051002715.1 Caulobacteraceae bacterium
TTCCGGCTCACAGGCCAATCAGGTGTTGTTCATGGCGCGGATGAAGCCGGGCGACACTTTCGTGGGCGTGGACCTGGCCGCTGGCGGCCACCTCACCCACGGCAAGAGCGTCAACCAGTCGGGCAAATGGTTCCATCCGGTGGCCTACACGGTGCGGCCCCAGGATCAGATCATCGACTACGAGGGCTTGGCCGAAATCGCGGCCGAATGCCGGCCCAAGCTGATCATCGCCGGCGGCTCGGCCTATAGCCGGACCATCGATTTCGCCCGTTTCCGCGTCGTCGCCGACAGCGTGGGGGCCTGGCTGATGGTCGACATGGCCCATTTCGCCGGCCTGGTCGCCGGCGGCGCCTTTCCCAGCCCCCTGCCGCACGCTCACGCAGTCACCACCACCACTCACAAGACCCTGCGCGGCCCGCGCGGCGGCATGATCCTCTGCAACGATCCGAAGCTCGCCAAGAAGATCGATTCGGCGGTCTTCCCCGGCCTGCAGGGCGGCCCGCTGATGCACGTCATCGCCGCCAAGGCGGTGGCCTTCGGCGAGGCTTTGCGGCCGGATTTCAGGCTCTATGCCCGAGCGGTGATCGACAACGCCAAGGCCCTGGCCGACTCCCTGGCTGTCTCCGGTATGAACATCGTCTCGGGCGGCACCGACAGCCACCTGATGCTGGTGGATCTGCGCCCCAAGGGGGTCACCGGCAAGGCCGCGGAAGCCAGCCTCGAGCGGGCCGACATAACCTGCAACAAGAACGGCATCCCCTTTGATCCGGCTCCGCCGGCCATCACCTCGGGCCTGCGCCTGGGCAGCGCGGCGGGGACGACCCGCGGCTTCGGCCCCGCCGAGTTCCGCGACATCGGCCGGCTGATCGCCCGCGTCGTCGATGGCCTGGCGGCGAACGGCGAGGAGAACAACGCGCCAGTCGAGGCGGCGGTGCGCGCCGAGGTGGCGGGCTTGACCGCGCGGTTCCCGATCTACACTTGATCGGGGGCGGCCTGGGCGGAGGGGCCTGGACATGCGTTGCCCGTTCTGCGGTGAACTCGAAAGCCAGGTGAAGGATAGCCGGCCGTCCGACGACGGGGCGGCCATCCGCCGCCGCCGGCTGTGCCCGCAGTGCGGCGGACGTTTCACCACCTTCGAGCGCGTGCAGCTGCGCGAGCTGACCATCCTCAAGCGGTCCGGCCGCCGCGCCCCCTTCGACCGTGAAAAGCTGGTGCGCTCGATCACCATCGCCACCCGCAAGCGGCCGGTCGAGGATGAGCGCGTCGAGCGCATGGTCAGCGGCATCGTGCGCCAACTCGAAAGCCTGGGCGAGACCGAACTTCCCTCGCATGTGGTCGGCGAAATGGTGATGAAGGCCCTCAAATCCCTCGATGACGTGGCCTATGTCCGCTACGCCTCGGTCTATCGGGACTTCCGCCAGACCGAGGATTTCGCCCGCTTTCTGAGCGATGAGGGCCTGAACGACGAAGGGATTGCCGACGAGCCGGAAGCGTGAAGGTCACCCTCAAACTGGCCACTTCCCTGGACGGCAGGATCGCCACCGCATCCGGAGAAAGCCGCTGGATCACCGGCCCGGCGGCGCGCGAACAGGTCCACAAGCTGCGCGCCATGCAAGCGGGCATTTTGGTCGGGGTGGAGACGGTGATCGCCGACGACCCGGACCTCGGCGTGCGGCTGGGCGGCTATGTCGGCCTCCAGCCGGCTCGCATCGTCATGGACAGCCACCAGCGCATTCCGCCTGCCTCGAAACTGGTCGAGACCGCCTCTCGGATCCGAACCGTGGTTCTCACCGTTCAACCTTCAAACAAGCGTTTGACTGACGCCGGGGTAGAGGTGTTGACGGTGGCGGAATTGGATGGACGCGTCGACCCGAAGGCGGCGCTGGAGGCCTTGAAGTCGGTGGTATCTTTCCCGGCCATTATGATCGAAGGCGGAGGACAGGTCGCCGCCAGCTTCCTGGCCGCGGATCTGATCGACGCTGTCGAGTGGTTTCGCGCGCCCATCGTCCTGGGCGACGAGGGGCGGCCGGCCATCGGCGCGTTTGTTCTCAAGGATCTCGCCGCCGCGCCGCGCCTGCGCCGGGTTTCGATGGAGGCGGTGGGCGACGATCTTTGGGAGCGCTACGAGCGGGCCTGATGTTCACCGGCATTGTCACCGACATCGGCAAGGTGCGCTCGGTGCGCAACACCGATCGCGACCGGCGCTTCGAGATCGAGACGGCTTTCGATGTCGCGGCCGTCGCCATCGGCGCGTCGATCGCTTGCGCCGGCTGCTGCCTGACGGTGGTCGGCAAGGGCGAAGGCTGGTTCGCCGTGGAAGCGTCGGGCGAGACACTGGCCATGAGCACCCTGGCCGACTGGCGCCCCGGCCGGCGGGTCAATCTGGAGCGGCCGGCGCGGGCCGGCGACGAACTGGGCGGCCATATCGTCTACGGTCATGTCGACGGCGTGGGCGAGGTGCTTTCCGTCGAGGCCGCCGGCGGCTCCCACGTCGTGGCGATCCGGGCGCCGCGCCCCCTGCATCGCCATATCGCCGCCAAGGGATCGATCACCGTGGATGGCGTCTCGCTGACCGTCAATGAAGTGGAAGACAATGTATTCGCCATCAACGTCATCCCTCACACCTGGGAGGTCACCACCTTGCGCGAGCTTACCCCCGGCGCGCGGGTGAACCTGGAGATCGACATGCTGGCCCGCTACCTCGCCCGCTGGCAGGAAACCTCATGACCCGCGACACCCCCATCTCGGCCATCGAAGACATCATCGAGGACGCCCGCCAGGGCCGCCCCTACATCCTGGTGGACGCCGAGGACCGCGAAAACGAGGGGGATGTGATCATTCCCGCCCAGTTCGCCACCCCCGACCAGATCAACTTCATGGCCCGCCACGCCCGCGGCCTGGTGTGCCTTTGCATCACCGCCGAGCGCGCCCGCCAGCTTCGCCTGCCGCCGATGACGAGCGAAAACGGCGCCCAGCACGGCACCGCCTTCACCGTCTCCATCGAAGCGGCCGAGGGGGTCACCACCGGCATTTCCGTCCACGACCGCGCCCACACCGTGGCCGTCGCCATCGACCCCACCAAGGGCCCGGCCGACATCGTCTCGCCCGGCCACGTCTTTCCCCTGGTCGCCAAGGAGGGCGGCGTGCTGGCCCGCGCCGGCCACACCGAGGCGGCGGTGGACATCTCGCGCATGGCGGGCCTCACCGCCGCCGGAGTGATCTGCGAGGTGATGAACGACGACGGGACCATGGCGCGCCTGCCCGACCTGGTGGCCTTCGCCCAGCTGCACGGCCTGAAGATCGGCACCATCGCCGACCTTATCGCCTATCGCCGGCGCACCGAGCGGCAGGTGGAGCGGGTGCTGGAGACGCCGTTCGATTCCACCTACGGCGGCCACTTCCGCATGGTCATCTACCGCAACACCATCGACGGGACCGAGCACGTGGCCCTGACCAAGGGCCGGATCGAGGCCGACGCGCCGACCCTGGTGCGCATGCACCGGGTCGATTTCGCCGCCGACATGCTGGGTCATACCGAGGCGCGCCGCGACTATGTGCCGGACGCCCTGCGCCGCCTGGCCGCCCACGACGGGGCGGGCGTCGCCGTCTTCCTGCGCGATCCCAGCCCGTCGTGGCTGTCGGAGCGCTACGGCGGAACGCGCGCCGAGCAGCACCGGGGAAACGCCCTGCGCGACTACGGCCTGGGCGCCCAGATCCTGCTCGACCTGGGGGTGAGGGACATGATCCTGCTGGCCAGCCGGCCGGTGCGCCCCGCCGCCCTGGACGGCTACGGCCTGCGCATCGTCGGCTGGCGCCCCATGGGGCCGGAGGGGTCGGAGGGTGGCCAAGATGCCTGACCTTCCCTTGCGCGTGCTCATTGTCGAGGCCCGTTTCTACGACGGCTTGGCCGACGAACTCCTCAAGGGCGCGAGCGACGTGCTGAGCGCGTTCGGGGCCGGCTTCGGGGTGGTGAGCGTTCCTGGGGCACTGGAGATTCCCGCCGCGATCGCCATGGCCGAGGCCGGCGCCGCCCCGTTCGACGGCTATGTGACCCTGGGCTGCGCGATCCGCGGCGAAACCTGGCATTTCGAGATCGTGGCCAACGAATCGGCGCGCGGCCTGATGGACCTGGCGATCGGTCGGGGGCTGGCCATCGGCAACGGCATCCTCACCGTGGAGGACGAAGCCCAGGCGTGGGCGCGGGGGGGGGGCCGCGAGGGAGAAAAGGGCGGCGGCGGGGCCAGGGCCTGCCTCGAAATGATCGCCGTCAAACGCCGCCTGGCCGGAAACGCTCCCGAGGAAGGGTCGTGAATCGGCCCGCCCGCCTGGCGCGCTCGGCGGCGCGGCTGGCCGCCGTCCAGGCCCTCTATCAGATGGAGGTGTCCGGGATCGGGGCCGAGGCGGTGGTGCGCGAGTTCCGCGAACACCGGTTCGATCGCAACGCCGACGCCGCCGCCCCGGCCGGCGTTTCCATGGCCGGCGTTGACGAGGCCTTCTTCGCCGAACTGATCGCCGGCGTGGTCGCGGGCCAGGGCGACATCGACCGGGCCATCGTCCGGCGCCTGTCGAGCGGCTGGCGGCTGGAGCGAATCGACGCCACGGCGCGCGCCATCCTGCGCTGCGGAACCTTCGAACTGATGCGCCGGTCCGACATCCCCCACGAAGTGGTCATCGACGAATATGTCGAAGTGGCCAAATCCTTCTTCGACGGGGCGGAACCCGGCTTCATCAACGCCGCCCTGGACGCGATCGCGCGCGATGAGCGCACCGCCTGACGAATTCGCCTGGATCGCGCGCCTGCGTCCCCTGACGCGGGGCGACGCGCGCGCCCTCGGGCTCGCCGACGACGCCGCCGTCCTGCCGGGGCGCCCTGGTTTCGATCTGGTGATCTCCAAGGACGCCATGGTCGAGGGCGTCCATTTTCTCGTCGGCGAGGCGGCCGAGACGATCGCCCGGCGTCTGATCCGAACCAGCCTCTCCGACCTGGCGGCCAAGGCTGCCGAGTCGTTCGGGTATTTGCTGATGACCGCGTGGCCCGAGGGGCGCGACTGGGCCTGGCGCGAAGCCTTCATCCGCGGGCTGGCCATCGAGGGGAAGTCGTTCGGCGTGGCCCTGCTGGGCGGGGACACGGTCGCCACCCCCGGCCCGCTCACCCTGTCGGCAACGGTGCTCGGCTGGGCGCCGGCGGGCGGGGCGATTCTACGCGCCGGCGCGAGGGCGGGCGACGCGCTTTTCGTCTGCGGGACCGTCGGCGATGGCTGGCTGGGGCTGAGAGCCGCCCGCGGCGAGATCGCCGACCCCGGCGGCGCCCTGGCCGACCGCTACCGCCTGCCGACGCCGCTACTCACTCTGCGCCAAGCCCTCCGCGACCACGCCCACGCCGCCGCCGACGTGTCCGACGGTCTCATCGCCGACGCTCGCCATGTCGCCGAGGCCAACGGCCTTGGCCTCGCCATCGATCTGGACCGCCTGGCGCTTTCGCCCGAGGCGACCGTCTGGTTGGCAACCCAGCCGGACGAGGCCGCCGCCCGCCTGGCCCTGGCCGTCGGCGGCGATGACTATTCGATCGTCTGCGCGGTCGATCCTGGCCATGAAGAAACCTTCGGCAAGGCCGTTCAGGCGCGCGGCGTCGCGGTGACCAAGATCGGCCGCTTTACCAAGGCGGCGGGTCTGGCGGTGACGGCCGGCGGCGTTCCCATCCTCCCGGATCGGCTGGGATGGCGTCATTGAAGAGAGCGGGTGACAGGCCCCGTTCCGCCCCGCCGCGCTGGCGAATCGGCGAGAACGTGCCGTGGTCGGTCTCCTGGACCGGCGAGCAGGCGTTCGAACTGAAGCCCTCCCACGATTTCCCCGGCCTGACCGACCTCGTTCAGGCGCAGCGGCCCGGCGTCGGGGCGCCGGTGTTCGCCGCGGTGCACGTGACCCGGCAGCGCATGGGGATGGCCGCCCACCTCTGCCACGTCTGTGGTCGGCCGACGCCGCGAAGCGACCGCTATCTCTTTCCCGTCCAGTCGGGCGGCTTCGTCACCCTGGCCGATGGTTCGATGCGTTACGGCGGCAATGTGCCGCCGGTTCACCTCGCCTGCGCCGCCAAGGCGCAGCGCCTGTGCCCGCATCTCAGCGGCTCCATGGCCCCGCCGGTCGCCTTTCCCCGCGACGAAGGCCGGCTGGTGCGGCGCACCGATGTCGTCCCTGGCATGGAGGCCCTGGCCAAGACCCTGCCGGCCGGCCTGGAGATCGTTTTCAGCTGCTATCGCCTGTTCGGGCCGGATTTCAGCCGCCAGGTCGAGGGGCTGCGGCGGGAGCACGAAGCGGCCGCCCGAGCCGCCGGCCGGGTCTTGCGTGCCGCCCCCTGATCCCTTCTAGTGGCGGATCGACCAACCAGGGGCCGCCGCGACGTGACCATGATCCTCAACAAACCGGAAAAGTCGGCGCGCAAGGCCAAGGGCGACGGTCATCTGCGGCGGGCGGAGATCCTCAAGGTTGCCGAGCGCATCTTTGTCGCCGAGGGCTATGAGGGCGCCACCATCCGCAAGATCGCCGACGAGGTCGGCGTCTCCTCCACCGCCCTCTACATGCATTTCCCCGACAAGGACCGCATCCTGCTGGAAATCTGCGACCAGGCCATGAGCCAGCTCATGGAGATCAACCGCGAGATCGCCGCGCGGCCCACCGACCCTGTGGCGCGGGTGCGGGCCATGCTGGAGGCCTATGTGGCCTTCGCCCTCACCAATCCCAACGCCTATCGCCTGGTCTTCTGCGCCTCTTCGCTGGGCGATTCGGCGCATCGCCAGCAGACCACCATGGAGCTTGGCCGCCAGTGCTTCGAGCGTTTTTCCGGCGTGGTGCGCGAGATCGCGGCAGAAGGGCGGCTGCGGATCGGAGACGCCCGTAGCGCCGCCCAGGTTCTTTGGGCCGCCTGCCATGGCCTGATCACCCTGCGCATCGCCAAGCCCGATTTCGACTGGGCGCCCCAGAGCGAGCTGACGGCGATGACCATCGAGGGCCTGCTGTTCGGCCTGATCGCCGACTAGGCTCGGGTGCGCGCGCCGGCCGCCCTGGCGTTTGCCGCGCTCGCCGCCCTGACCACGCCCGCCGGCGCGGGCCCACGCGTCTACTCCCTCGACCAGTGCGCCGACCAGTATGTGCTGGCGCTCAGCCCGCGCGCCGACATCGCAGGTCTTTCCCGGCGCGCGACCAAGGCCGATTCCTATCTGCGGGCCGACGCGCGCGGCCTGCCATCGCGGCGAGCCACCAGCGAATCGGTGCTGGCGTCCGGGCCGGCGGTGGTGGTGCGCTATTGGGGCGGCGACGCGCGGCTGCTCGCCGATCTGAAGCGCCGGGGCGTGCGGGTGGTCGCCATCGACGACGCCGCCGATTTCTCGGGCGTCCGCGCCAACATCCGCCGCGTCGCGACCGCCCTCGACGCGCGCTGGGCGGGGGAAGTTTTGATCGCCCGCATGACCGCCAAGCTCGCCGCCGCCAAGGGCGCCTGGGGCGGCGCCGGCGCCCTCTACCTGACCTCCGGAGGGGCCACGGCCGGGCGGGGAACGCTCATGGACGCCATGCTGCGGGCCGCCGGCTTGACCAACCTGACCGCCGGGGCCGGATTTCCGCGCCTTTCTCTCGAGCGTCTCATCCTCACCCCGCCCGCCGCCCTGGTTCTCGGCTTTTTCGACGCGGGGACCGACGCTCTGCAGCACTGGGGCCTTGGCCGCCGCGCCCCGCTGCGCCGGCTGGCGGAGCAACGGGCGATCGTCTCCCTGCCCGGCGCTATTTTGGGGTGCCCCGCATGGTTCGTCGCCGACGGCGCCGCCGCGATCGCCAGCGGGAAGGGGCGTTCAGGATAGATCGATGCGCCTCTTCGCCGTCTTGAGTCTCGCCCTCATCCTTCTCATCGCCCTGGCCATCGCCCTGGGCGAGACGCCGCTCGGCGCCCGACAATACGCCCGGGCCTTCGCCGAACCGGGCTCGCCCGCGGGCGAGGTTATGTGGACGCTGCGCGCGCCGCGGGCCGTCGCCGCCGCCCTGGTCGGGGCGGCGCTGGGACTGGCGGGGGCGGCGATGCAGGGGCTGCTGCGCAATCCGCTGGCCGATCCGGGGGTGCTCGGCGTCTCGGCCGTGTCGGCCTTGGGCGCGGCGGTGGTCATCGCCGGCGGCCTGGCCTTGGCCGTCCCCGGCGCCATCGAACTGGCCGCCCTGGCCGGCGCGCTTTTGGCCGGCGCCCTGGTGGTGTTCCTGGCGGCGCGGTTTCGCCAGCCCGAGACCCTCATCCTGTTCGGCGTCGCCCTGTCGGCCATGGGCGGCGCCTTGACCGCCCTGGTGTTCAACCTCTCGCCCTCGCTGATCACCACCAACGAGGTGCTCAACTGGCTGCTGGGCTCGGTGGCCAACCGCGACTGGGGCGACATCGCCGCCGCCCTGATCCCCGCCGCGCCCGGCGCCGCCCTGACGATCTACGCCGGGCGGGGCCTCACCATGCTGGCCCTGGGCGAAGAGACCGCCGCCCTTTCCGGCCTGCCCATGGCCCGCCTGCGCGCCGCCGCCGTGGCCGGCGCCGCCCTTCTGACCGGCGCGGCGGTGGCCATGGCCGGGGTGATCGGCTTCGTGGGTCTGGCCGCGCCGCACCTGGTCCGCGGCGCCGTGTCGGACGATCCGGCCAAGACCCTCGCCCCGTCCGCCCTGGTCGGGGCCATCCTACTGGTCGCCGCCGACCTCGCCGCCCGCCTCATCCCCACCGACGAGGAATTGAAGCTGGGGGTGGTCACCGCCCTCTTCGGCGCGCCACTCTTCGCCCTGGTCGCCTGGCGCGCCTCGCGGAGTTGGCGGGCGTGACGGCGGCGCTGGAATTGATCGGGGTCGACGTCGATCTCGCCGGTCGCCCGGTTCTCGAAGGCGTCAGCCTGGACGTCGCGCCGGGCGAGGTCATGGGCGTCCTGGGCGCCAACGGGTCGGGCAAGACCACCCTGCTGCGCGCCGCCCTCGGCCTCCTGCGGCCAAAGCGCGGCGAGGCGCGGCTGGCCGGCCGCCCGGTCGGCTTCCTCAGCGAACTCCACCGCGCCTCGCTAGCCGCCTATCTGCCGCAGGAGCGGCGGGTCGGCTGGAACATGCCGGCCTGGCGGGTCGCCGCCCTGGGCGCCGTCCATCGCCCGCCGCCCGAGGCGCGCCGTGTGGCCCTGAACGCTCTGGCGCAAGTGGGCATGGCCGCCCTGGCCGACCGGGGGGTTCGCGACATGTCCGGCGGGGAGCGCGCCCGGGTGCTCATCGCCCGTCTGATCGCCACCGGCGCGCCGCTCTTGATCGCCGACGAGCCGGCCGCCGGCCTCGACCCCGACGCCCAGTTCCTGGTCATGGACCTGCTGCGCGCGCGGGCCGCCGCCGGCGTCGCGGTTCTCGTCACCCTGCACGACCTAACTTTGGCCGCCCGATCCTGCGATCGCCTCGCCGTCCTGGCCGGGCGCCGCCTTGTCGGCCTGGGGCCGCCGGCCGAGGTCCTGACCCCCCAGGTCCTCTCCGCCGCCTTCGGCCTGGAGGGCGAACTGATCGCCACCGCCGCCGGCCCGGTGATCGCCGTCCGGCGTGGGATGCCCGGCTACCGCCCCCCGCCGCCCACGCCGTCCGCCGGGCCGAGCGAGGCGTAGCTGTAGCCGCCGCGCTTCAGGTCGGCGGCCAGGGTGTCGGCCGCCGTCCCGCCGTTCAGCCGGGCGCGGTAGATCTGAGTGTTCTCCATCACCCGCATCACATAGTCGCGGGTCTCGGAGAAGGGGATGCACTCGATGAAATCCACCGGATCGGTGGAGGCGCTGCGCGGGTCGCCGCAGGTCATGGCCCATTGGGGCGGCCGGCCCGGGCCGGCGTTATAGGCCGCCGCCGCCATGACGTAAGAGCCGCTGAACTGGCTGACCAACTGACCCAGAAACGCCGAGCCCAGGGTCATGTTGTAGGTCGGATCGTCCAGGTCGCCGTAGCCCATCCCCAGGCCCTGGGCGACCTTTTGCGCGGTGGACGGCATCAGTTGCATCATGCCGCGCGCCCCGGCGCCGGAATGGGCGGCGGGATCGAAGCTGCTTTCCTGGCGCACGATGCCGAGTACGAAGGCCGCCTCGGGGGCGTTGTAGCCGATTGGCGCCGAACGGATCGGATAGCCGCGTTCGGGCAGGATGATGTCGCGACGCGCGGCGTTGCGCACCACCCGCATGGCCAAGGCCTGATCGCCCAGGCCGCGGGCGAGATCGACCAGCATGGCCTCGTCGGCGGCGGTGGGCAGGGTGTCGGAGAGGGCGCCGACGAAGCCCTTGAACGTATCCTTCGCCCCGATCTGGGCCAGCAGGCGGGCGGCGCGGATCGGTTCAAGGGCCTCGAAGGCGGCCCGGTCGGCCGCCGTGATCTCCGGATCGTGGCCCAGCGCGATCGTCGCCGCGCCGCCCTTGGCCGCGGCGAGCTGGCCGTAGAAGGTGGTCTGATAGCGGGCCGCCTGGGCATAGAAGAGCTGGGCGGCGACCGGATCGCCCATGGCGTCGGCCGCCCGGCCGCGCCAATAGAGGGCCCGGCTCTGGGTGAGGGGCGACTTGCCGATCGTCTGCAGCCGCGCGAAATGCTCGTCGGCGGCGCGGGAGTCCTTGTAGCGGGTCAGGGCCGTCCAACCGGCTTCGAATTCCGAGTCCGCCTCGGCGACCAGAAGCTTGTTCTGCTCGGCCAGAATCCGCCTCTGAGGGCTGGGCCAGCCGTCGAATTCACGCCGGGCGCTGTCGGCTTCCTGATAGCTCATCGAATCGGGGGCCGAATCGGCCAGGGCCCACAAGGCGATCTTGCGGGCCAGGGGGTCCTGGAGGCCGGCCATTAGCAGGTGCATCCGCGCCCCGTCGCCGCTCTTGGCGGCGGCCAGAACCTCGCTCAGCGCCTGGGCGTCCGACAGGCCCTGGCCATAGACGGCGGGGGAACCGGCGCCGGTATAGGCCGGGGGCCGATAGGCGGGGGAGGGGGTGTACGGCCCCGGCGAGGCGTAGGTCGGTGGCGTATAGGCTGGCGGCGGATAGGAAGGCGGCTGATAAGTCGGCGGCGTGGCGTAGGGCGCGGGCCCGTATGGCTGCGACGGCGTGTAGATGCCGGAGGTCTGGGCGACGGCGGCGCGGGCGCCGGCGGTCGTCCCGGCGACCGCGACCGCGGCGGCCAGGGCGAATCGGTGAATCTTCGGTTTCAACGCGGGCTCACTCCTTGACGCCGCTTCATATCATGGCCTTGTTCGCGTCAATGACCGCACCGCCACTTAAAGGCGCGTTTACCGCGCTGATCACGCCTTTTTTAAGTGGGGCGGTGGACGAGGCCGCCTTGGCGCGCCTGATCGAGCGCCAGATCGCCGCCGGCGTTCACGGCCTGGTTCCCATGGGCACCACCGGCGAGGCGTCGACTCTCAGCCACGCCGAACACGAACGGGTGACCGAGCTGTGCGTAAAGACCGCCGCCGGCCGCGTGCCGGTGATCGCCGGGGCGGGAGCCAATTCCACCGACCGCGCCATCGCCCTGGTCCGCCACGCCCGCGAGGTGGGCGCCCAGGCCGCCCTGGTTGTCGCCCCCTATTACAATCGGCCCAGCCAGGAGGGGCTCTTCCGCCACTACGCCGCCATCGCCGAGGCGGTGGATTTCCCGGTGCTCGTCTACAACATCCCCTCGCGCAGCGCCGTCGACATTTCCGACGCCACCTTGGCCCGCATCGCCGCCTTGCGCGGCGTCATCGGGATCAAGGACGCCACCGGCGATCTGGCCCGCGCCAGCCTCCAGCGCCTGACCTGCGGCGCCGGCTGGACGATGCTGTCGGGCGACGACCCCACCGGGCTAGGCTACATGGCGCACGGCGGGCACGGCTGCATCAGCGTCACCGCCAATGTGGCGCCCGGCCCGGTCGCCGCCTTTTACGACGCCTGCCTGGCAAAAGACTGGGGCAAAGCCTTGGCTTTGCAAGACAAGCTGATTCATCTTCACAAGGCGCTCTTTCTCGACGCCTCGCCGGCGCCCACCAAGTTCGCCCTGGCCCATCTGGGCCTGTGCGCCGAGGATTGCCGCCTGCCCATCGCCCCCTGCGCCGAGGCGGTCAAGCCGGCCATTCTCGCCGCGATGGCGCAGGCGGGCGCCGCCCCTTGACCAAGCCGATCGCCGAGAACCGCCGCGCCCGGTTCGACTATTTCCTGGAGGAAAAGTTCGAGGCCGGCCTGTCTCTCACCGGCTCGGAGGTCAAGTCCCTGCGCGCCGGCAAGGCCAATATCGCCGAATCCTACGCCGCCGCCGAAGGCCGCCAGCTCACCCTGGTCAACGCCTACATCCCCGAATACGGCCCGGCCAACCGCTTCAACCACGAGCCGCGCCGCCCCCGCCGCCTGCTCCTGCGGCGAAAAGAGATCGACAAGCTGCTGGGCGCGATCCGCCGCGACGGCCGCACCCTCATCCCCACCCGCCTCTATTTCAACGACAAGGGCCTGGCCAAACTCGAACTCGCCCTGGCCAAAGGCAAATCTGCCCCCGACAAACGCCACGTCATGGCCGAACGCGACTGGAAGCGCGAACAGGGACGGCTGATGCGGGAGAAGGGGTAGGAAGTGTCGCGGGGGTCGAAACGGCTTGAGGCCATGCGTCGGAACCCGGCGGGTGACTGGCAAATCGACGATGTCGCGGCGATCTGCCGTGCATTCGGGCTCGATTGTGTCGCGCCCACTCGCGGATCGCACCATAGGATCGCCCACTCCGCCGCGACCGCGATCTTGACCATCCCGGCGCGCCGGCCCATCAAACCGATGTATATCCGCGCCCTCGTCGCCTATATCGACGATATTGGAGCCGCCGCGAACCATGAATAGCCCAAGCTACGCCGTCATCATCGAACCGCTTGCGGAAAGCGACGGCGGCGGATTTGTCGCCACCGTTCCCGACCTGCCGGGGTGCATGTCCGACGGCGCCACCGACGTGGAGGCTCTCGAAAACGCCCACGACGCCATCGCCGCCTGGATCGAACAGGCGATGGCCATGGGCCGCACCATTCCCACGCCCACCCGGCAACGGGTTCACGCCTGAACCTTGGGATTGGGGTTATGAAATAGACGCCGCGGCAACATTCTATCCATGAGGGAAGCGGCGCGCAGTGTGCCCGACCTCACTTACGCGTAACGGCGGCTCAAGCTATTTTGAAGAAACTGCGTGGAGATATGCAGCATGGCGAAGCTTTGCTTTGGAATGAACCAGTCCCTGGACGGCTACGTCGATCACATGGCGTTTGGGCCAGGCCCCACGCTCTTCCGTCACTTCATCGAGCAGGCGCGCGACCAGGCGGGCAGCGTGTACGGTCGTCACCTCTATGAGGTGATGCGCTATTGGGACGAGGATCATCCCGAGTGGGACGCGGAGGAGCGCGACTTCGCGACGGCGTGGCGGAGCCAACCTAAATGGGTCGTATCGCGCTCTTTGAAGTCAGTCGGCCCCAACGCCACTCTTGTCGAGGATGACCTTGAGGCGGTGATTCGTGGGCTGAAGGCTCAGCTTGTTGGGGAGATTCAAATCGGCGGACCAGACTTGGCACGGAGCCTGACCGACCTTGGTCTTATTGATGAGTATCGTCTCTACCTCCACCCCATCGTGCTTGGTCATGGCGCGCCATTCTTCGCCGATTCCCGGCCGTCGCTCCGCTTTGTCGGCAGCGATCGAATTGGCGAGGACGTGATCAGGTTGACGTACGCTCCTGCCTAGTCACGCAACGCGAACACATATTCATCGGCTCAAGCCCCTTCGCGCGCCCGACCTTGCCGTCCATCGCCTACGCCGCCCCGCCGCCGCCTCAAAAATGAAAAGCGGCCATCAGGTCGCTGATCGAAGGGCCGTTGGTCGGCACATACGGGTCGGCGCCGTTGACCGGGTTGGGCAGGTTGTCGCGGCTGCGGCTGGTGATGGGCCCAAGGCCCCAGTTCGCCTCGATGAATTTCACCACCGAGGCGTGGTCGCTGTAGACGTGCGAGACGTGACCGCCCTTTGTGTAGGGCGAGACGATGATCAAGGGGATGCGCGTGCCGTCGCCGAAGAAATCGAGCTGTTGGATATAGCCCGAGTCATAGTAGCCGCCGCCTTCGTCCACCGTGATGAGGATGGCGGTATCGGCGGCGAGCTTGGGGTTGGCCGCCACCTCGTTCACGATCTTCTTCACGAAGGCCTCGTAGATCGACATCTTCGAGGATTCCGGGTGGCCGTCGTTGAGGGCGCCGGGCTTCACATAGGACACCGCCGGCAGTTCGCCGCCGCGCACGTCGTCATCGAAGTCGGTGGTGTCCTTCAGATAGGTCAGCCGATAGGGGATGCCGGTGGTCGGATCGAAGCCGGTCATGATTTTCGTCTCGTACTGGAACGGATTGCAGGATCGGCAATATTGCCCCGACAGGTTCGGATCGGCGACATACTGGTTCCAGCCTTCGCTGAAATAAGCCCATGAAATCTTGTGTGCGATCAGCTCGTCGGCGATCGAGGGGGTGGAGGACGGCGGGACCGTGAAGGGTTGCGTGCCTCGGTCCACCACTCGCCGTCGCCGAGATAGCCGGGATTGTAATTGTTCAGCAGATAATAGTGACCGGCGTCGCAGTTCAGGCCCACGCCCAGGCTGGAGAGGTAGGCGCTGACCGACGCCACCCCCGGCTGGGCGGTGTCCGAGCAGTTGCTGTAGCTGCCGCCCAGATAGCCGTCCTGCATGTACCAGTTGTCGGTTCCCGGTTGCGGGTCGGGATTTTCGATCTGGCTGGCGGACGGTGTCGCGACACGGCCTTTCCCGTCGCTGTACCAGACGGCGTCGGCGTAGCCGAGATAGAGGCTGCTCATGGTCGTGCCGCCCATCGCCGGCTGGTGATAGTTGTCGAGGAGGGTGTAGCGGTCGGCGAGCGACTTCAGGTAGGGAATATCGCCCCCCTGGACGTTGTAGAACCCCATCGCCGTCGCGCCCTCGTGCGTCGATTCGATGTGGAAGTGGGGCGGCTGCGGCGAGCCGC
>JBPCMA010000040.1:0-11168 GCA_051002715.1 Caulobacteraceae bacterium
CGCGCCTACTGTTTCGCCCCCCCGACTGAAGGCGCGGAGCCCAGGCCCGGCCCGAACGAAAGTTCCGGCCGGGCCAATTTTTTTGTTCTTCCCCCGCGGAGCGGGAAAGGAATCGCTCACCGCGCCCCGCCGACCAGGGCGGCGCAGTCGGCGTTCTTGGCCAGGCCCGGATTGACGAAGGGCAGGATGACGGCCAGGGGCGCGACCACCGCCCCCAGCAGGGCGCCGACCACCAGCTGGGGGACCGCCTTGCCGACATCGACCCCGAACTTGGGCGCCAGCAGCCATCCCTTGACGGTGATCGGCGCGCCGATCCGCACCAGGCGGAACTTCTTGGGCTTGCCGTTCAGGCGCAGGTTGACGGTCTCGTCGCGCAGGTCGATGTCCCCCGTGCCGAGCGCCAGCACCACCCCGGTGTCGAAGACGATGCGCTGGGCGGTGAGGATGCCGTCCTTCGCCTGAAAATCGGCCACCGCGCAGCGGATCGGCGTCTCCTTCTGGTTCTTGGCCAGCAGGAGGAACAGGCCATTGGCGGCGTCGATGCCCATGAGTTCGGCGAAGGCTTGGCGGATCTTGCCGCCCGGGATGACCATCGTCACCGCCCCGTCGGCGTGCGCCGCCGCCGCGCGCACCGAATCGCCGGCGCCGCTCAGCTTGGCGCGGCCGTAAAGGCTGCCCACCAGCGGCGGATTGGTCACGCCCGCGTCGACCAGGTCTTCGAGCCGCCCGTTGGTCAGCTTCATGTCCATGCCGACGACCGGCGTCGCCCCGCGCGCGTCCAGGCGGATCAACCCCGCCAGATCGCCTTGCGGAAGGCCGAGGGTCAGAGGATCGATGGTGAGAAGGCCACGATCCAGGGCGAGCTTCAGCGACAGGGCGCGGATCGGCAGGCGGCCGGCGTCGACGCTCGTCGCCCGATAGGTAAGGCGCGCGTCGGTGGTCCGAAAGCGGGTCACGTCCAGGCGGGCGTCCGGCAGAAAGCGGTGCTCGGCCGCGAGCCTGGCCGCCGCGACCTTCTGGGCCGGCGAGAGGGTGTGGCCAGCGGGGTTCCTGGGCGCCCCGCCGATCACCGCCGTCAGATCGTCCAGCTTGAGCCGCCGCGAGGCCAGGTCGGCGTCGACGAACGGCCGTCCGCGGGTGTCGTCGACGCTCAAGGCCCCGGCCAGGTCGCTGTCGCCCATCCGCCCGGCGATGCCCCGGAAGGCGTAGGTCTTGCCCGCCACGGCGAAGCCGGCGGCCAGCGCGTAGGGCGGGGTGTTCGGCAAGGCGACGCCGGTCAGATGATAGAGATTGGCGAAATCCGGCCCGCTGACCTTCAGCCGCCCCGACACCTTGCCGAAATCGAACGGGTGGGCGATGACCCCGTTCACCGCCAGCTTGGTCGCGCCGGTCGCGATCTGGGCATCGAAGGGATAGGGCCGCGACGCATCCACATTGACCAGCGCGCCGCCGGTCACCCGCGCGACGAACGGCGCGGCGTTCAGCACCCCCTTGCCGTTCAGCACGAAGGTCCCGCGGCCGGCCCGGCCCACCGTTTCGCTGGTCGACACCGTCCCGGCGAAGTGGGTCTTGGCCTTGGCGTCGTCATAGGTGAGCGAGCCGTTGGCAATGATCAGGTGATCGATCGTCGGCAGTTTGAGGGGTTTGGACTTCCCGTTCGGATTGATTTGCCAGTTGGCCCGTCCTGCGGCGTCCTTGACCAGGCGCACCACCGGCTTGTCGGCTTCGACGAGCGGCAGGACGAGCGTCTTGGTCGCGATCAGCGGCAGCAGCTTCGCCTGGATAAGGACGCTCGGCGCTCGCGCCAGCGCCGCCGGACCGGCCCACGGCGCGCCGCCCGCCACGAGCGCGCCGCGCAGGGTGGAGACGCCCGCCGCCGGGCCGCGCTCGTCGCCAAAGATCGTTCCGACGAAATGCACTCTCTGTTTGGCGTTGTCGTAGCGCACCGCCGCGTCGCGGACGATCAGCCGGCCGATCGGCGGAATCTTCACGGGCTTGGGATTGGGTTCGGTCTGCCAGTTGTTTCGTCCCGCCGCGTCGCTGACCGCGCGCACGCTGGCCCCGTCGATCTCCACCAGCGGCAGTTCGAGGCGCCCCGCCGCCGCCGAGAGCAGCTTTGCCTCGATGGTGAGGCGCGACACCCGCGCCAGGGGCTCGGGCCCGGCCCACGCCGCCCCGCGGGCCACCAGGGCCCCTTGGACGGTCGCGATTCCCGCCCCGCCCCGCGTCTCGTCGGTGGCGATCGTCCCGGTGAAATTCACCCGGCCCTTGGCGTCGGCGTAGCTGACCCGCCCGCCGGTGATCACCAGATGCTCGATGGGCAAGGCGGCCGGTTTGGCCGGGCTCTCGCCCCCGCTGAAGTTCCAGTTCTGCCGGCCCGCCGCGTCGGCGACCAGCGCGACCGTGGGCCGCTGGGCCCACACCAGGGGGAAGTACGGCTGGCCCGCCAACACGGATCGCCAGGTCCAGCGTACCGTCAGGCGGGGCGCGCGGGCCATCAGGCCGCCGCCGGCCCAGCCCGGCTCGCCGACCCTCACATCGTCGAGAGTGGCCCACGGCGCGCCCGACCACGGATGCACACGCAGATCGCCGGCGATGGTCACCGGCCGGTGCAGCCGCGCTCCCATGACCGACGCCAGCGGCCCGCGCAGCCAGTTCCACTGGAACAGCAGGGCCAGGACGATCAGGGCCAGAACGACAGCGGCGGCGATGGCGCCCTTGAGCGGAATCGTGCGCCGAACGGGCGGGTTTGGGCTTTCCTGCAATCGATCGACCTTCCGCCGCGTCCCGCCCCTAAACGCCCCGACCCCCCGGAAGCGTTCCATTTCGCGCCGTCGGACGCTCCGCGCCCGGCGCGTCAGCCGCCCAGATTGTCGGTCCGGCGGATGAAGTCGGCGACGTTGTCGTGCAGGGCCTTCAAGGCCGGCTCGTGGGCGTAGACCATGTGGCCGGACGGGTAGTAGCGGTATTCGATGTTGGCCTGCAGGGCCGGCGAGATCGGCATGTGGTGCATCTCGTACCAGCCCTCGTAGAAGGGGGTGGCGAGGTCGTAGTAGCCGCCGTTGACCATGACCTTGAGCCCGGGATTGTATTTCATCGCCGAGGCGAGGTCGGGCATGACATTGGTCGAGCCGGGGATGGCGAAGTCGACGCCCGGCGGCTGGTGCTGGAAATTCCAGTCCTTGCCGATGTCGATCTCCGGCCGGTAGGCCCGCCCCTCGCCAAAGCCCAGGTCCTTGCGCGCATAGTCGTTGAACGCCGCCACATAGGCCGAGCTGATCGCCGCCGACTGCGGGTCGTAGTCGGCCTCCTTGCTCAAGGGGTCCATGTCCGGCCCGGAAAAACGGGTGTCGAGGCGCCCGGTGGTCAGGCCCTGGGCGTCCTGCAGGTTTTTCTCGAACTCGCCGCCGTTGATCCGCAGGTCCGCCTTGAGGATGTAGGCGACCGGCAGGCCGGTGTAGGCGGCCAGCCGCTCGGCGATGGCCTGGCGGCGCGCCGCGCCCAGCTCCGAGCCGGCCTGCAGGGCCACGGCGTAGTCGGTGGTGGCGAACTGCTCGACCTGGCGCAGGAAGGCTTCGAGGTCGGCCGGCCGGCCGCCTTGCAGGCGGTTGTGGTACCAGGCGCTCGCCGCGTAGGTGGGCAGGGCGGTGATATAGGCCTCGTCCGTGCCCGGATTGTACTCCGGCCGTCGACGCTCAAGTCGAAGTCGAGAATCTGCGACAGCAGGATGACGCCGTTGAAATCGATGTCGTGGCCGGTCTCCAGGGCGTTGACCAGCACCGCCGAGCGCGGCGTGCCATAGCTCTCGCCGAACAAATATTTGGGCGAGTTCCATCGCCCGTATTTGGACAGGAACCCCATGATGAACTCGCCGAAGGCGTAGGCGTCCGGATCGACGCCGTAGAAGGCCTTTTCCTTGTCCGCGCCGGCGATGCGGCTGAAGCCGGTGCCCGGCGCGTCGATGAACACCAGGTCGGAGGCGTCGAGCAGGCTGTAGGCGTTGCCGACCAACCGATAGGGGGCGGCCGGAGTGTGGCTGTCGTCGGCCGTGACCACCCGCTTGGGCCCGAACGCCCCCATGTGCAGCCACACCGTCGAGGAGCCCGGGCCGCCATTGTAGAGAAAGGTGATCGGCCGCCGCGACGACGGGACGCCGGCCTTGAAATAGGCGACGTAGAACATCGACGCCTCGGCCTTGGGGTTCTTCTTGCTGTCTTCCGTATCCTTCAGGGCGGCGCGGGCCTCGGGGTCGCGCTGCTCGGCCGAGGCGGCGTCGTCCCAGCCCTTGGGGTGGACCACGATGGTCCCGGCCACCGCGCGGTAGTCGACCCTTTGGCCTTCCACCGTGACCTGGCCGCGGCTGGAAACCGCTTCCGGGGCGAAGATCACCCCCCGGTCCGGCGAAGACGTGGCCCCCGCCGCCGGCTTCTGGCTCTCGATCAGCGGCGTCTTGCCGGTCGTGGTCTCCTGCGCCGGAGCCGACCCGGCCGCCAGGCAAAGGGTGGCGAGCAGCAACGGAGTCTTCATGGGAAAGCCTTGTCCAGCGCGGAGGGAAGGAGGCCCGAAAGGCCATAGGGCGCCGGCGGGCGAAAGTTAAACTTTGGAAAGCTTCCGGCGCGATCTAGGTTCGCCTCCTTAGCCATGCGAAGGCTCGCCGCCCGTCCATGACCTACCTGACCGCCTGGATCGTCGTCATCGCCGCCGCCGCCGCCGCCGCCGGCGCGAGCTGGGCTATCTGCGCCTTCGTCAGCCGGGAGACCCGCCAGCGCCGCCACGAGGTGGCCCAGCCGGTATTCCTGCAGGTGGGCGTGATGTTCTCGGTCCTGCTGGCCTTCGTGTTCAGCGAGGTGTGGGGCGAATACATCACCGCCGCCCAGGCGATCAACGGCGAGTGCGGCGCCCTGCACGGCGCGGCCATGCTGGCGGGCGCCCTGCCGGCCGGGGAGGGGCTGCCCGTGGAGCGGGCCATCGGCGCCTACGTCCAGAACGTGGTGACCGTCGAATGGGCGAGCCAGGCGCACGGGCGGCGCAGCGAGACGGCCTCGGAGAACTTCCGCGCCGCCCTCACCGCGGCGGCGACGCTCGACGCGACGACGCCGGCCGGGGCCTCCGCCCAGAGCCATATCCTCGATCTGCTGACCCTCGCCCATGCCGACCGGGAGACCCGCCTCTTCCAGGCGAGCCAAGGATTGCCAGACGCGGTGTGGCTGGTCCTGGTCGTCATCACCCTCGTCCTGATCGGCTTCGTGCTGTTTTCCGGCCTGGACCTCTTGGGCCATCTGACCCTGTCGGTCGCCTTCACCGCCTCCACCGTCGGGGTGCTGGTTCTGGTGAAGCTCCTCGACTACCCCTTCTCGGGCTCCCTGGCCCTTGGTCCGGAGGATTTCATCAAGACCCTGCGCGAGGTCTCGGCTCTCGTCGCCGGCGGCTAGAGGGTGACCGGCGCGCCGGCCAGGGTGTGCAGCCAGGCGAACAGGGGCGGCAGAAGATAGCGCTGCACCCCGATCACCACGATGAGCAGGATGACCGGCGAGAAGTCCAGCCCGGCCATGGCCGGCAGCAGGCGGCGGAAGGGGGTGAGGAGCGGATTGACGATGGCCTCCAGGGCGCGGGCGAAACGCGCCACGCCGGTGTTCCTGGTATTGATCACCTGGAAGCCGATCAGCCAACTCATGATCGCATAGGCGATCACGATCCACACGATGAGGGTGAGCAGGGTGTTGACGATGAAATAGATGAAGTTGAGAAGGGCGTCCACGAATGCCTCGCCTCGCGCGCTTGGATGGGCCGTCTCGTAAGGCCGCCGCGGCGACCTGGCAAGGCGCGCCTTCGGCGGCGGCGAACAACGCTCCCTCTCCTCCCCGGCTTGCGAGGGAAGTCCCGGCGAAGCTAAGGGATGGGGCTTGACGCCCACGATAGCGCGCGGCCCCGCCCCCTCCACCGGCGGAGCCTGTCCTCGGGCCGGCCTTTGGCCGGACCCCGGGGGCCGGTCCCGCTCCCCGCTTCGCGAGGGAGGAGAAAGGCTTGACAGGCACGGCGCCGGCGGCGAGGGCAGGGGGATGGATGACGATGAGGCCAAGAACGACGCCGACGAGGGCTCGCGCCCGGCGTTGCGGGCGGGACGCAAGGCGCTGAAGCAGGGCGACGCGGCGGCGGCCCTGCCCTTGCTCGAAGCGGCGGCGGCGGAAGCGCCGGGCGATACGGCGGTCCTCGCCCTCCTCGCCCGCGCCTTAAGCAAGCTCGGACGCCCGGCGCAGGCGAAGGCGGTCTGGCGGCGCATTCTCGACGCGGACCCGACCCACGAGCGGGCGCGCGCCAAGCTCGCCGAGGCCGAAGCGGGCGGCGAGGCGCCGGCGGAAGGCGCGGAAGCCGGCGCGCCCGACCAGGCGCGGCGCGCGGCGCGGGCGGCGCGCAAGAAGGCCAGGGCCGCAACGGCGCTGCCCGAGCTGGAGACGGCGGCGGCCGAGAACCCGAACGACCTGGCGGCCCTCGCCGCCCTCGCCGACGCCCTGGCCAAGGCCGGCCGGACGGCCGACCTGGCGGCGGTCAACCAGCGCATCCTCGAACAGGACCCGGCCAACGCCAAGGCGCTGACGCAATTGGGCGTGGCCGCCTGGAAGCGGGGTGATCGGACGGAGGCCTTGCGCCACCTCAAAGCCGCCGCCATTACGGACGAAGCCGATCCGAGGGCGCTCCTGCGCCTGGGTCAACGGCTGATCAGTCAATGGCAGATTGACGAGGCCGAGAAGGTATTTGAGCGCGTGATTGGCCTGGAGCCAAATAACGTCGAGGGGTTGCTTGGGCTTGCTCGTTGTTCCGGCTACGGCGGCGACAGGGAACGGGCCTTGACCTTGTTGCGCAGAGCAGCGGTCTTGCAGCCGCAAAATCCACAGATCGCGTTGTATATTCGGCGTCAGGAAACGGAGCCGCCCCAGCTCGATTGGAAGCAGGAGTTGCGTGAGGCGACCGTTGCGCTGCGCGACGAAGGCCGCCCCACCGGAGAACGGATCTGGTCGGCCCAACGGGTATTATCCTATGGCGTGACCGACGTCATCCTGGAGACGCTCCCCAGCTTGGAGGCGAATTCCGCCAAGGCGCGCCGGTTTGTGCAGATCGCGCGCCAGCTCGACCGTTCGGGTCTGTCTCAGCCGTCCTGGGCATCCGGCGAGTCCACTGACCCGGAGGCGGAGCAGCTCAATGCCCTGACGGGCATTGCCGAGCGCCTCAAGCCCGGCGCCGACGTGCTCTTGCTGGTTTTCTCCGGAGCCATGAACCGGGCTTTCCTGTCATTGGACATTCTGCACCGGATTTTACGGAAAACCGGAGTCAGTATCGCGTACTTGCGTGATCTCGAGCGGACACTTTATTTTGGCGGGATTGTCGGGCTCGGGGCCGATTTCAACAGCACCACGGAGGCGCTCCGCGACCTCCAAAGACGATCAGGGGCGCGACGCCTCATGATGTTCGGCAATTGTATTGGTTGCGGCGGGGCGTTGCGCTACGGTTTGGCGCTAGGCGCCGAGGCGGTGCTGGGCGTCTCGCCGCGCATCGGCGCGGCCGCCGGCGAGGCGTTGGCGCCATCGACGAAATCGAAGCTTCAGGCGCTCATGGGTGGCGCTGAAGGATTCGCCGGCGATCTGATCGACCTTTATATTGGCGCCGGCGCCGCCGCCCCGGACGTTACCCTCGTGGCCGGCGAAGGCTCCGAGCCCGAGGCGACTTTTGCCCGCGAAATGTCCGCGAGGGTTCCGGGCGTGGTGTATGCCGCCATCCCGGATGTATACCTTGAATGCTTCGGTGACATTCTCGCCCGGGGCCTGTTTACACCGATGATGTCCAGCTTCGTCGCCGATGGCAAGGTCGCGCCGGAGGTCATCGAGGCCCTCCGCCATCCCGCGCCGCCACCCCCGGAGGCCTCCGCCACGCGGCTGGAATCGGCGGCGGGAGCGGCGCCGTAGCCGGCTCGGTCGGCGCCGCGGAATCCCTGGCCGAGGTGCTGCGCGAGCGCGCCCGGCGCTCGCCGGACGCCGACGCCTTCATCTGGCTGGAAAACGGCGAGCGCGAAGGGGGGCGGCTGACTTTCGCCCAGCTTGACCGCCGCGCCCGCGCCGTCGCCTTGGCGTTGGCGGCGGGCGGCTTCGCCGGCAAACCCGTCCTGCTGGCCTATCCGCCCGGCCTCGATCTGGTGACCGCCCTCTTCGGCTGCTTTCAGGCCGGGGCGATCGCGGTGGTGACCGCGCCGCCGGCCGGGGCGGGGCTGGACCGCCTGCGCCCGCTGGCCCTCGAAGCGGGGGCCGGGGCCATGCTCACGGTGGACGCCCTGGGCGCCCGCCTGGCCGCCGAGGCGCCGGACGGCGTGGCGATCCTGGCCACCGACACCCTGGCCGACGCCGGCCTCGAAGCCGGCGAGCCCGCCATCCCCTCGCCCGCGCCCGGCGACCTGGCCATGCTGCAATACACCTCCGGCTCGACCGCCGCGCCGCGCGGGGTGATGCTGACCCACGCCAACCTCATCGCCAACCTGGCCGCCCAGGCCCTGGCCACCCGCGTCGCCGAGGGCGAAACGGCGGTGAGCTGGCTGCCCTTCCACCACGACATGGGCCTTTTCGGCTTCGTGCTCTTCCCGGTCTATGCCGGCCTCACCGGCGTCCTCATGCCGCCGGTCGCCTTCCTGAAGCGGCCGAGCCGCTGGGTGGACGCCATCCATCGCCATCGCGGGAGCTTAAGCGCCGGCCCCTGCTTCGCCTTCGACCTCGCCGCCCGGCGCGTCACCGAGGAACAGCGGGCCGGCCTCGACCTTTCGTGTTGGCGGGTCGCGGTGTGCGGCGCGGAGACGGTCCGCCCCGAGGTGCTGGAGCGCTTCGCCGCCACTTTCGCCCCGGCCGGGTTCGCCGCCAACGCCCTGGCCCCGGCCTATGGCTTGGCCGAGGCGACCCTGCTAGCCGCGTCGGTGAAGGCCGGCGAGGGCTTCACCGTCCGGTCGGTGGATGGCCCGGCCTTGAGCGAAGGCCGCGCCGCGCCGCCAGGGAGCCCCGAGCGCGCCCGCCGGCTGGTCTCCTGCGGCCATCCCTGGCCGGGCCATGAACTGATCGTGGTCGATCCGGCCCGCCGCATTCCGGTGTCGGACGGCGCGGTCGGCGAAATCTGGCTGCGCGGCCCCAGCGTCAGCGGCGGCTATTGGCGCCGTCCAAGGGAGACCGCCCAGATGTTCGGCGCGGCGCTGGCCGGCGAAGCGCGGCCCGGCGGCTGGCTGCGCACCGGCGACCTGGGCTTCCTCGACGGCGCCGGGGTGACGGTGACCGGCCGGGCCAAGGACATGATCATCGTGCGCGGCTCCAACTTCGACCCCCTCGACCTGGAGATTGCCGCCCAGGCCGCCTCGCCGGCTCTCAACCCCGGCGGCGGCGCGGCCTTCGCCTTCGACGCCCCCGGCGGCGAGGCGGTGGTGCTGGCCTGCGAGGTGGAGCGGGCCGCCATGCGCGAGCTTGACGCCGGCGCGGTGGTGGCCGCCGTGGCCGAGGCCATGAGCCGCGATTTCGGCCTCACCCTTTACGACCTGGTGCTCTTGCGCGCCGGCGCCCTGCCGCGCACCACCAGCGGCAAGGTCCAGCGCCATCTCTGCCGCGAGCATTATGTGGCGGGCGCCCTTCCCCGCCTCGCCGACCACCCCGCTCATGAGCTCGCCCGCTGGCGCCCGGCGCGATCGTTGGCGTGAAGCCAACGGTCGCGCGACCCCGCCCTCAATTTCTTGACACCCCACGCGCCCGCCCCTTATCTCCCCGGCTCTCTCGCCCCGCCGGGCCGGGGGCCGTAGCTCAGATGGTAGAGCGCCTCGTTCGCAATGAGGAGGTCTGGGGTTCGATTCCCCACGGCTCCACCAACCCCCAAACCCACCGAGGCGGAACTCGCATTGATTAAGGCGCGTTCTCGAATGGGGCTGGACGCCTTTCCGAGATGGACCGTCATGGGGCAACAGAACGACGCCGGAAGGAAGCCCGAGGCCGGCCTCGCGGGCTTCAAGGCGCTCTATGACTGGAACAGGCCCGCCGGCGAATTGGTGAGGGCCATCCAGGCCTCGAATGCGAAAAGCCCGCCGCCCCCGCGCCCTCCGGTATCGCCTCGAGCAATCACGGTCGGCGTCTCCCTCCTGGATCAGATCGATTGCGTCAGAGGCGAAGTCTCGCGCCGTGAGAAGAGCTACCCCGGTCAGATAGCGGCGGGCCGCCTCACGCGAGCCGAGGCGGCGAAGAGGATCGGCCGAATGCGCGCCGTGCTCGACACTCTCGTCATGCTTCAGTCCGGCGGCGGATGATCAACGCCGTCGGGGCCTTGTCAACTTTTCGCCGATCCAGGGCGCCGAACTTCGCCTCGGCCTATCCGCGCGCCTGGGTCCCCGGAACCGCCAATTCCTCGGCCCGGCGCCGCAACGCGGCCTGATCGGCCGGGGAATCGGCGAAGGCGGCGAGGGCGTCGCGATAGGCGACGACGGCGGCGGCGGTCTCGCCCAGCACCATGCGGGCCCGCATCAGGCGCGCCCAGCCGTCGGCGTCGCGTGGGTTCGCCTTCAATCGCGCCGCCAGCCGCCCGACCATGGCCTCGATCGTCGCCCGCCGGTCGGCCGCCGACATTGCCAGGGAGGGCGCGACCCGATCGGCGGCCGGAGCGGGCGGCAGTTTGCCGGCGATGTCCTCGCCATTTTGCCTGGCGATGCGTACCACGAAGCCGCGCACGTCGGCCGCCCACGGCGCGCCGGGGGGGGCGCTCTTCAGCAGGGCGATCCACGCGGTCATGGCCCCGGCGTGGTCGCCGTGCTGATCCCTGGCCAGGGCCAGGAAATAGCGGGCGCGCGGGTCGGCGCCGTTCCGGGCCAGGGCCGCCGTGAAGGCGGCGCGGGCCGCCGGGCCGACTTGGCCACCCGCCGCCGCCGTCAGGGCTTCGCCGCGCGCCGAGGGGTATTCGGCGCTGGCCGGATCGAGCGCGCCGGCCCGGCCATAGGCGACCGCCGCCTCGCCGTAGCGGCCCATCCGCATGTAGGACCAGCCGAGCAGGCGCCAGCCGCGCGGGTCGCCCGGCGCGACCTTCATGCGGGCTTCGAGGCGGGTGACCAGATCGGCGAAATCGGGGCCGGGGCGATCGGCGGCGGCGGTCGGCGGCGGCGCGGCGGGCGG
>JBPCMA010000041.1:0-2979 GCA_051002715.1 Caulobacteraceae bacterium
AAACTTGATCATTCGCACACCTTGTAACGCCGCCGTCCGCCGCATGCCGATCTCCCCGCGAGGAGACCCGCCTCCACCGGACAGATCGTGTGCTACCTAAACCGGCCATATCGTGTGCTACCTACACCAGCCAGCCTGTGCCTTGGCCTCCCCCCTCTCCGCCCCTAGAATGTCCCCATGCGACACCTCGTGATCGCCTTCGCGCTCCTCGCCCTGGCCGGCCCCGCCATGGCCGCATCCCTGAACCCGGCCGACCTGCCGCCCGGGACCTATGCGCTCGACAGGAAGCACGCCAGCGTCACCGCCAAGGTCACCCATCTGGGCGTCTCCCTCTACACCCTGCGTTTTGACGCCTTCGACGGCTCGTTCACCTACGATCCGGCCCATCCGACGGCCGCCCAGGTGCGGGCGAGCGTCGATGCGACCTCGTTGGACGTGGGCGCCCCCTACAGCCGCAAGTTCGCCGACCAGTTCCTGGACGCCAGCCGGTTTCCCACCGTGACCTTCGTCTCCAGCCAGATCGTCCCGGCGCCCGACGGCCGGACCGGGACGATGAGCGGCGATCTGACCTTGCGCGGCGTGACCCGGCCGGTCACCTTCGATGTCACCTTCGGCGGGGTCGGCAAGAGTCTGATCTTCGGAACCGTGACCGGCTTTTCGGCCACCGCCAAGATCAAGCGCTCGGATTTCGGCTCCAACGAACTGCGAAATTGGGTGGGCGACGACGTGACCCTGATCATCGAGGCGGAGTTCGACAGGAAATGACGATCTGGACGGAGAGCTCGGCGGCGCGGGCGCCGCTCACCCGCTACAACGCGGTGGCCATGAGCCTGCACTGGGCGATCGCGGCCTTGCTAATCGCCAACATCGCCCTGGCCTGGTATTTCAACACCCTGCCGCGCGCCGCCCAGATCGCCCCGGTCCAGCTCCACAAGTCGTTCGGGATCACCATCCTGATCCTCAGCCTGGCGCGGCTGGCCTGGCGCTTCGTCTCGCCGCCGCCGCCTCTGCCGGCGTCGGTGGCCGGCTGGGAGCGCTGGGCGGCGAGGACGGTCTATGTGCTTTTCTACGTGGTGATGATCGGGATGCCGCTTTCCGGCTGGGCCATGGTTTCGGCCAGCCGCCTGATCCACGTCTTTCCGATCCGGCTCTATGGGCGGGTGACCTGGCCGGCCATCGGCCCGCTCGCCGCCCTGCCCAAGGCCCAGATGCAAACAGCCCACGAAGCGTTCTGGACGACCCACCAACTGCTGGCCAAGCTGGCTTACGCCCTCATTGTCCTGCACGTCGCCGCCGCCCTGCGCCATTTGTTCATCCGCCGCGACGAGGTGGCGGCGCGAATGATTCCCTTTCTGAAGGCTCACACCCCATGAAAACAGTGGTGGCGCTGGTGGCGCTCCTCGGGTTGGCGAGCGCCGCGCGGGCCGCTCCGGCCGCGGCGTGGAGCGTGGACAAGGGCGCCTCCGCCGTGCGCTTTTCCAGCAGCATGAACGGGCAGGCCTTTTCCGGCGCCTTCAGGCGCTGGGACGCGGCGATCGCCTTCGATCCCAAGAACCTCGCCGCCTCCAGCGTGACGGCGACCATCGACACCGCCTCGGCGGCCACCGGCGATCCCGACCGCGATCAGGCCCTGCCGACCGCCGCCTTCCTGGCCGCCGCGAAATTCCCCAAGGCGACGTTCACCGCCCACGCCTTTAAGGATCTGGGCGCCGGGCGTTATCTCGCCATCGGCGCGCTTACCCTGCGCGGCGTCACCAAGCCTTTGACTCTGCCCTTCACCCTGGCCATCACCGGAACGCGGGCCAGGATGAAGGCGAGCCTCGCCCTCAACCGCCTGGCCTTCGGCGTGGGACAGGACGAATGGAAGGCGACGACAGCGCTGCCGGCGACGGTCACCGTGAGCATCGCGATCGCCGCGACCCGGGCGCCGTAGAGGACGCCGACGCCGCGCTGCGGGCCGGCGGCCTCGTCATCCTGCCCACCGAGACCGTCTATGGCCTGGCCGCCGACGCAGCCGACCCGGCCGCTGTGGGCCGCCTTTACGAGGCCAAGGGCCGGCCGCGCTTCAATCCGCTGATCGCCCATGTCGCGGATCTGGCCGCCGCCGAGCGTATCGCCCGTCTCGACGCCCGCGCCCTGACCCTCGCCTGCGCCTTCTGGCCCGGGCCTCTCACACTCGTGGCCCCGATCGGTGACGCCCAGGCGGTGTGCGATCTCGCCCGCGCGGGTTTGGACACGGTGGCGATCCGGGTCCCCGCCCATCCCATCGCCCAGGCCGTGCTGGCGCGCTTCGGTGGCCCCCTCGTCGCCCCGTCCGCCAATCGATCCGGCCGCCCCAGCCCCACCACCTTTCCCGACGCCGTGGCCGAGACCGGCTTCGCCGCCGCCGCCGCGCTGGATGGCGGTCCCTGCGCCATCGGCCTGGAATCCGCGGTCCTCGCCCTGCTGGACGGCCCGCCCCGCCTGCTGCGGCCCGGCGCTGTCACCCGCGAGGTGATCGAGGCCCTGATCGGCCCTTTGGCGGGCGCCGACCTCGACGCCCGTCGCTCGCCCGGTCGCCTCGCCCGCCACTATGCCCCCGCCGCGCCCCTGCGCCTGAACGCCGCCGCGCCGGCCGCTGGCGAAGCCTACCTCGCCTTCGGCCCTGCCCCCGCCGGCCCGGGCGTGTTCAACCTCAGCCCCCGCCGCGACCTCGCAGAAGCCGCCGCCAACCTCTTCGCCGCCTTACGCGCCGCCGACGCCCTCGCCTCCACCGCCATCGCCGTCGCCCCCATCCCCAAAGACGGTCTCGGCGAAGCGATCAACGACCGCCTGCGCCGCGCGGCTGGGTTCGTGGGGTGAAAGGTCTCTTTCCTGTCGATAGCGAATCAAGTTGGCCGGTTTATGTAGCGCATCAATTGTCCGCTCGGTTCTGGTTGGTTCGGGGGCATGCCCCCGAAAAAGTCGCGTCGAGCGGGTTCACGCGGCTTTTTGGGTTTC
>JBPCMA010000042.1:0-8367 GCA_051002715.1 Caulobacteraceae bacterium
ATGTGGGGAACGATCCCATCAATGGGAGCGATCCGAGTGGGCTGGCGAACAATCAGGGCAGGCTGGTCTGCGAAGGCTCCGCCCCATGCCCGTATGGGGTGACTTCCGCCGGGACGTGGCCCACCGACCCTACCACGAACCTCACCGAGTTCATCGTGACCGGGTTGCGATACCTCAGCGCGCAAGGGCGAATCGGTGTCAACGAAATCCTAAACAAATTCAACGGCGGCAGCTTCACGGGGATGTCCCGTTCATTGTTGAAAATGGCGGGACATCCCCTCGATGAGCCCCTGGTCTGGTATGCCGGCTCTATCAGTGGGTGATGCGCGGGCGCAGGTGATAACGCCCGGGCTTGAACGCGTCGAAGATCAGCGCGGTGTGCGGGTGACCCACCGGCTCGCCGCTCTCGTCAGGCAGCAGGTTCTGCTCCGAAACATAGGCGACGTAGCTGGACTGCTCGTTCTCGGCCAGCAGATGATAATAGGGCTGGTCCTTGCGCGGGCGAACCTCGTCGGGAATCGACAGCCACCACTCCTCGCTGTTGGAGAACACCGGGTCGACATCGAAGATGACGCCGCGAAACGGGAAGACCCGATGCTTGACCACCTGACCGATGGCGAACTTGGCGAGGCGCGCGTTCATGGTTCGGCCAGGATACACCCAATTCGTGAATGGGGGCTGAACTTAAAGCGTTCGGCGACCCTATCAAGAGCGCGCCTTCCGTCGACGGGGCATCCTTGCTAGGCTGGAAGCCGAAGAGACGCGGCCGCCGCCGCCGGCGCGAGGGCCGCTTCGGACAGGTTGGAACGAAGTCATGGACGAGGCGCCGACCGCGCCCGTCGGTCGCGCGGGCCGCCGCGGAGGCGATGGGGCGCGCGAGCCGGGCGAGCGGCCGATGTTCGCGGCGCTCGACCTGGGCACCAACAATTGCCGCCTGTTGATCGCCACCCCGACGGGGCGGGGATTTCGCATCGTCGACGCCTTTTCGCGGATCGTCCGCCTGGGCGAGGGCCTGTCGGGCAGCGGCCGGCTCGGCGAGGCGGCCATGGGGCGGGCCATCGGCGCCTTGCGCGTGTGCGCCGGCAAGATCACGCGGCGCGGCGTCACGCGGGTGAAGGCGGTCGCCACCGAGGCCTGCCGCTCGGCCGCCAACGGGCCGCGCTTCCTCTCCGAGGTCGCCGAACAGACCGGCCTTCGCCTTACCGTGATCAGCCCGCGCCAGGAGGCGCGCCTTTCGGTGGCTTGCTGCCTCACCCTGCTGGACCGCGCGCCGCTCGCCGCCCTGGTGGTCGATGTCGGCGGCGGTTCGACGGAGATGTCCTGGGTGGACCTGAGGGCGCCGGGCCTGGGCGCAGCGTCCGGCCGCGCCGCCCCAGGGCGACCGCCGATCGCGGCGTGGCTGTCGATCCCGGTCGGGGTGGTGACGCTCGCCGAGCGGTTTCCCGAAAGGGCCGGCGACGGGGACGCCTGGTTCCGGTCCATGGTCGAGGCGATGAAGAGCCGGATCGGGGCCTTTCGCGGGGCCGAGGCCTGGCGGGCGGTCTTCGCGTCCGGCGGCGCCCATCTGGTGGGAACTTCGGGGGCGATCACCAGCCTGGCCGGCCTGCACCTGGGGCTGGCGCGCTATGATCGCGCCCAGGTGGACGGGCTGTGGATGACGCGGGCCGAATGCGACGCGGTGACCCGGCGCCTGGCGGCCCTGACGGTCGGCGAGCGGGCCGCCCAGCCCTGCATCGGCCCCGACCGCGCCGACCTGGTCATGGCCGGCGCGGCGATCCTCGCCGCGGTGCAGGAGCTGTGGCCCTGCGAGCGCGTTCGGGTCGCCGACCGGGGACTGCGCGAGGGCCTGCTGCTGTCGCTCATGGCCGAGCACGGGTCGCGTCGGCGGCGCCGTATGGCCGGCGCGCCCCGAGGCGCCCCCCCCGAGAGGGCCCCACCGTGAGCGAGCCGCCGCGCAAGCGCATGGTCCGGCCTCCCACCGGCGGCACGGACGCCGGCCGGGCCGGCCCGGCGCGATTGAAAACGGCCAGGGAGCGCACGCCTTCGTCATAGGCGTGGTTAGAGCGCCAGATCAACGACCCCTTCGTCGTCGAAGCCAAGGCCAAGGGCTACCGTTCGCGCGCCGCCTTCAAACTGCGCGAGATCGACGACCGCTTTCATATTCTGCGGCGCGGCGCGCGGGTCATCGACCTGGGCTGCGCGCCGGGAGGCTGGATGCAGGTCGCCCTGGAGCGCGGGGCGGGCGTGGTGGCGGGCGTCGATCTCCTGCCGGTCGCGCCCTTGCCGGGCGCCCGAATCATCGAAGCGGACTTCACCGACCCGGCCTGCGCGGCGCGGCTGATCGCGCTTGTGGGCGGCGCGCCGGACCTGATCTTGTCGGACATGGCGCCCAACACCACCGGCCATCGCCAGACCGACCATCTGCGCATCGTGGCCCTGATCGAGGCGGCGGTGGAATTCACGGTCGGGGCGCTCAAACCCGGCGGCGTTTTCGTCTCCAAGGCCTTTCAAGGCGGCGAGACCGCCGCCTTGCTGGCCAGCCTCAAACGCAATTTCGCGCGGGTGCGGCACGTCAAACCCAAGGCCAGCCGGGCGGAAAGTTCGGAACTCTATCTGTTGGCCACGGGGTTCAAGGGGCCGCACTGATGGGTGACGGGCGGCGCTATTGGGCGTTCCTCAGCTATAGTCACCAGGATCGCGCCTGGGCGACGTGGCTGCATCGCGCCCTGGAGGCCTACGCCCTTCCAAGGCGCCTGGTGGGCCGCGCCTCGCCGGTTGGTCCCGCCCCCGCCCGGTTTAGGCCGGTGTTCAAGGATCGCGACGAGCTGGCGGTCAACACCGATCTGCGAGCCCGGGTGCATGCCGCGCTTGCCGCCTCGTCCGCGCTGATCGTCATTTGTTCGCCCGCGGCGGCTCGTTCGGCCTGGGTCGAGGATGAAATCATCCGCTTCAAGTCGCTGCATGGCGAGGCGCGGGTGTTCGCGGTGATCGTCGCGGGAACCCCCAACGCCGCGCGGCGCCCAGGCGCCGAGGATGAGGAGTGCTTTCCGGCCGCCCTGCGCTTTCACCTGGGCCCGGACGGCGCGCTGACCGACCGGCGCGCCGAAATCATCGCGGCGGATCTGCGCCCCGAGGGTGACGGGCGCGCCCTGGCCCGGCTGAAGCTGATCGCCGGCATACTCGGATTCGATCTGGACGAACTGGTCCAACGCGACGCCCATCGCCGCGGCCAGCAACTGGGCGCCATCGCCGCCGCCTCGCTTGTCGGCGCCGCGGCGATGGGCGGCCTGGCGCTCGCCGCCCTGGCCTCGCGCGATGAAGCGCGCGCGCAGAGGGCGCAGGCGGAGAGCCTGGTCGAGTTCATGCTGGGCGACCTGCGCAAAAAACTGGAGCCGACCGGCCGGCTCGACGTCCTGGACGCCGTCGGCGCGCGGGCGATGGCCTACTATGCCGCCCAGGCGCGACGCGGCCTGGACGCCGAGGCTCTGGGGCGGCGCGCGCGGGTTCTGCACATGCTGGGCGATCTCAGCGATCAGCGCGGCGACCTCAATCTGGCCCTGAAGGATTTCCAGCAGGCGGCGGCGGTCACCGCCGAGTTGCTGGCGCGCCGGCCCACCGACACCACCCGCCTCTTCAATCATGCGCAGAGTGTCTATTGGGTCGGCTACGTGGCCTATCGGCGCGGCCAGGACGAGACGGCGGAGAAGCAGTTCCTGGAATACCGGCGCCTCGCCGACCGGTTGGTCTCGCTCGAACCCAAGCGTGACGAGTGGCGCATGGAGGTCGGCTACGCGAACGCCAATCTCGGCGCCCTGCTCCAGCGGGAGGGGCGCGCCGACCTGGCCGCCGACGCCTTTTCCAAGGTGCTTCTGGTCGACGCCGCCCTCGCCGCCAAGGCGCCGGCCGACCGCGATCGCCAGATGGATTTGGCGGGGACCTATCACTGGCTGGGCGACGCGGAGGCGGCCCGCGGGCGCCTGGATTGGGCCATGCGCGACCGGCGGAGCGAGCGGGCCATCTATGACGAAATCCTTCGCCGCCGCGGCGGCGACAACGCCGCGAAACTGGCTCTCGTCATCAACGGCATCGCGCTCGCCAAGATCGACACGGCGCAAGGGCGAATCGACGACGCCATCACCGAACTTCGGCGGTCGGCCGATCAGGCCGGGGAGTTGATGGCCCTGGAGCCCGACGACGCCAACTATCGCGAACAGGCCGCCTTCGCCTTCACGGCGCTCTCCCGCGCGTTCCTGGCGAAACGGAGCCTGCCGGCGGCGGCGAGCGCCGCCAAGCGCGGCGTCGATCTCGCCGAAAGCCTGGTCCGCAAGGATCCCTCGGATCTGCGGTGGCGGGGCGTCATGCTGGGCGGCGCGCGGCTGGCCCAGATCAAGGTCGATGCCCAGGCCGCCAGGTCGACGGACGCCCTTCGCTCGGCCCTGGCGCCGGCGGTGGGCGAGTCAGACCGGCTTTCCGCCTTGGCCTCCCGGCCGCCAGCCAATCCGCGCCTCGCCCGCGTCGCCGCCGAGGCGGCGTTGCTCGCCGGTGACCACGAAGGGCTGGCGGGGCGGGACGATCTGGCGCGGGCGCGCTGGGAAGACGCCTCGCGGTTTTGCGCGGCCAAGGGGCCAAACGGCGTGGACTCGGCCGAAGACCGCGACCGGCTGATCTGCGCCAAGGCGCGCGATCGCCTCGGCCAGGCTCGATTCCAGGCGACCGCGGCCGGCGAGCCGAAAGCCTCCGCGGCGCCCGGGCGCGACTGGCTCGGCGGCTATTCCTGGTGAATTGGCCTCGCGTCTCCGCCGGGTGAGCCCATCCCGTCAGCCCGCCGCGTGCGGCAGATCGAGAACAACGATGCGCCAGTCGACGTTCTCATCGAGCATCATGGCCGCCATGGAGGCGGCCAGGGCGGTGACTTCGGCGAGGGGGGCTCCTCCGGCCTGCTCGCTCAGACCAACGGTCGAAGCCTTCAGCCCCGCGAAACCGTCGGCCATGGCGCGTGAGCGGCGTTGCAGGCGGGCGAACTCGCCCTGATTGTTGATCGAAGCGAGAGCGGCGCCAAGCGCCGGGAAAAAGGCGGAAATCAAGATCAACCAGCGGCCGACCCAGCCCGGTTCGCGCGTCATCACCAGGGGAACCAGCCAGTTCAAGGCCACCCCGACAATGGTGACGGCGAAGAAAAGCAGGGCCATCCGATGCAGGCGCCGGTGAATGCGCTCCATGCGCTCGCAATTGGCGCGGTGAAAGCCGATCTGCCCGCTTGGGCGCCCGTCGCCTTCACCCTGCGCGCCAATGAAATCCGACAGATAGGTCAATTGATCGGCGACGTAGGCGGCGTTGACCGTGGCGTTGGGCAGGCCGGCGGCGCGGGCGATCGCCCGGGCCTGCCAGTACATCCAGCTTTGAGTGGGATCGCCATAGCCGGCTAGGTGGGCCGGGGTGCGCGGCAGGGGCCGGCCACCGCCCAGGGGGATGAGTACGCGAAGCTCACGGATCAATTCGGCCAGGACCCGATATTCCAGCCAGCGCCGGTGCCAGCGCCGTTGGCGCGCCAGGATGGGAAGGCAGACCATGACCACCAGCACGCAGGCTTCGACGGCGGCGTCGACGACCAACAGGCGGGTGTGAGGCCGCCAGGCCGCCGCCATGGGCAGGAGGGCCAGAAAGACCGCCGTCGCCGCCAGGAGAGACGACCACACAAAGGCGCTGCGGTGGGCGTCGGCGTAGCGGTCGGCGAGCTTGTCCGACCAGGCGTAATGCGGGCGCAGGATGGCGTTGATCCATGATCGCCCGGAGCGTTCCCTCGAAAGCTCGGAAGGTGGGGCGACCGGCCAGTCGTCGGCGATCTGGTCGACGAAGCCCTGGACGCGAATGCGCGGCAGGCGGATTTCGCCGCGGTCGAGCAGATCGCGAAACATCTTCCACGCCAGGGCGAGGTTGAGGCGCGGTTTGCGCTCCCTCTGGTAGTCCCGCAAATGCGGTCGGCCGTCCGCCGCGCCCGGCGGCAGGCCTAGCTCGCCGTCGACCAGCTCGGCGATGACGGCGTGCAGTCGGCGGTCGTCGAGATCGCCCGTCGCTGGCGGAGGAGCCTTGTCGTCTGCCGCGTCGAGGCTGTCGAGTTCCTCCATCCGCCGCAGCACCCGGCAGGCGTGCGGTCGCCGCGAATCTATCCAGATTACCGGTATGTTGAAGGCGATCGCCTGACGCAGGGTGTGCGCCGTGCCGCCCGGCCCATTGGCGCCCCCGCCGTCCCACACGGCCACCAGCAGATCGGACTGGTTGAGGACGACCTGGCCGGCCGCCCCATAGGCCTGGGCGCGGCGCGCCGCCGCTCCATCGAGTTCGAACGTCGTAAGCTTTCCGGCGCCCTTGGCGCGCGACAGGAGGCCGCGAAACCGGCTCAGGGCGTCGGGCGCCATGGCTTGCGGCGAGCGAAAGTCCTCTTCGAACGCGCCTTGCGCGAACGGCATGACGCAGCACAACTCGTAGCCCAGCCGCAGGGCCTCCTCGGCGAACAGCCGATCGGCACCCTCGGCCAGGGGCGAGACGGCCCGCAACAACGGCGGATCGGGGGCGTAGAAGATGGCGTCCGGGGAGGCGCGCGCATCGTTGACGGCCCGCGCGATGGACGAGAGCACTCCCGCCAGCCGGCCGCGGATCGTTTCGAGACTGGCCGCGTCGCGCGGCAGCCGATCGGGGCGGTGGCCGACCACGCCGACCCGCAGGGCCATCCGCGCCCTGGGCGGCGAGGCCTCGCCTTCACCGCTCACCACTGGCCGCGTCCCATATGCCCTGGCTCATCCGGGCTACTTTACACTCCGCCGGTCGCGCCGCTATACCCGCCCCGCAAAACGGAGAGTCTCATGGAGATTCGCGAAGGGCTCACCTTCGACGATGTTTTGCTCGAACCGGGTCCGTCCGAAGTGATGCCGACCCAGGTGGACACCGCGACAAGGTTCACCCGCGAGATCGCCCTCAACATTCCCCTCGTGTCCGCCGCCATGGACACGGTCACCGACAGCCGGCTGGCCATCGCCATGGCCCAGTCGGGCGGGATGGGCATTTTGCACCGCAATTTCACGGTCGAGGAGCAGGCCGACCAGGTGCGGGAGGTCAAGCGCTACGAAAGCGGCATGGTGATCAACCCTCTCACCATCCACCCCGACACCACGCTCGCGGAGATTCGCCAGATCAAGGCGCGACGGCGGATTTCCGGTTTTCCGGTGGTTGAGGCGGAATCGGGCCGCCTGGTCGGCATCCTCACCAACCGCGACATGCGCTTCGAGAAATCCGACGATGTCCCCGCCTCGGCGCTGATGACTCATGAAGGGCTGGTCACCGTCCGCGAGGGCTGCGGCCAAGACGAGGCCCGCGACCTGCTGCGCCGCCACAAGATCGAGCGGCTGATCGTGGTCGATGACGACTATCGCGCGGTGGGCCTGATCACCGTCAAGGACATGGAAAAGGCCGAGGCCCACCCCCTGGCGGCCAAGGATTCGAAGGGCCGCCTGCTGGTCGGCGCGGCCTCGACGGTGGGCGACAGCGGCTTCGAGCGCTCCCTCGCCCTCATGGAGGCGGGCGTGGATGTGGTGGTGATCGACACCGCCCACGGCCACAACAAGGCGGTGGCCGACGCGGTGCGGCGGCTCTCGCGCGAGACCAACCGGGTGCAGATCGTGGCCGGCAATGTCGCCACCTACGAGGGGGCGCGGGCGCTGATCGACGCCGGCGCCGACGCGGTGCAGGTGGGGATCGGGCCGGGCTCGATCTGCACCACAAGGGTGGTGAGCGGGGTGGGCGTGCCGCAGTTCACCGCTGTCGCCGAAGCGGTGCGGGCGGCCAGGGATTCGGGCGCGCCGGTGATCGCCGACGGCGGCATCCGCTTCTCGGGGGATCTCGCCAAGGCGATCGGCGCGGGGGCATCGAGCGCCATGATGGGCTCGATGTTCGCCGGGACCGACGAGGCGCCGGGCGAGGTGTTCCTCTATCAGGGGCGCTCCTACAAATCCTATCGCGGCATGGGCTCGCTGGGGGCCATGGCGCGCGGCTCGGCCGACCGCTATTTCCAGAAGGAGGTGGAGGACGCCATGAAGCTGGTCCCCGAGGGCATAGAGGGTCAGACCCCCTACAAGGGCCCCATCGCCCCGGTGATCCACCAGCTGGTCGGCGGCCTGCGCGCCGCCATGGGCTATCTGGGGGCGGCCGACATCGCCGCCTTCCAGGCGCGGGCCCGCTTCATCCGCATCACCGGCGCCGGCCATCGCGAAAGCCACGTCCACGACGTGATGATCACCCGCGAGGCGCCGAACTATCCAAGCGCGGTGTGACGGGTGCGCGACGGCGGGCGGCTGGCGGCGGCGATCGGGGTGC
>JBPCMA010000043.1:0-2976 GCA_051002715.1 Caulobacteraceae bacterium
TTGCGGTCGAACCATTGCATCAGCCGCCGCGTCTCGGCGCGCAGGGCCGGCGTGGCGCCCAGCAGGTCGGGCTCGAGCGCCACCTCTTCCAGATACTCCAGGATGGCCCGCGCCTCGCAAATGGCCACCGCCTCGCCGCCCGATGTCTCCACCAGCACCGGCGTCAGGCCCGAGGGATTGAGGGCGAGGAAGGCCTTGGGGGCCTCCTAATAGCGCACCACCACCTCCTCGAATGGAAGGCGCTTTTCAGCCAGCGCCAGGCGAACCTGGCGCGACGCCGGGTCGAGGGGAAAGTGATGAAGGGTTCGCACGAGGCTCATGGCGCGCGCCGAGCTATAGCCAAATCCGGTCACCGAACAACGCCCTCCGCGGCCCGGGGCGCGGCGGCCTCAAGAATCGTCCCGCTCCTCATGGAATTCCGGGAAGGCGCCGACATGGGGTTCGGCCCGACCGCGGGGATCGGGGTGGACAATGATTTCGGCGGCGGGGAAGGCGGCCAGCACGCGCTTCTCGGCCGCCACCACCGCCTTGTGCGCGGCGACGAGCGAGAGGTCGGGATCGAGGTCGGCGTGCAACTGGATGTGGACGATGGGGCCCGAGGCGCGGGTCCGCAGCTGATGCACGTTGCTGATCTTGGGATCTTCGGTGATCAGCGCCACGATCTTCTCGCGGGCGTCGTCGGGCAATTCCCGGTCCATGAGCTGGTTGGACGATTCGCGGAACACGGTCACCGCGCCCCACAGCAGCAGGATCGCCACCCCCAGGCCGGCCAGGGCGTCCAGATTCCGCCAGCCGAAGGTGGCCACCGCCCCGATGCCGGCCAGGGCGATGAGGCTGGAGGCCAGGTCGGCCACGTAGTGGACGCGGTCGGCCGATACGGCCACCGAGGCGGTCTTCTCGAGCAGCCGGGTCTGCGCCGCGATCAGGCCCGCGGTCAGCAAGGTGGAGAGGGCCATGACGGCGAGGGCCCAGCCCATCTGTTCGATCGGCTGGGGGTGAAGAAGGTGGCGGATGGCCTGCTGACCGATCAAGGCCGCCGAGGCGAAGACGAGGCCGGCCTGGATCAGGCTGGCGAAGGCCTCGGCCTTGCCGTGGCCGTAGCGGTGTTCGGCGTCCGGCGGCGCGGCGGCATAGCGGACAGCGAAGAAGGTCACCGTCGAGGCGACCAAGTCGAGGCCCGAATCGGCCATCGAAGCGAGCAGGGCCACCGAGCCGCTGGCCAGCCAGACCATCGCCTTGATCGCCACCAGGACGGCGGCGGTGGCCACCGACAGCAAGGTCACCTGGCGGGTCAGGCGGGCGCTCTGGGCCGGGGTGAGAGGGGGGCGGGCCATGGGGCCGAGCTTACCGCGATCCGCCGAGCGGCTACAGCGCCAACCGCGCCGGAGGGACGAAACTAGGCCGCTTGGCGGGGAAGCGGGCCTACGTAGCGCGACGCCGGGCGGATCAGGCGGCCGCCGGCCACTTGTTCGCGGGCGTGGGCGATCCAGCCGGCCACCCGGCCCATGGCGAAGACGCAGGTGAAGGCGTCGGGCGGGAAGGCCAAGGCCTCCAACAACAGGGCGGTGTAGAGTTCCACATTGGTCTGCAGCGAGCGGCCGGGCTTGCGGCGCCGCAGAATGTCCAGCGCGGCGGCTTCCACCGCTTCGGCCAGGGCGAACCTTCCTGGCAGGACGTTGGAAGCCGCGCCAGCGTCGCCACGACGCGCTTCAGGGCGTCGGCGCGCGGGTCGCGCACCCGGTAGATGCGATGCCCGAAGCCCATCAGCCGGTCGCCGCGATCGAGGGCCGCCTCCAGCCAGGCGCCGGCGTTCTCCGGCGCCCCGACGCCGTCGAGCATCTCGATCACCGGCCCCGGCGCGCCGCCGTGCAGGGGGCCTTTCAAGGCGCTCAAGCCCGCCAGCACCGCCGAGGTCAGGCCGGCGCGGGTCGAGGCCACCACCCGGGCGGCGAAGGTGGAGGCGTTGAGCCCGTGGTCGGCCACGGTCACCAGATATGCGTCGAGCGCCGCCACCTCGGCGGCCGACCCAGGCCGGCCGCGCGTCATGCGCAGGGCGTCGGCGGTATGGCCGGCGGCGGGGTCGGGCGCGAGAGGCGCCTCGCCGGCCTGGGCGCGGATCACCGCGGCGGTGAATACCGCCGGCGCCGCCGCCAGGCGCAGGGCTAGGCCCAGATCGTCGCCGTCGGCCAGCCGCGCGGTCAGGGCGCGCATCGCCTCGAAAGGCGCACGTCCCAGGAGTTCGCCGTCCAGAGCGCTCACCTCGCGGAAGATCTCGACCCGCGCCGCGCCGAGGCGGGGGCCCAGACTTTCGGGCGCGTCCTCGAAGAAGCCGGCCCAAAGCAGGGCCGTCACCTCTTCGAAGGTCCAGCCGGCTAATGTTTCCAGGGCGTGACCTCGGATCACCAGGCGGCCGGCCTCGCCGTCCACATCCGAGAGGACCGTCTCGGCGGCCACCACCCCCTCGAGCCCGTCAATCCCTTCCCGCATCGCCTTTCCCCTTGAAGCCATGCCGCTGAGATGCAAATTTCCCAACAAGAATCAAGATTGATCAATTTAATCAATATAAGCTCGTGTCGGACTGGCTGACGGCGGAACAGGCGATGAGCCGGCTGGGCGTTCGCGCCCAGACGCTCTACGCCTATGTCAGCCGCGGGCGTGTCCGCGCCGAGCCCGACCCCGGCGAGCCCCGCCGCCGCCGCTACCTCTCCAGCGACATCCTCGCCCTGACCGCCCGCAAGGCGCGCGGCCGCAAGGCCGCCGACGTGGCCGAGAGCGCCATCGCCTGGGGCGAACCGATCCTGACCTCGGCCATAACCACGGTGGCGGGCGGGCGGCTCTACTATCGCGGCCGGGACGCCGCGGCGCTGGCGCGGACCGAGACCTTCGAGGGCGTGGCGCGGCTCCTGCGCGGCGGGGCCGGCGAGGCCATCGAGAGCCGGCGTCGCGGCCCGCCGCCGGCCGGCCCGACCCTGCGGG
>JBPCMA010000044.1:0-7902 GCA_051002715.1 Caulobacteraceae bacterium
CCCGCATTTCCCAGATAGACGTTGGATTTCTGCCCTGAGGGTGCCGACTCTGCTATCAGAATCAATACGATAGCGGAGTTCGGAGGGGTGGGGGATGGCCGAGGCGACGGGTGAAGCTGACCGGGCCGATTTACGGGTCGATTTCGACGCCCGGCTGAAGCTGGAATTTCACGGATCGAGGGTCACGTCCGACGCTGGTCTGTTGGCCTTTCGTGAACTCGACGATGCGCTTGGGTTGAGCGAACTTGCCGGGCATGTGCTTTCGGATCGTCGCACCGGGCGCAACAGTCGCCACTCCCTGATCGCGCAGTTTCGCCAGTCGGTGTTTGGTCGGCTGGCCGGATATGAAGACGTCAACGACGCCGACCGGCTCGGCCGTGATCCGGCCATGCGTTGGATTGTCGGTGGCCGAGCCGTGGCCGCCCAGGCGGCGTCCAGCAGTCAGATGGGGCGCTTCGAGACCCAGGTCTTGGCGCAGCCGGCCAACCTCAAGGCGTTATCCGATCTATCGGGCCGTTGGATCGACGTCGTGCGCCAGCGCCATCCGACCAAGGTCCTGGTGCTGGACATGGACTCCAGCGTCAGCCCGGTGTTCGGCGAGCAGGAAGGCTCAGCCTACAACGGCCACTTCGAGTGCGTCTGCTATCACCCGCTGTTCCTGTTCAATCAGTTCGGCGACGTGGAGGGCTGTTCGCTGCGGTCGGGCAATGTGCATAGCGCCGATGACTGGCGCTCGGTGCTGGAGCCGGCCGTGGCGCGCTACCGGGGGGTGGTGCGGCGGAAGTTCTTTCGGGGCGACGCGGCCTTCGCCTTGCCGGATCTCTACGCGGTCCTGGAAGCCGAAGGCTTCAAATACGCCATCCGCCTGAAGGCCAACTCGGTTCTCCAAGGGCGGATCAGCCATCTGCTCAGACGCCCGGTCGGGCGTCCGCCCAACCGCGTCGTGAGGTCTTACGCCAACTTCACCTACCAGGCCGGGTCCTGGAGCCGGAAGCGGCGGGTGGTGGCCAAGGTCGAATGGCATCCTGGCGAACTCTATCCAAGGGTCGGCTTCCTGGTGACCAATCTGGCCCGCCCGCCCGAGCGCGTCACGGCCTTCTACAATCAGCGCGGCACGGCGGAGCAGTGGATCAAGGAGGGCAAGAACGCGGTCAAATGGACGCGCCTGTCCTGCCGGGCGATGGCGGCCAATGCGGTGCGCCTGCAATTGCATGTGCTGGCCTACAACATCGCCAACTTCCTGCGCACCCTGGCCCTGCCTGTCGAAATGCAGACCTGGTCGCTGACCACGCTGCGGGAGAAGCTGGTGAAGATCGCCGCCAAGGTCGTGACCCACGCACGCTACACGGTGTTCCAGATGGCCGAGGTCGCCGTGCCACGCGATCTGTTCGCGGGTGTCTTGGCCATGATCGCGGAGTTGCGCACGCCCCAGGTCGCGCGATGTTGACCCCGGCGATGGTCGGCGACTGCATCCCGCCCGACATGCGAAGTGCGCCCAAAATCCAGGAAAATCACCGCCGCCGACGCGGAGCGCGCTCACGGCGTAGCGAAAAGGGCTTGCCCGCAGGAAATTCACCCCCGAGGCTGTTCAATGCCAAAGAAAGAGGTCAACCTGCTCGCAAAGGTGGGCGGATGGGCCGTCCATCTGGGGAATGTCGGCTCAGTGAACCCGTCGCGGCCGGCGGCGGATATGGTCACCGCGCGGCTGTCGCGCATTCGTTCGGTCCAGCCCAGTTCGAAACAGCGGGCGGCCAGCGCCGCGCCCAAGGCGCCGGCGAGGTGCGGACGCCGCTCGCTCCAATCCAGGCACGGCCGGCAAAAGGCGCGTCGGCGGCGGCGGATGGCGTCCGGATCGATCCCGAACTCGGCGAGGAACCGGGCCCCCTTGGCCGTCACCTCGCCGCCGTCTTCGCCCAGCACAATCCGCTGCTCCTTCACCAGGGCGTCGGCGAGGGCGACGCCCAGCCGCCCGGCCAGATGGTCGTAACAGGTGCGCGCCGCTCTCAGCGCCTCGTCACCCTTCCAGCGCGGGCGGCCGGGGTAGGGGTCGTCCGCCGCCACCGCCATGATCGCCTCCAGCATTCCGCCGATGAGGGGCGAGGCGAGGGCGTAATAGACATGCCGGCCCTGTTTGCGCCGCCTCAGCAGCCCCGCGTCGGTGAGTTGGGCGAGATAGCCGCTGGACGTCTGGGTTGACACGCGAGCGGCGAAGGCCAGTTCGGTGGCCGTCAGGGCGCGACCGTCCATCAAAGCGATGAGGACATTAGCCCGGGCTGGATTGCCGATCAGGGAGCCGATGGTCGCGATCGAAGGGGAGGGGGCCATGGCCGCCAGTTTAGCGCGCACGCAACCGCCGATCACGCCCCCATAATTCGGATTATTCCGAAACGTTGAGGCGCGACGGCCGACGCTCGGGGCGATACCCTTCCGTTCAGGTTGACGCGAAGGAGACGGCCTATGTTGACGCTTTGCATCCGATACACCCTCGATCCCGCCAAGCTGGCCGACTTCGAGGCCTATGCGCGCGCCTTGCGCGAACCGGTGGAGCGCTGCGGCGGCAGGTTCGTGGATTACTATCTACCGACCCGGATCGCCGGGTCGACCAACGCCGCCTTCGGCTTGATCGATTTTCCCGACCTGGCCGCCTACGAACAATATCGCGAGGCGCTGCTGGCCGACGAAGGCGCGACCCAATGCCTGCGCCGCGCCGAGGCCGCCGGCTGCATCCTTAATGAAGATCGCTCCTTCGTCCGCCGAGTGGGCGAATAGGCTCACCCCCCGCTCAGCTTGCGGAAGAATTTCTGGGTCTGCTCGCCGCCGGTGACATAGGCCTTCTGGCCCGTCTCGTCGGCGATCTGGGCCCAGTGGTCGCGAACCTCCTCCACCGACAGGGCGCCTTCGCCCAGATACACCCCGTCGGTTTCGACGATGCGGGCGAGTGCAAAAGCGCCTGCTCCGGCGGTGAGGACGACACCGTTCGGCGCGTCCTCGGAACACAGGAAGACCACGCCTGGCGTGACGTATCGCGGGGCCAGGCGGGCGGAAACCTCCGGCGGCATGAGGTTTTTCGTCATCCGGGTGGCCGCCACCGGAGCGATGGCGTTGACGTGGATGTTGTTCTTCTGGCCCTCCAGCTTGAGGGTGTTCATGAAGCCGACGACGCCCAGTTTGGCGGCCCCGTAGTTGGTCTGGCCGAAATTGCCGTAGAGGCCGGAGGACGAGGTGGTGACCACGATCCGCCCGTGGTTCTGGGCCTTCATGATCTCCCAAACCGCCTTGACCGGTTTGACGGTGCCGAGCAGGTGAACGCCCAGCACGAATTCGAAATCGGCGATCTCCATCTTGGAGAAGGACTTGTCGCGCAGCACCCCGGCGTTGGCGATCAGAATGTCGACTCGGCCCCAGGCGTCCATGGCGTGTTTCACCATCAGGGCGACGCCCGCGTCGTCGGTGACCGACGAGCCGTTGGCGATCGCCTCGCCGCCGGCCGCCGCGATTTCCTCCACCACCGCCTTGGCGGCGTCGGAGGAACCGCCCGAGCCGTCCACCGCGCCGCCCAGGTCGTTGACCACCACCTTGGCCCCGCGCCGGGCCAACTCCAGCGCATGCTCCCGCCCCAGCCCCCCGCCCGCCCCGGTCACGACCGCCACCTGGCAGTCGAAGCGGATGTCGGTCATGGGGTTGCTCCCTTTCTGATCGGCCGTTTGTGCGCGAGCGGGGGAGCGGGCGTCAAGCCGCCGCTAGCCGATCAGACCAGTCTTTCAGGATCGCCGTGTAGGGCGCAAACCCATCCGACACGTGAGCGCCAGGATGATAGGCACGGTATGCTGGACACGGGAGGCGGGGGTGCTCCAATCGCTCCGCCCGATTGGCGGGAAAACCGTCGATCGCCCATGGTCGCACACCGGGGAATTCTCCCTTGATGTAGCTGAGGAGCGTAGCAAACAAAATGAAAGTCGGTTTTATTACCGAAAATTCTCCAGCCAAAAGATCACACTGCCAATGCAAATATGGCTCTCGATACGGCTCCGGCCATAAACTATAGTCCGAATTTCCTCTGTGTAACTGTCCATTTACTGCGCACTTAACCAGATTCGTTTGAATGGCTTTGACCGTATATCCAAAAGCGCGCATATTCTCCACTACCTTTACAAAATATCTCTGGAAATTCTTTTGAGGCCCACTGTACATGTCGTCGTCCGACGAGTCGTAAGCGGCAATTAGTTCCTCGACGCTGCCGTCACGGTCGAAAAAATCCTTCAGTGTACAAATTTCCGTGCATGTCTTTCTACCCACTGCGCCATGAGGCTCGCGACCGACAAAGGCAATGCGGTGTTCGGCCTCTCCCCAACCATCTGGCAATCGCAACAATTGCGGCCGATAGAAAGAGCCGGCGAAGTTGGCGATTTCAGTCGCTCGCCCCTTCTCACGATAGCGACTATATAACGTCCCCAGTTCGTGATTGCTGCGTGCTCGGTCGGTATCTTTTCCATCCGCCGCTTCTGGCAAAGTGCGCGCGCCATCTGGACTGCCGGTAATCATGCGGACATCCTCTTGGACGGTACATTGGGCACTTTGATCGAGGCAGGTCAAGGCAGTGTGCCGCAGTCAAACCCAAGAGCGACCATTTCTGACGTTAGTGTCGCGATTTGCGGCCGTATTCTATCGACAAACGGCCCGCGCCGGCCTATTTCTCCCTCAAGCCCATGACCCCCTGACCCCAGAACCTCTTCGAACGCGTCGGCGGCCCGCGCCCGGACTCCCTCCGGACGGGCTCGCCGCGATCTTTGAAAGAGGTTCAGACATATTCAGAATTCAGGCGCCCGGCCTCGTCGTCCCCACCGAAGAGGCCCGCGAGGCGGTCGGGGCTCAGCTTCGGCCGGCGGCGCTGGCCGCCTATCGCGAGATCGCCCTGGCGGCCAAGGGGCTGGAGATCGCCCACCTCCAGTTCGTATTCGGCAAGACGACGCTCGCCGTCTGCTCGCGGGTGCGGCGCGACGGCATCGTCGAAATCGAGATGGGCCTTGGCGATGCGCGCCTGCCTGCCAGTGTCTTCACCGCCGCCCAGATGCGTCAGGCCCGCTTGGCGGCCGGGGCGCCTCGACGAGGCGGCGCCGTTCTCCACTAAAAAGGATCGCGGAGGCGGCCCCCCGCCACCTCCGCCCGTCCTCGCTCAGCAATAGTGGCTGTCCGACTTGACCAGGCACGTCTGGTCCGTGAGTCCGAGCGCCGTCTTTATTCGCGCGATGTCGTCCTCCCGCTGAAGCCGCCGATCGGCGTAGATCCAGAACGCACTGGTGGAAACGTGGAAAACCACCCGGCCTCGGGGAAAGTCTTCGTACTCGTGGGTGAGGATGGCGAACGGCCAGCCACGCGCCTTCAGCCATCCGGTTCCCAGGCGCCGCCAGGCCGTCCAAACCTCGTGGTGGCCGCGCGGATGGGTGAGGAAATCGCCATAGGTCTCGGCCCTCGCCAGCGGTTCGGTGTCGATGAGCAGGCGGGACGCGCCAGCCGCGACCGGAACGCTCCAGAAAATGCCGACGTGGGGCGCCGCGGAATGCGGCCGGGTGTCCGCCATAAGATTTCCTCTCGTCGGCTAGCGCTGAAAAACTGGTGTTGGGCGTTCACGCGTTGCGAGGCTACCCGCATGAAGCTATCAGCGCTTGCATGACCGACGAGACCAGCGCCGATCGGACCTTGACGCGCAAGCCGCGCTCGCGACTCTTCGAACCCTACGTAGGCCGCTACCGGCGGATTTCCGCTTCGATCGCGAAGACACTCATCGAAGAGAAGCCGATTTCCGGCCAGCGCGTCCGTCGCCCAAGGAACCCGCCATGAAACTCTACGACAGCCGCCGCGCTCCCAATCCTCGCCGGGTGCGCTGGTTCATGGCCGAGAAGGGGATCGAGGATATCGAGGTGGTGGATCTGGATTTGTTCGCCGGCGACCACCGCACACCGGAGTATCTCGAACGGGCCGGCCTGCCGCATGTGCCGTCCCTGACCCTCGACGACGGGACGACCTTCACCGAGTCGATCGCCATCTGCCGCTATCTCGAGGCGGTCCATCCGGAACCCAATCTGTTCGGGACCGACCCCTGGGAGATCGCCCTCATCGAAATGTGGACCCGCCGGGCCGAGATGATGGCGGCGACGCCGCTGATGATGAGCGTGCGTCACGGTCATCCCGCCCTGGCGGCCCTGGAGACGCAGGTCTCCGAGATCGCCGCCCATAATCGCGAGCGCGCCGAGCGGGCGCTCGAGGTGTTCGACAAGCGTCTGGGCGAAAGCCCGTGGCTCGGCGCCGACCGGATCACCATCGCCGATGGGGTGCTTTTCATCGGCATCGACTTCGCCCGCATGGTGAAATTCGCCGTTCCCGAGGATCTGATTCACGTCACCCGCTGGCTGGCCGCCATGCGCACTCGCCCGTCGGCCAGCGCGGGAATCTGAACGGAGTGGTCCATGCTCCATTGGATTCTGGCGGGCGCGATCGGCTTGATCGCCTTGGCTTGGCTGGCGACCGGCGCCCGCGCCGCCGCCGCGCGCGCCGACGATCAGGCGGCCCTGGCGCAAACTCGCTCGTTGGGCGATCTGATCGACCAGACGCAAGAGCGGCCGGTTCACATCCTGTTCGTCCATGGCATGCGCGCCGACGGCGCGGGACTCGCCCGCCCGTTCATGGAAGGTCTGTGCCGCTATGGCCCGGTTCGATGCCCAGCCGGCGCGGTCGCGCCGCCGGCGGCCCAGCGCCACTACATCGATCTGGGGATCCGGCCGTCCGCCGAGGTCACGGGTTCGCCGGTGTGGCGGAACGAGGCGGAATGGCGGGCCAGCCGGCCGTTCGTCGACCGCTACCTAATCGAGCGTGACGGCGCGCCGCCGGTGATCGTTGACGAGGTCAACTGGTGGCCGTTGCTCATGCCCTTCAGGTGCCGGGCGCTGGTGGGGCCGGAGAGCCGCCTTTCCGGCGTCGACAAGGCCCATCTCGACCTCTGCCGCCCCTGGCTGACGGCGGCCGAATACGCCGCCGCCATGAAGGGCCCGCGCGTCTCGGGCGGCGGCGCCTGGGCCAACGCCGCCCTCAAACGCCAGATCATGAACTGGGGGCTGGCCGACGCGGTGATCGCCCTTGGACCGATGCGGACCCTGATACGCCGGGCCATCGACGAGGCGTTCGGCTTCGCGGCGGCCTTCGACGGGCGCGGCGCCGCCGGTCAGGAATTCGTCGTGGTCGCCGAGAGCTTGGGCAGCTTCGTCGTCCTCGACGCCGCCGGCCACGCCGACGCCCCCCGCGCCCGCGAGGTCGTGGCCGCCACGTCCGATCTCTACTTCTTCGCCAATCAGTTCGCCCTGTTGGAACTGGGCCGGGTGAGCGGCCTGCCCACCGCCGCTCAGCCCGATCTGGCGAGGCCCGCGTTTGCGGCGCCCGCGCCCGAAATCTCGCCGTTCGCGGTGTTGAGCAAGTGGTCCACGGGCCCGGCTATCCGACCGGAATTAGCGGCTTCGCCTCAGCCCCGGCAGGTGATCGCCTTCAGCGATCCCAGTGACATGCTGACCTACGACGTGCCGCCGCTGCCCGGCGCCATCGTGGTCAATGTCTACGATCGCAACGAATTCGATTGGTTCGGCCTGATCGCCGATCCGATCGCGGCCCATTCGGGACACAGCCGTAACCCGGCGGTGCTGAAATTGATGTTCGAGCGCCGGCTCCCCCCGGTTTCTAAGCCCGCCGGACCTTCTTGATTGGCCCTGGACACCGAGACCCGCGATCAACTGATCGACACGGTGCGCCGCTTCGTCGCCGAGCGCCTGCGGCCGATCGAGGCCGAGGTGGCCGAGGACGACGCGGTGCCCGAGGCGATCCTCGCCGAGATGCGCGCCCTGGGCCTATACGGTCTAT
>JBPCMA010000045.1:0-11322 GCA_051002715.1 Caulobacteraceae bacterium
GCACGGGAGACGGACGCCAACAGACGCCAACTGACGCCCCTTGGGGGCTTCCCCAACGAGAGGACACTCATGCTCATTTCACGCTTCTTCGTCACCGCCGCGGCGGCGGGCCTGATGACCTATCCGCTCGCGGCGCTGGCCCAGAGCGCTCAGCCGGCCGCTCCCCCGACCACCGCGGCGGCTCCTCCGGCTGCGGCGCCGGCCACGCCTCCGGCCGGCGGGGCGGCGGTCGCGGCTTCCCCGCATGTGGTCGCCAACGGCAACATCATCTCCACCCTGCAGGGCTCTGGCCATTTCACCATGCTGCTCAAGGCGTTGGACGCAACCAATCTCACCGCGACGCTCAAGACGACGCCGGACCTCACCTTGTTCGCCCCGACCGACGCGGCGTTCGCCGCCCTGCCGCCCGCCCAGCTGGCCCTGCTCATGGCGCCTCGGAACGCGTCGGTTCTGCAGAAGGTGCTGACCTATCACCTGGTCCACCTCAATCTCGACTCCAGCAAGATCAAGGGGTCCAAGGGGCCGGTGGAATCGGTGGAGACCGGTAAGCTGGTGCTCGACGGCAGCGGCCCGGTGCTGAAGGTCAACGACGCCAGCATCATCCAGCCCGACGTGCGGGTCACCAACGGCTATATCCAGGTGGTGGACAAGGTGCTGATCCCCGCCGACGTCACCCTGCCCGCCGCGTCGGCGGCGGCCCCGGCCCCAGCCGCGCCATCCGGCGGCTGAGCCCCTCCATCGCTTGAAGCCCAGGTCGGCGGCCTCTAAGGTCCCCCGACCTTTTTCAGGCCCGCCACCGGGCCGCCGCCTCACGCCCATGCCCGCCGCCAAGCCTTTGCCTTTTCAGGATATCATCCTGCGCCTGCACGCGTTCTGGGGCGCGCGGGGGTGCGTGATTCTGCAGCCCTACGATGTCGAGGTGGGGGCCGGCACCCTCCATCCCGCCACTGTTCTGCGCGCCCTTGGGCCCAAGCCCTGGCGGGCCGCCTATGTCCAGCCATCGCGGCGGCCTTCGGACGGCCGCTATGGCGAAAACCCCAACCGCCTGCGCCAGTTCCACCAGTACCAGGTCATCCTCAAGCCCGATCCGCCGGACATGCAGGCGCTTTATCTCGCCTCCCTGGCGGCGGTCGGCATCGATTTCACCCTTCACGACGTGCGTTTCGTCGAGGATGACTGGGAAAACCCCACCGTCGGCGCCTGGGGCCTGGGCTGGGAGGTGTGGTGCGACGGCATGGAGGTGAGCCAGTACACCTATTTCCAGCAGGTCGGCGGCCTGGACGTGAAGCCGGTGGCCGGCGAACTGACCTATGGGCTGGAGCGGCTGGCCCTCTATGTGCAGGGCGTCGACAGCATCTACGACTTGGCCTTCAACGGCGCCCAGAGCCCCGACTTCAAGACCTACGGCGAGGTGTTTCTGGAGAGCGAGCGGGAGTTCTCGGCCTTCGAACAGGAATACGCCGACGTCGCGGTTCTGAAGCGCCAGTTCGAGGACATGGAGCGCGCCGTTCCCGCGCTCCTCGCCGCGCGCGGCCAGCAGGGCCAGCCCCTGGTCCTGCCGGCCTACGACCATGTGCTGAAGGCCTCGCACCTGTTCAACCTGCTGGACGCCGCCGGAGCCATCGCGGTGGCCGAGCGGCAGAGCTACATCGGCCGCGTCCGCGACATGGCCAAGGCCTGCGCCGTGGCTTGGCTGGCGCTGGAAGAGGCCAGGGCCTAGGGCGTGCCGCAACTTCTGGTCGAGTTTTTCTCCGAGGACATTCCGGCGCGGATGCAGGCGGGCGCGGCGCGCGACCTCGAACGGATGGCCCGCGAACACCTGGCCAAGGCCGATCTGCCGTTCGACTCCCTGCGCGCCTTCGCCGGGCCCAGGCGCCTGACCCTGGTGGCGGACGGCTTGCCGCTGGCCCAGGCCGACCGGGCGGACGAGCGCAAGGGGCCGCGCGTCGGCGCGCCCGACGCCGCGCTCGACGGGTTTCTCCGCTCCGCCGGGGTGGGCCGCGAAGCCTTGACGATGCGCGACGGCGCCTGGTTCGCGCGCCTTGCGCGGGCCGGCCGTCCGACGGCGCAGATCGTGGCCGACATCGTTCCGGCCATGATCAGCGGCTTCCCCTGGCCCAAGTCGATGACCTGGGGCAGCGGGAGCTTGCGCTGGGTGCGGCCCCTGCGGCGCATCCTCTGCGTCTTCGACCGCCAAGTCGTGGCCTTCGAGATCGACGGCCTCATCGCCGGCGACGAGAGCGAGGGCCATCGCTTCATGGGCGAGGCCGGCCCGTTCCGCGCCCGCGACTTCGACGAGTACCGCCAGGCCCTGGCCGGCCATTTCGTGATGCTGGACGCCGATGAGCGCCGCCGGCGGATCGGCGAGGGGGCGCGGGCCCTCTGCGCGGCGCGCGACCTCGAACTGGTCGAGGACGAGGGCCTTCTTGCCGAAGTGGCGGGGATGGCCGAATGGCCGGTTCCCCTGCTGGGCGCCATGGACCGCGCCTTTCTCGACCTGCCCGCCGAGGTCGTTCGCGCCGCCATGCGCGTCCACCAGCGGTATTTCGCGGTTCGCGCCGCCGATGGGAGCCTCGCGCCGCATTTCGTCGCCGTGGCCGACATCGAGGCGCCCGACGGCGGGGCGCTGATCGCGGCGGGGAACGCCCGGGTTCTCGCGGCCCGCCTGGTCGACGCCCGTTTCTTCTGGGACGAGGATCGAAAGCTCCCGCTGAAGGGCCGCCTGAAGGCTCTTGAGGGGATGACCTTCCACGCCAAGCTGGGCTCCATGGCCGAGCGGGCCGGACGCATCGAGGCGTTGGCGCGGGAAATCGCCCCGGCGGTGGGCGCGCCCACGGAAACGGCTGGCTTGGCGGCGCGGCTGGCCAAGGCTGATCTGGCGACTGCCATGGTCGGTGAATTCCCCTCCCTGCAGGGGATCATGGGCGGGCGTTACGCCCGCGCCGAGGGGTTGGACGGCGCGGTCGCCGACGCCATCGCCGATCACTACCGGCCGCTGGGGCCGGCCGACCGGCTGCCGGCCGGCCCGGTGTCGCTCGCCGTCGCCCTGGCCGACAAGCTCGACACCCTGGTTGGCTTTTTCGAGATCGGCGAAAAGCCGACCGGCTCGCGCGACCCCTTCGCCCTGCGCCGCACCGCTCTGGGGATCATCCGCATCGTCCTGGCCGAAGGGTCCGGGCTGAACCTGCGCCCGCTCATCGCCCAGGCCGGGATCGGCGTGGCGGCCTGTGTCGTCCGCCATGTCGCGGGTTCGCGACTGAACGCCATGAGCTATCGCCAGGCGGTGGCCGCCTTCGCCGACCCCGCCGCCGAACTGGCCGCCGCCGATGTGCTGGAGGCGACCTTCCGGGCGGTCGGCGCGCGCGGGCTGGCCGAGGCCTTGGCCTTCTGGCGGGGCCTGGGCGACGCGGCGTGGATCGAGGAGGTTCTGGCCTTCATTGTCGATCGCCTGAAGGTCCTGCTCCGCGACGAGGGCATGCGACACGACCTATGCGACGCCGCCTTCGCCTTCGCCGACGACGACCTGGCCCGCGCGGTCGCCCGGCTGCGCGCCCTGGAGACCTTTCTGGCCAGCGATGACGGCGCCAACCTGCTGGCCGGCTACAAGCGGGCGGCGAACATCCTGGACGCCGAAGCCAGGAAGGGCGCCCTGCCGGCCGGCGAGCCGGCGGCTGGGCAGGGCGCTCCCGCGTCGGAACGCGCTCTGATTGAGGCTCTGGCGGCGGCGCGGCCGCGAGTCGAGGCGGCTCTGGCGGCCGAGGATTTCGCCGCCGCCCTTCGCGCGCTCGCCGCCCTGCGCGCGCCGGTGGACGCCTTCTTCGATGAGGTGCTGGTCAATTCGCCCATCGCCGAGGAGCGCGACAATCGCCTGCGCCTCCTTTCCCAAGTGAAGGGCGCCATGCGCCAAGTGGCGGACTTCTCGCGCGTTTCGGGCTAGGGGAGATCATGGCCAAGGAGCGGGCGGTGGAGACACGGTGGGTCTATTCCTTTGGGGGCGGGGCCGCCGACGGCGCCTCGGCGATGAAGGACCTGCTGGGCGGCAAGGGGGCCAATCTGGCCGAGATGTCGTCCCTGGGCCTGCCTGTGCCGCCGGGCTTCACCCTCACCACGGAGGTGTGCAGCCAGTTCCACGCCGGGGGCGGCTATCCCGCCGAGCTCACCGGCCAGGTGGCCGCCGCCCTGGCCGCCGTCGAGGCTCTGGTCGGCCGGCGCTTCGGCGACCCGGCGTCGCCGCTTCTGGTTTCGGTGCGTTCGGGCGCCCGCGCCTCCATGCCCGGCATGATGGACACGGTTCTCAACCTGGGGCTCAACGACGCCACGGTCGAGGGATTGGCCGACTTGGCCGCCGACCCGCGCTTCGCCTTCGACAGCTATCGGCGGTTCATCCAGATGTACTCCAATGTGGTGCTAGGTCTGGACCATCACATGTTCGAGGAGATCCTGGACGACCGCAAGGATGGCCTGGGGGTCACGGTGGATACGGCCCTGACCGCCGACGACTGGCGCTTGGTGGTGGCGGAATACAAGGCGGCGGTGGAGCGCGAACTGGGCGAGCCATTTCCGCAGGCGCCGCGCGACCAGCTGTGGGGGGCCATCGGCGCGGTATTCACCAGCTGGAACAACGACCGCGCCCAGTTCTATCGGCGCATGCACGCCATTCCCGACGCCTGGGGCACGGCGGTGACCGTCCAGTCCATGGTGTTCGGCAACATGGGCGAGACCAGCGCCACCGGCGTCGCCTTCACCCGCGACCCGTCCACCGGCGAGCATCGGCTCTACGGCGAATTCCTGATCAACGCCCAGGGGGAGGACGTGGTGGCCGGCATCCGCACACCCCGGCCGCTCACGGCGACGGCGAGGGCGGCCATGGGCGAGTCCACGCCTTCCCTGGAGGAGGCCATGCCCGAGGTCTTCGCCGAGTTTCGCTTGGCGGTCGGCGCCCTGGAAGGCCATTACCGCGACATGCAGGACATCGAGTTCACCGTCGAGCGCGGCCGGCTCTACCTGCTGCAGACCCGGGCCGGCAAGCGGACCACGCGGGCCGCCCTCAAGATCGCGGTGGAGCTGGCCGGCGAAGGGTTGATCAGCCGCGCCGAGGCCATCGGCCGCATCGACCCGGCCTCCCTCGACCAGCTTCTCCACCCGACCATCGATCCGGCCGCCGCCCGCGATGTGATCGCCACCGGCCTGCCGGCCTCGCCCGGCGCCGCCACCGGCAGGATCGTCTTTTCCGCCGAGGCCGCCGAGCGCGAGGGGGCGGGCGGCGAGGCGGTGATCCTGGTGCGCGAGGAGACCTCGCCGGAGGATATCCGTGGCATGGACGCGGCGCGCGGCATCGTCACCGCGCGCGGCGGCATGACCAGCCACGCCGCCGTGGTGGCGCGCGGCATGGGCCGCCCGTGCGTCTCGGGGGCCGGCGAACTCCACATCGAGGCCAAGGCCGGCGAAATGCGCGCCCGCGGCCGGGCCTTCCGGGCCGGCGAGGTGATCACCATCGACGGCTCGAAGGGCGAGATCCTGGCCGGGGCGGTGGCCATGGTCGAGCCGGAACTGTCCGGGGACTTCGCCACCCTGATGGCGTGGGCGGACGGGGCGCGGCGCCTGAAGGTGCGGGCCAACGCCGAGACCGCCACCGACGCCCGGGCCGCCCGGCGGTTCGGGGCGGAGGGCATCGGCCTGGTCCGCACCGAGCACATGTTCTTCGACGAGGCGCGCCTGGCGGCCATGCGCGAGATGATCCTGGCCGACGACGAGCGCGGCCGGCGCGCCGCCCTGGCCAAGATTCACCCGATGCAGAAGGGGGATTTCATCGAACTGTTCGAGATCATGGACGGCCTGCCAATCACCTTCCGCCTGCTCGACCCGCCCCTGCACGAATTCCTTCCGCATACGGAGGAAGACGTGGCGGAGGTCGCGCGAGCAACCGGCCTGGACGCCGCCAAGCTCCTGCGGCGAGCCCGCGAGCTCCGCGAGACCAACCCCATGCTGGGCCATCGCGGCTGCCGGTTGGGCGTCTCCTTCCCCGAGATCTACGAGATGCAGGTGCGCGCCATCATCGAGGCCGCCTGCGAGGTGGCGGCCCTGGGCCGGAGCCTTCCCCGCCCGGAAATCATGCACCCCCTGGTCGCCAAGAAGGAGGAGATGGCCTTTCTGCGCGCCCTAACCGACCGGGTGGCCGGCGAAGTGATGGCCGAGCAGGGGCGGACGATCGCCTACCAGGTCGGCACCATGATCGAACTGCCCCGGGCCGCCCTGGCCGCCGGCGACTTGGCGGCGGACGCCGAATTTTTCTCCTTCGGCACCAACGACCTCACCCAGACCACCTTCGGCATCAGCCGCGACGACTCGGCGCGCTTCCTCGCCGCCTATATCGACAAGGGGATTTTCGCCGCCGACCCCTTCGTCACCCTCGACGTGGATGGAGTCGGCGCCCTTGTCCGCATGGCCGCCGAGCGCGGCCGTGCGAGGCGGCCCGACATCAAGCTCGGCATCTGCGGCGAGCACGGCGGCGACCCGGCCACCATCGCTTTTTGCGAGGAAGTCGGCCTCGACTATGTCAGTTGTTCGCCCTATCGGGCGCCGATCGCGCGACTGGCCGCCGCCCAGGCGGCCCTGGCTGGACAAGGGCGGGGGAGCTGATGCCGGAATCGCCGTTCGAGGAGATGGAGGCGCGCGAAAGAGCCGAGCACGCCGCCGAGGCCATCGAGGCCAAGGATCCCCTGCTCTCGCAGGTCACCTTGACCATCGCCGTCCTGGCGGTGGCGGCGGCGGTGTGCGCCAGCCTGGAAACCACCGAGGGCGACAAGACCATCGTCAGCAAGAACGACGCGGTTCTGGAGCAGAACAAGGCCACCGATCAGTGGAACTTCTTTCAGGCCAAGAGCTTGAAGAAGAACCTCTACGCCATCGCCGCGGATCAACCGGGCCCCAAGACCGCTGGCTACGCGGCGATCGCCGCCAAGAACGCCGCCGAACAGGTCGATATCCAGAAAAAGGCCAAGGCCCTGGAGGCCGGCCGCGAACGCTGGAGCGCCGACGCCGAGGTCCATGAGCGCCGCCACGGCCGCCTCACCATTGCCTCCACCTTGCTGCACATGGCCATCGCCATCGCCACCTTGGCCATCATCCTGCACCGCCGCTGGCCTTGGTTCACCGCCCTGGCCCTCACCGCCGGCGGCGTCGCCTTGACGGTTTGGGCGTATCTTTAAGGGGCGGGCGGTTCGCGCCCGTCGCCGACAATGAGACTTTGGCTCGAACGGCCGTCAGAGTCGCACAATCGATCCGGCCGACGAAACGCCCGACGGCCGAGGGCATTACCACCATACGCACTGGTTCAACCCGCGGGAAGTTCCCCGCTCTCACGAAGGTATCGATATGTCACCGATGAAAACCGTCTGCGCGAGCCTGGCCATGCTGGCGTTCGCCGGCGCCGCCTGCGCGCAGTCCGACTCCATGGCGAAGGACAACATGTCCTCCTCCTCGTCCATGCACATGTCCAAGTCGCAGATGGCGATGATGAACAAATGCAAGGGCATGTCCCACGACGCCATGATGAAGAACAAGACCTGCATGGCGATGATGAAGGCTCATCCCGACATGATGAAGAGCGACGACTCGATGGGCCACTAGAGCCTGTTCCGATCGGGTTGAACCAACTCGATCGGAAAAACAGGCTCTATGTTAAACACTTGGGCGGTTTCTGGTCGCAAAAGCATTTCCCACTTTTGCGGAAAGCGCTCCAGACACCGTTCGCCGTCGGCGCGAGGCGACGAATTCAGCACCGCGCCAAGCGATAGAGGCGCGGGCTGACCCCGAAGCGGGTTTTGAACAGAGCGACGAACCGCTTGGCGTCGTTCAGGCCAACCTCGGCCCCGACTTCCCCCACCTCCAGTTCGGTTTCTTCCAGCAGGCCTTGAGCGCGATCCAGGCGCAACCGCGTCAGGTAGCGGTGTGGGCTCAGGCCCGTCGACTGCTTGAAGGCGCGGAAAAACTGGGCGCGGCTCAGCCCGGTCAGGGTGGTCAGGTCGGCCAGGGCGATATCGGATCGCAACTCGGCGTCCATGTAGTCGACGACCCGGCGAAGGCGCCAGCCGGTCAGCCCGCCGGCCTGAAACGCGGCTGGCCGGGGGGCGGGCGCCCCGCCGGCGCCATGCTCGCGGAGAAGGGCGACGGCCAGGACGACGAGCAGGCTGTCCGGATAGAGTCTCCCGCCGCCCCCGTCGTCTTCGATCGCCGCCAAGAGCCGCCGGAACAGCGGTTCGATGTGCGGGCTGCGCACGCCGACGGCGTCGACCAATTCGCGGGGCTCGGAATCGAATTCCTCGACGGCGATCTGGTCGAGCAGGCCCGCCTCCAGCGTCAGATGCGCGAAGTCGATCGGCCCCTGGGTGACCCAGCGGTTCTGCTGCCCGGCCGGCAGGAGGGTCAGCGCCCCCAACTCGACATCGTGGATGTTCATGTGGCCGCCTCGCCAGCGCCGCACCCGCTTGGCGCCGCCCAGATGCATGCACAACAGCGCGTCGGTCAGCGCCGGCTGGCGCATTTCGGCGTGGGTGCCGGTATAGCGGCGCATGTGGACGCGTCCTGCCTCGTCGGGCGACGAGGCCAGGGCCGGCGCCGGCAGAGTCGCGTACCAGGCCGCCGGCGAGACGGCGTCGTCTTGCAGGGCCCCGCTCATGTAGCCCGGGCGCCGGTCGACTGGCGCGCGACGCCGCGACGCACCGGCTGCGTGTCATTGCGCGCCGCCAAATCCTCATCTCCATCACGACAACCCCAGGACGGGCGAATTCTATACGTGTCAATCAAGCGAAAGGTTACACCAGACAGGGTCGGCGGCGCGCGACCGCCGCCGCGCCATCGGGGGGCCAATCTCATTTGGGCCGCGCAAGTCTCACAAAGGCGCGGCGCCGACCTGGACGGGCGAACCAAACCCGCCGGCGCGCATTGGCGAAGAGGACCCTCGGAAGGCTTTCGTGACCGATCACATCTTCATGGCCGAGGTGGTCCAGCCGGCGCTGGTCAAGGACGGCGGGCTGTTCCTGGTTTGCCGCGCCGACGGCGACATCACCGCCGAATGCGGATCGGGTTTCGGGCTCTTCCACCGCGACACCCGCTATCTGAGCCGCTACGAACTGCGCATCGGCGGGGCGCCGACGCTGACCCTGATGTCCAGCGCGGCGCGGAACTCGCAATCGGTCCACGATCTCACCAACGATGTTGTGCAACAGTTGGGCGGCGCTCCGCTCGATGTGCAGAGCCTGGGCGTGCGGCTCGTTCGGACCGTCAACAGCGAGAGCCTCGCCCTCACCGACCGGCTGGCCGTCCGCAACTTCACATCCAATCGCGTCGCCTTTCGCCTGAGCATCCTGATCGACGCTTTGTTCGAGGATCTTTTCGAGCTTCGCGGCGCCAAGGGTGCCAAGCGCGGGCCGACCCGCAAGGTGGTCCCCTCCCACCGGGGACTGGTCTTTCGTTACCATGGGGCCGACGCGGTCGATCGTGAACTGGAAGTGGCCTTTTCGCGCCACGCCAAGCTGAGCGTTCGGCGCGGCGCCCGCGTGGCGCGGTTCGATTTCGCGTTGGACAGCCAGGCGAGCGAGGCGCTCGACGTTATCTTCTCGGTCCGTGAGGCCGGAGCGCCGAAGGCGGCGACGCCGCCCGAGCCTGCCTTCTACGACGGCGTGAAGATCGAGAGCGACGATGCGGTGCTGAACGCCGTCGCGGCGCGCTCGTTCGCCGATCTGACCATGCTGCGGACCGGCCTTCGGGACAATTTCATCGCCGGCGGCATGCCGTGGTTCGTCTCCCCCTTCGGGCGCGATAGCATTCTGGCTGCCCTGCAGACCCTCGCCTTCGACCCGCGCCCGGCCGAAGGGGTGGCGCGCCTGTTCGCGGTCTATCAGGGCAAGAAGCGGGATGCCGAGACCGGTGAGGAGCCCGGCAAGATCCATCACGAACTGCGTCTGGGCGCCATGGCCCGGCTCGACGAGGTCCCGCACCGGCCGAGCTACACCTCGGTCGATTCAACGCCACTCTATCTGATCCTCATCGGCGAGCACGCGAGGTGGACCGGGAACCTCGATCTCTTCCGTGAACTGCGCGGCGCGATCGACGCCGCCCTGGCCTGGATGGACGGTGACGGCGACAGCGACGGCGACGGCTTCCTCGACTACACCGGCCAGACGGCGCAGGGCCCGATCAACCAGGGTTGGAAGGACTCGACCCTGGGGGTGCCGCGCAAGGACGGCGGCGTCCCCCGCTCGCCCATCGCCCTTTGCGAGGTGCAGGGCTACGCCTACCTGGCCAGAGTGCTCATCGCGGCGGCCCGGCGGGCCGACGGAGACGCTCTTGGCGCCGACCGGCTGGAAGCCCAGGCGGCCACCCTGCGCGAACGTTTCAACCGCGATTTCTGGATGGAGGACGAAGGCTGTTACGCCCTGGCCCTGGAAAGAGGCGGGCGGCAGGTCGCAGTGGTCACCTCCAACGCCGGCCAGTCGCTGTGGACGGGAATCGCCGAGGCGGGCAAGGCGGCGCGCGTCGTCGAACGCCTGATGCGCCCCGACATGAACTGCGGCTGGGGGATAAGGACCCTCTCGGAGCGGGAGGTGGCCTACAATCCCCTCAACTACCACCTGGGCTCGGTATGGCCGTTCGACAACGCCTTGATCGTGGCGGGCCTGCGGCGGTATGGCCTGGACGAGGCGGCGCTGGCCCTCTTTCAAGCGGTAGTGGACGCTGGCGGTCATTTCGCCTTGGGCCGGTTGCCTGAATTCTATGTCGGCTTCACCAGGGAGGTTGGCCTCTTTCCCGCCCGTTGCCCCTTCGCCGAGCCGATGCAGGCCTGGTCGGCTGGCGCCGTTCCCTACATGCTGACCTCGCTTCTCGGATTGACGCGCGTAGGCGAAGAGGTCCGCATGGAGCGGCCGATCCTGCCCGTCGGCGTGGGGCGCCTCGCCTTGCGTGGCCTGACCCTCGGGAACGCCCGCGCCGAATGCGAGTTGGAGCGGGGCGCGGACGGCGCGGTCGCCGGAAAGGTCACCGCCGCGCGGGAAACGGAACGATGAGCCAAAAGCCCTCGCCGCCCAGCGCGGATTTCTGAAGTTGATCCCCTACGGGGCGGATCGGCGAGTTGTCGCCATCGAAGGCGCCGAGTCTCGTGGCAGTCCAAGAGTCTCACCAATCCGCGCCGACGGCGAATTTCTTGTCATCGAACTGAACCTCTCGGCCGCGGACGGCTATTCACCAACGGGCCAAGATTTTCGTGGTCTGGCCCACCACCAGAGACTCTCGCCAGGCGCTCGACACGGGACATGCCACCACGGG
>JBPCMA010000046.1:0-5202 GCA_051002715.1 Caulobacteraceae bacterium
GTCCTGGCCGCCGTCGGCCTGGCCGTCTTCGTCCTCGCCTTCCTGGGCCTGGCCGTCGGGGCGCGGCTGCTCATCCAGCGAGGCGGCGGCGACGCGGCGACCCTGTGCCCGGCCGGCGGGCCGACCGCCATCACCGTGATTTTGATCGACACCACCGATCCGTTGAATCCCATTCAGCGCGCCTCCGTCCAGGCCCGGCTCGGCCGCATCGTCGCCAGCCTGCGGCTGGGCGAGGAAATCGCGGTCTATTCGCTCAACCCCAACGGCGATCCCTTGAAGCCGATCCTCGCGATCTGCCGGCCGATCCGGCCGGGCGAGGTGAACGAGCTGACCGGCAACCGGGCCATCGCGGCGCGGCGTTTCGACGAGATCTTCGCGCCGCGCCTGCGGGCAGCCCTGGCGACCGCGGCGGCGGGAGCGCGATCAGGCCGCTCGCCGATCATGGCCGCCATCCAGGCGATCGCGGTTTCGGCCTTCCAGGGGGCCGGCGCGGGCCTGCCCAAACGGCTGGTCATCGTGTCGGACATGCTGGAAAACAGCGAGGCGGGCAATCACTACCGAGGCGTGCCTGAGTTCCAGGCGTTCAGGGCCACGCCCGCCTATGCCCGCATCCGCTCCCACCTGGACGGGGTGCTGGTGACCATCCTCTATCTGCGGCGCGACGACGGGGCCGCCGTCCAGGGCCTCTCCCACATCCGCTTCTGGAACGAATGGTTCGCCAACCAGGGGGCCAGCGTCGAGGATGTCGTGGCTATCGAGGGGTAGGCGGGCGATGTCGCTCGAGGAAATCCGCGGCCGGGCCGGCAAGCACATCGACAAGATCGCCTTCGCCGGCGCCGTCGTGGCCGGTGTGGCGACCATCGCGGCGGTCGACGCGGCCGACGCCTCCAAATGGATCGCCGTGGCCATCTGCGTCGCCCTGATGGTCGCCTACATGCTGGCCGCCCTGCTCCTGGCCGGCCTTCGCCTGCGCGCCGACCAGACGGCCGACAACCTCTATTACCTGGGCCTTCTCTACACCCTGGCCAGCCTGGGGGTGGCGCTGATCCGCTTCGCCAGTTCCGAGCAGGCGACCACCTCCATCCTGCGCAATTTCGGCATCGCCATCTTCACCACCATCGTCGGCGTCGGCCTGCGTGTCTTCGTCGGCCAGTTCCGCGAGGATCCGGAGGACATCGAATACGAGGCCAAGGCGGCCCTCTCCGATTCGGTGCGGCACATGCGCGCCGAGCTCGACCTTTCGGTGGCGCAGCTGCGCGGCTTCGCCGACGGCATGAAGCAGGTGGTCGCCGACTTCACCGACAAGGCGACCCAATCGACCGCCCAGGCGCTGGACGGCGCGGTGGCCCGCTTCGGATCGGCCGCCGACGCCATGGGCCAGCGTTTCGGCGAGACCGCCGACACCTTCGCCCGCCGGGTCGAGGCGTTCGATGCCTCCCTGGAGCGGGTGGTCGTCGCCCTGGAAGGCCTGATGGAGCGCCTCGCCGCCGTGCGGGTCGACGCCGACATGGTCGAGCAGGGCCTGCGCCCGGCGCTGAGCGCCCTCGAGGCCGCGGCGCGCGGCTTCGCGGGCGCCATCGATTCCGAACGGGCGACCTTCGACGCCGGGGCCAAGGCGGTGGCCGCCTTCGTCGAGACCAGCGGCCGGCTCGCCGCCGCGGGCCAGGTCCTGGCAAGCGCCGCCGACCGCCTGCGAACCGCCGCCAGTTCAGCGGGGGAAGCGAGCCAAGTCGTCGCCCAGCTCGACCGAGCGGCCGGCGTCGCCATGCAATCGACCCTCGCCTTCGGCGCCCGTCTTTCCGAAATCGCCGCCGGCCTGGAAAACCGCAACGCCAAGGCGGCGGAGGCGGCGGCCGCCGAAGCGCGGGAGAGGCTGGCTTCGGTGGAGGCCGCCGCGGGGCGGGTCACCGAGACGCTCGGCCGGCTAGACGCCGAATTCGCCGGTTCGGGCGACACCGTCCAGCGGGTGCGCCGCGAGCTCACTGAACTGGTCGGCTGGATCATCGCGCGGCTGGACCGGCGATGAGCCGCGGCGAGATCGGCCGCCAGCAGGCCCACTACCGGCGCGGCCTGGTGCTTGGCTTCACGGTGGCCGAGACCATGCTGCTGATCCTCTTCGCCTTGATGCTGGCCCTGGGCTTCGTGCTGCTCAAGCGCGACCGCGAACTGCGCGCCTTGACCGGCCAGATCGCCGCCTTGCGTGAAAAGGAACAGTTCCTGGCGGCCAAGGTCGAGGTGTTCCAGGCCATCGACGAGAGCAGGCCCACCGACCAGTTCTTCCACGAGCTGGTCCGCGCCCGCGCGCTCCAGGCGAGCGTGGCGGCGCGGGCGGCGACGCTCGCCGAGCGGGAAAAGGCGCTCGCCAAGCGCGAGGCGGTGATCGACGCGGTCAAGGGCTCGCCCGACGCCCGGCGGCGGGTCGTCGAGCTGGCCGCTCTCGGGGCGCGGGTCCAGAGCGAGATCGACCGCCTGCCGGCCGGCGCGGTCAAGGCCGACGCCTTCGCCTTGGCCCCGGAGGGGATCGCCCTGGCCCAGGCCAGCCGAGCCGCCGGCGACACGGCGGGCGAGGCGCGCCAGAGGCTGGCCGACGCGTCCAAGGGCGCGCGGGACAACGCCACCCTGAAGGGCCAGATCGTCACCCTGCGCCACGACCTCGCCGGCGTCGGGCGCGGCGGCGACTTCCCGCCGTGCTGGGTGACCGCCGGCGGCCAGATCCAGTTCCTGCTGCGCGTCACCCTGAACGGCGGCGACTCCTTAAGTGTCGCCGACGTCACCCCGGCCGAGCGCCTGGCCGACCGTCGCGCCCTGCCCCTCGGTCCTTCCCTGTTCGCCGGCCCGGTCAGCCGGCGGGCCTTCCTGGCCGACACCCAGGCCCTATACGATGGGTCGCGCGCCAAGGGATGCCGCTACTATGCGGCGGTCGCCGACCGCACCGGCCGGGCCCAGAAGGACCTCTTCAAGGCCCTCCTCTTCACCGTCGAGGCGCATTTCTACAAGGTGATTCTGCGGTAGGGATTTGGCGATGGCGTTGAATCACCACCCAGAAAAGCACATCGTGGCCGGGCGATTGCTTCCCATTCGCCACCCCACCCCTAACGTCACCGCCGGGCTTGTCCCGGCGGCCCATGGCCCAGCTTTTCGCCGTGGCCACGCCCGGCGCGGCCAAAGCCGAAAACAGGGACATGGATGGCCGGGACTGACGCCCGGCCAGGACGGTCTTTTGAGGGTGGGCGGATTCTATTTTCAGGTGCGACTGCTGAGGTTTTTCAGCACGTTGCGCTCGGGAGAAATCCGCCATGGGAAAGCAGTACAACCACCTCACCGCCGAGGATCGGCAGCTGATCTGTCGCCTGCACGACGACAAGATCCCGGTGTCGGTGATCGCGCTCCATCTGGGCCGCCATAAATCCACGATCCATCGTGAGCTGCGGCGCAACCGAACCGACGACGGTCCCTGGCTGCGCGGCTATTTCGCCATGGCGGCCAACCAACTTAGCGCCATGCGCCGCCGCCGCTCGGCTAAGCTGCACCGCGACCCTGCCTTGGCCGCCCATGTCGTCGCCCGGCTGAAGGATGGCTGGTCGCCGGAACAGATCGCCGGCCGCCTGGCCCTAGACCGCGCAGCGACCGCCATCTGCCACGAGAGGGTCTATCGCCACGTCTACAGCCCTGCCGGTCGGGCTGCGGAACTCTATCGGCATCTACCGAGCCAGCGCCGCCGTCGGCGCGTGCGGTATGCCCGGCGGCCGCGCGGTCTCCACATTCCCGATGCCAACACGATCGCCAAGCGCCCGGCCGAGATCGGCGAGCGCAGGACGTTCGGACATTGGGAGTGCGACCTGGTCGCCTTCAGGCAGGTGTTCGGCAAGCACAACATCACCTCGCTGGTCGAGCGGCGCAGCCGGTATCTATTCATAAGCCGCAATCCCAGCCGGCATTCGGCCAACATCATGGCCGGCCTGGTCCGCGACCTCGGGCCGCTGCCCCCGGCCTGCCGGCGCTCCATCACCTTCGACCGAGGGACCGAGTTCGCGGGTTTTCCGAGCCTGAAGCAGAGCCTGGGCACACAGAGCTATTTTTGCGCGCCCTCAGCGCCCTGGCAGAAAGGCACGGTCGAGAATACTAACGGCCGCCTGCGCCGCTTCCTGCCGCTGGATCTGGATGTGTCCACGAAGACTACGGAAGAACTCGCCGCCCTCGCCCGTCGCATGAACGCCACGTCCCGAAAATGCTTAGGCTTTCGGACGCCGACCGAGGTGTTCAGCGAGTTTGTGGCGAAGTTCGCTTGACGAGACAGACCGAACGGGCGCCCTAGGTGTTTAGTCCCGGCATCCTGCTACTGTATTTCACTGTTAGGGTTTGAAAGGCCAGTGAATGGCGCACGCGTGCAATTTCCCGAATAGGATGCATTGTATGGTCTGCTTCCTCTATCGCCAATCGATCCGGAAGACGTCCGGTGAAAAGAACCTTCCGAAAGGTCAATGACGAAGTCTTCTCGAGAAATAAACGGTCCGGCTGTCGAAACAACCAGTCGCCCGCAGAACCGACCACCATTAACAGCCTGACAGTGATACGCCAATTTCGGCCCATCCATTTGGGAAAATCGATCGCAATAATCTTCGCTACAGAATGATTTTCTGTTCAGGTCCACGTGAAAATGCGTCGCAAACGTCGTCGATGTAGGCCCACCCCACGCCATGCCTTCCATCGTGCCATGGCAGATTAAGTCGAATTGCGCTGGGCCATTGCCAGCGGCGAACGCCGGGCAAGCGCAGAATGCGGCCATGACGACCAATCGGGCTATCCAGGCGAGCGCGGTCTGCATGTTAAATCCGAACCACAGGTTTCAGATTCCAGACCGTATCGCGTCGTCTTTATCTCCGCCATCGGCTTCAGGTGTGCGCCTACGTGCCTCGCACGCCTGACGGCGCACTCGGAGTAAGGCTCGGAGCTGCCCCTTCTGCGCGGCGGGCCGGTGGCTGGGCTCTGCGCGATCTGAGGGCTACGCGCCCGCCCGCCGCCCGACTGCAACCGTCGTGCAGAACCAGATGACAGACCGCCCCCTTCCCTTCATTCGGGGATGTCCCGTTCATTGTTGAAAATGGCGGGACGGGCGTTGCCGGGGTCGAGCATTACGCGGCCTTTGATGGGCGCTCAAGCGTGACGGGCCTGGCGTGATGGGCGGCGAGGGCGGCGCGCAGG
>JBPCMA010000047.1:0-5748 GCA_051002715.1 Caulobacteraceae bacterium
CATCATCGCCATCGCGGCCATGAGCGCGGCCACCCTCGGTCTCGCCACCCAGGCCGACGCCTTCAAGCTCAGCCCGCCCAGCACCCACTTCACCGCGACCGGCCCGACCAGCCTCACGGCGAACGGCGTCACGCTGGCGTGCACCTCGACCTTCACGGGTTCGACCAACAAGAAAGGCAGGGGCAAGATCACCGGTTACCACGCCACCGGCCAGAGCGGCTGCAGCTCCATCGTCGCCACCCTGCCGTGGTCGGCCAAGGCGACCAGCGCCACCAACATCCGGTTCTCCAACGTGATGGTCGCCATTCCGGGCCTCGTCTCCTGCGGTCCGGGCACGGTGAACGCCACCGACAACGCCAGCGGTCAGGTCACCTTCAACGCCACCCTCAATCCCGGCGGCTGCATGGTGAACGGCACGGTGCAATCGTCTCCCGCCATCACCATCGTCCCGTAAGCTCTCGATCCCTTGAACTGGCGACGGCGGCCCTTGTGCCGCCGTCGTCGTTTTCGCGGCGGCTCGCGCCACGTCGGCCTTTGGTGAGCGTCTCGCGATCAGTCGTCGGAGTCCGCGCCGGCCGACGCCTTGGCCGACCACACCACCACGTCGCCGGCCTTCAGCCCCGAGAGAACCTCCACGCCGGCCGGAGCCACCTGGCCGATGCGGACGGCGACCCGGCGCGGCGGACCCGAGCGCCGATCCTTGACCATCACGAACGTGTCCGGCGCCTCACCCTGGATGGCGGCCGGCGGCGCGACCAGGGCGGCAAGATTGCGATAGAGATCGACCGTCACGGCGGCGGTCATGCCGATGCGGATGACGCCCGCCTGGGCCGGGGTCAGATCGTCGAGGCGGGCGCTGGCGGCGAAGCTGACCGCCGTCCCGCTTCCGGCCGAGGCGGGGGTCGCCTCGCGCGCCACCGAGGTCACCGATCCGGCAAGGCTGAAACCGCCGAAGCCGGGGCCGCTGACCGTCACCCTCTGGCCGGCCCGCACCCGGTTGGCGTCCGCTTCGCTCAATTGGAAGGCGACGCCCAGGCCACCCGGCCTGGCGATGACCCCGATCAGCTGGCCCTTGGTCAGGGCCAAGCCGGGGTGGAGCGACGGTCCGGCCGCCTCGAGTTTGTCGTTTGGGGGATGGACGATGACGCCCGCGACGGGCGCCCGCACCGTCGCCCCGGCGCGTTGCGCGTCGAGGTCGGCCAGCCGCGCCCGCGCGCCCGCCAAGCCGATCTCCACGACGCGCCGGTTGGCCCCGCCGCCGCGCTTGAGAACCTCGGCCAGATCCTGGCGGTCGCCGGCCAGCGCCGCCTCCTGGCCGTGCTGTTGCTGCACGAGGCCTTCGTATTCCTCGCGCGCCACCAGGCCGCGGTCCAGCAGGGCCTTGGTCTCCACCATCTTGCGCCGGGTGTCGGCGAGATCGAAGGCCGCCGCCGCCTCGGCCCGCTTGGCCTGGGACGCTTCCTGGCCGCTGGACCATGAGGCCATGTCGGTGGCCGCCTGGGAGGCGCGCAGATATTCCGCGTCCGCCTCGCCGCGCCTCTGGTCGAGATCGGCCGTGTCGAGTTCGACCAGCGCCTGGCCCTGGCCGACCAGCCCGCCATATTCGAAATTCACCCGGCTCACCCGGCCGTCGAACGGGGCGGTGACATCGGCGACGACGCCGGGCGTGATGACGCCCTGCAGGCCGAGGGTGGAGGCGAACGGCCCGGGCTGGATCACCGCGCTCTGCTCGCCAGCCGCCGCCGCGTGGCTGGCGGCCTCACGCCGGGCCGCCACGATCCCGACCGCGATCAGCGCGACGAGCCCCGCCACGATCAGGGCGGCCCGGCGCGACGGCAATCTTTTCAGGCGCGAAGCCATGATCTCAAATCCTACTCATCCGGAGCCGACCATAGCGGCGCCCGCCGCCCGATAAAGACCGGTCATTCGGCGCGCAGCGCCTCGATGGGGCTCAGCCGCGACGCCTTGACGGCCGGATAGAGGCCGAAGGCGACGCCGACCAGGGCCGCCACCCCGGGCCCCAGCGGCAGGACCCACAGGGCCACGCTGAACGACCACCCCGACGCCTTGGCGGTGACCAAGGCGGCCGCCAGACCGCACGCCAGCCCGACCAGGCCGCCGACGAAGGCGAGGCTCGCCGCCTCGACCAGGAACATCAGCTGCAGATCGCGCGGCGTCGCCCCCATGGCGGCGCGCAGGCCGATCTCGCGGCGCCGCTCCATAACCCCCATCAGCATGACGTTCATCACCCCGATGCCGCCGACCAGCAGCGAGATGGCGCCCACCGCAATCAGCAGCCGGCTGTGCAGAGCCTTCTGGGCGGTCATGCCGCGGATGAGGTCGCGCGCGCTGATGACCTCCAAGGTCGCGGTGGGGTTGGCCAGGGCGGCCGAAATCCGCTGGCCGGCCGCCTTGACGTTCGCGTCGGCGCGCAGGTGGACAAGAGCGGTGGTCGGATCGGGCGGGTTGAAGATGCGCCGCGCCCCGGCCAGGGGGATGAGCACGGTGTTGTTGATGTCCATCGGATCGAGGGCGGTGTAGGGCACCGGCCCCAGGACGCCGATCACCGTGAACTCGTAGCCCTTGAGCCCGACCTTGGCCCCCGGGATCACCGGCGCGCCGGGCGCCGAAAGCTTTTGCGCCGCCTGTTCGCCGATCACCGCCACCAGATTGTCGTCGTCGATGGGCGCGATGAAGCGGCCCCGGCTCACGCTCAGGCGGACCAGCCGCGGCAGCTCTGCGGTCACCGCGGCGACCCCCAGTTCAGCGGTGGCCCCCCCGGCCGAAACGGTGTCGTGATCGGCCACCAGGGGCGCCGCCGCCACCACGGCCGAATCGGTGGCGGGCAACCGCTCGATCAAGCCGCGGTCGAGCACCCCGTCGGGCGAGGCGCCCGCCGGCATGGCGTGGATCTGCAGCATGTCCGCGCCGAGATGACGGAAGAGCTTGAGGGTCTCGAGCCCGGCCATATGGCCGATGGTCAGCATGGCGACGATGGAGGCGGTGCCGATCAATATGCCCAACAGGGCCAGGGCCGAGCGCTGGCGCTGGGCGTAGAGATTGGCGAAGGCCTCGGCCACCGATTCGGCGAGGGAGAGGCTGGGCGCGCCCAGGAGCGAGCCGCTCACGCGGGCGCCGTGTCGGCGACGATCCGGCCGTCCAGCATGTCGATCCGGCGGTCGCAGCGCCGGGCCAGGTCGTGATCGTGGGTGACCATCAGGACGGTGACGGCGAGGCGCCGGTTGAGGTCGCGCAGCAGGGCCATGACTTCGCCCGCCGTGACGCTGTCGAGGCTGCCCGTCGGCTCGTCGGCGAGGATCAGCCCAGGCTTTCGGATGAGAGCCCGGGCCAGGGCGACGCGCTGCTGCTCGCCGCCCGACAACTGCGCCGGGCGATGGCCGGCCCGCGCGCTCAAGCCCACCTGTTCGAGCATGGCCAGGGCGGCCGGCTCGCGGTCGGGGCGAGGGACGCGCCCGTAGAGCAGCGGCAGGGCCACGTTCTCCCACGCGGTCAGGCGGGGCAGCAGGTTGAAGGCCTGGAAGACGAAGCCGACCCGGCGGTTGCGGATGCGCGCCGCTTCGCCCGGCGAGGCGGCGTCGATCGTCTCGCCGTCCAGCCGCACCGTCCCGGCGCTCGGCCGGTCGAGCAGGCCGGCGATGTTCATCAAGGTGCTCTTGCCCGAACCCGACGGGCCGACCAGGGCGCAGAAGGCTCCGGCCTCCACCGCGAAGGTGACCCCCCGCAGCACCGGCGTCGGCCGGGCCGGGCCGCCATAGGTCTTTTCGACGCCGATCAGTTCCAGCATGGCCGTCCGCCGTCGCGCCCCGGGGCCGGGACAGCCTTCGAGATCATTCATCGCGATCGGGAAATTATATGATAATCCCCGCCGCTCAAATCGAACAACAGGCGCTCGCGGCCGGCGGTCGCCGGCGGAAAGCCCGAGGGGCGAGTTTTGTCGCGGAGCCTGACCATGCCGGCGGGCGTTTTTGTCGAAGCCGGTCGCGCCTTCAGGAGGGACCCGGCCGATCGCCGGGGGCCGGCCCGTGCGCGCTAGGTTCATCCGCCGCGGCGCCCCCCGTGATCGGATCGGGCGTGGCGTAGGCGGGGAGGGGATCGGCCTGGCTTGGGCGCGCCATGGTGGGCGCGGCCAAAGGCTTCTTGAGAACGCCCGGCGTGGCGCAGCCGGCCAGGGCGAGGGCGCCCGCCAGGCTCCAAAGCGCCAGCCTCCCGCACATCGGCCCTCTCCTCCGGGCGGCCTCGCCGCCTCCGCCATCGTGGCCATATTGGCGCTGGGGCCGGCCGAGGGAAAGGGGCAGACGCCGCCGACCCATCCCCCCGTGCCTTCGCCGGCGGCCCCCAGGCCGGTCGCGGCGGGTCCGCCCCTGCCGCTCAGCCTGGCCGACGCCGTCTTCATCGGCCTTCGCGACAACCGCACGGTGAAGTCCGCCTATATCGCCCGCGTCGCCGAGAAGTACGACCTCTACGTCGCCAAGGGGCGGTTCTATCCGACCGCCCTGTTGGACGCCAGCGCCGAGGCGTCGCGCGAGAGCGGGGTGTCGGGAACCACCACCACCCTCACCCCCACCGCCACCTGGCTGATCCCCACCGGAGCGCAGTTCCAGTTCTCCTGGTCGCGCCTCGATTTTCACGCCGGCGGCGTCGACGAGGGAACCGACATCGCCAGCCTGGGCGTCACCCAGCCCCTGCTGCGCGGCGCGGGAATCGCGGTGAACACCGCGCCGATCAAGATCGCCGAGTTGCAGGAGAAGATAAACCGCCTCTCCCTGAAGTCGACCGTGTCCGCCACGGTCACCGGCATCATCTTGGCCTATCGCGCCCTGCTGCAGGCGCAGCAGCAACTGACCATCGCCGGCCAGTCGCTGGACCGATCCAAGGTTCAACTGGACACCAACCAGGCGCTCATCGACGCCGGCCGCATGGCCGCCGCCGAGATCGTGCAGACGCAGGCCGACATCGCCGCCCAGCAGGTGGCGCTGCTGGAGGCCGAGCAGCAGCGCAACAGCGCCCAGCTGGCGCTCCTCACCCTGCTGGCCATGGATCCCCACGCCAATGTGACGGCCGCCGACCCGCTCGCGGCGCGGCGCGTCGCCATCGATCTCGACCGCGCCATCGCCATCGCGCTCGACAACCGGCCCGACTACCTGTCCCAGCGATGGGGCCTGGCCCAGGCCCGGCAGTCCCTGATCGTGGCCAAGAACAACCGCCTGTGGAACCTCTCGCTGACCGGCGCGGTCCAGCATCAGAGCGACCGCGGCGGCCTTGTCCCCATCGACCCCAAGACCGGCTTGCCGATCCCCGGGCTGAACGGATTCAACGAGAGCATCGGGGTTGAACTGTCGGTGCCCCTGGGCGACCGCACCCTCGCTCAGGGCGAGGTTCAAGCGACCACCACCGTGCGCACCCAGGAAAACCAACTCGCCGACCTTCGCGCCCAGATCGAGGCGCAGGTGCGCGACGCCGTGCAGGGGGTCGACCTGTCCTGGCGGCAGGTGGAGGCGGCGCGGCAGGCGCGGGATCTGGCGGCGCGAACCGTGGACCTGGAGCGCGAAAAGATGCGGGCCGGCCGCGCCTCCAACTTCGAGCTGCTGAGTTTCCAATCCAACCTTCGCCTGACCGACACCCAGACCCTGTCGGCCTCCATCGCCTATCTGGACGCCCTCACCCAGCTCGACCAGCAACTGGGCACGACCCTCGACACCTGGAAGGTCAGCCTCAACGACTGAGGGC
>JBPCMA010000048.1:0-21147 GCA_051002715.1 Caulobacteraceae bacterium
GCCCAGGGCGGTGGCGGCGGCGATGAGGGCGTGGGGGGCGGGCTGGGCCGGCGGCGCGCCCCCGCCCGCGCGGGAGACGGTGATGAAGGCGCCGCCGCTCCCGTCCGGGCTGGCGGCGAAGGTGTCGCCGCCGAAGTCGCCGGCCAGCTGCAGGACGGCGAGGGTCGTTCCGTTGTCGCTGATCGTCAGCTTGTCGCCGGCGCCCAAGGCGGCCGCCGTGGCGGCGACGCCGATGAGATCGATCTTGCCGCGCCGGCTGAACCCGCCGATCGTCGCGGCGAAGGCGGCCGGATCCTGGAGGTTCAGCCGCGCGCCGTGGCCCTCGAAGGAGACCTCGAGGCTCGCCGGCGCGGCCCCGTCGAAGGTCGCCGTCGCGCCGCCGGCAAGGTCGATGACGCCGCCGCCCTTGGCCGCCCCGGCCACCACCAGCGAGCCGGTGACCGTCAGGGCGCCCCCGACGCTCAAGGTCTGGCCCGCCGCGATCGTCGCCGCCCCGCTCACCGTGAACCGCGCCGCCTTGGCGATGGAAAGCGTGGCAAAGCCGCTGAACGTCGCCGCCGCCATGCTGCCCGACACCGTCACCGACCCGCCGGAAAGGCCGCTCAGCGTCCCGGTTCCATTGACCAGGGAAAGCGTGCCGGCGTCGCTGACCGGGCCTTCGAACGCGCATCCGGCCTCTACCTCGAGGACATCGCTGGCCGAGGTCAGGGCGAGGCCCGCGATCGTCCCGTAGTTGACCACCGTGTCGCCCGTCCCGCTGACAACGCTGGTCCCTCCGCCGCCGATCAGGGCCGAGGCGTTCGTGGCCGAGCCGTTGATCAGGCTATCGTGGTCGCCCTTCAGCATGACCCCGCCGGCCGAACCGCCCATGACCGTGCCGTAGTTGGTGATCGTCGTGCGATTACCCGCAAGCGAAACGCCGCCCTTGCCGCCTTGGATCAGGGCCGACGTGTCTTGCGTCGAGCCGTTGCGGATCGCGATCCGTTGTAAAGGTTGACGCCGTAGCCGGACGCCCCCGTCGCCTGAATCGCGCCATAGTTCACGATCGTCGTCGGCGAGCTGATTTTGGATCTAACTCCGTAGGCGACGCCGGTAATCGAAGCAGTAGCATCTTGCGCCGAACCGTTGACGACTCTAACCTTGCCGGCGAGTTCTATCCCGGCGCTGGCGGCGCCCGTGCCCGATATCGCGCCGAAATTGTCGATCAACCCGCCGTAAAGCAGGGCGACGCCCGCTCGGGCGCCGGCCGAGATTGCCCCGAAATTGGTGACCGTGCCCAGGGTATGTCCCAGAAAGACTCCGGCGTAGACACCCGCGATCCGCGCCACGAGGTCTGCCTGGGAGCCGTTGGCCACCGAGACGCTGTTCGATCCATTATCGCCCGCGGAGAACCAGACACCCGTATCGCCCGTGCCCACGATGGAGCCAAAATTGCTGACCGTGGACCACACACCGCTGATTCCCTCATAGCCCTCAATCAGCGCGCCTGTGTCAGCCGACGATCCATTGGTTACCGTGCTGTTGAGGCCGAGATCAATACCGGCAGACGTGTAGCGGGCGCCTAGACCTTTGATCGTTCCGAAGTTGGTGACCGTCGCATTGCCAGCATAAATTCCGCTCTTGCTTCCTTCAATGAGAGCAGCGCGATTACTCATTCCGTTGACGATGTTCGAGCCCGCCTGAAATATGGTGACACCCGACTTGCTTGTAGCGTCGATCATGCCGTTATTATTGATCTGAAGCGCGTAATTTGCGTAAAGACCGAAAATGCCGGTCCCGCCGATCGAGGCCGTCGACTCGATATCGACGGACGTGACACTGCCCTGCACCGTGTAGCCACCGGGATAGGAGCCGGTAAGGTATTTGGTGGTCATTTGCCGAGCCCATCCGGATGAGGGTTGTAACTGACATACGCGACAATCCGCCGGCGCCGCCAATCAAATCGCGACAGGCTCCGCCGTCGGCCCAGTAAACCAGGGTCTCCGCCCATTCCCACCCGCTGGCCACGAAGGCCAGGCGAAGGGGAGGGGGCGCCGGCATGGGCCGCGAAGGAGACGCGGAGAGGCGCGCCTTGTCAAACGTGGGATGGGCTTCTAACCGGACTCGTCGGCCGCGGCGTCGAGTTCGCCCGGCGGCGGGCGCGGATCGCGGTCGCGGGTGTAGGGCCGCCCGACCGCCTTGGCCCAGGCGCGGCGCTTGGCGGCATAGGCCCGCTGGAGTTTTAGCGCCGCCTTCGGGTTCAAGGCGCGGGTCGTCTCCGAGGGGGCCGAAGTCCGGGTCAAGGCCTCAATCTAGGAGATGGCGCCCGTGTTCGCCACCGGCGCGCGCGCCTAGCCCAATTTTAGCGATGCCCGGCCGCCGACATCCGGCTCGCCGCCGGTGAGGTTGGCCTTGGCGATTTCCCAGCCGAACTTCAGGCCGCCCTTGTCGGACAGCCACACCTGGGCTTCCTGACAGGCCAGGCAAAGCATGGTCAGGTGAGGGTCGTCCTTGCCCTTGGCGAACCAGGCCGACACCACCGAACTCCAGTATTTGTCCCGGTGCAGCGCATCCAGGCTCACCCGCAGCTCGCCGCGAATGGACGCCTGCATCTTCTGGTCCTTGGCCATGAAGACGAACAACGCCGAGGTTCCGCTCCCGGCGGCGAGCGCCAGATCGCTGTCGGCGCGGGTGTAAAACCACAGCTTGCCGGATTCCGGTTCGGCGAAGGCGGTCATCGGCTGGAAATGCTCGTCCGAGCCGGCCGGCGCCAGCATCCCAAAGCGGCTCTCCTCGATTTCGCTCCACATCGCCTTTTCGACGGCGGCCTTGTCATTGATGTCGATGGTCATGGGTTTCCCTCGGGGCGGAAATGCGCTGACGGCTCCAACTCCCAGTGAGCCCTGGCGTTCCCGCCCGCCTGGCCGAATGGTCCGTGGCATAATTTCGCCTCTCCGCCACCAAAAGGCATGGACGGCGGACGGGCGGTGGCGTTATGTAGTCAAACTATATTACGTATCGGCTCGATGGGTGTTGATCGAGCGCGCCGGGCGGGGCATTGGCGATGTCGGGGTTTTTCGAGACCGTTTCCGCAAGGGCGTTTTTGCTCGGCGCGCTGGCCCTGGCCGCGAGCCTGGGCGCGTCCGGCGCCGCCCTCGCCCAACAGAGCCCCGCCTCGGCGGCGGACGCGCGGGACGCGCGGATCGGCCAGCTGGAGGCGCAGGCACGCGCCATGGTGGCGGCCAACCGGAGCGAGGCGGCGCAGATCCAGGCCCTGACGTCCGCCATCGGCGACCTCGAGACGGCGCGTTCGGCGCCCGCCGAGGCGATCCAGACGATCCCGCCGCCGGCGCCCCCGCCGGCCAAGGGGCCGCCCGCCGCCATCGCCTCGATCGCCGGCGGCAAGCCGGTGATCGCCAGCGCCGACGGCCGGTTCAGCCTGACCCTGCACGGCATCGCCCAGTTCGACGCCGCCCTCTACGATCAGAGCCCGCCCGGCCCGATCGCCACCGATGAGCGCCGCTCCGGCCCGGCGCTCGGCGCGTCGGCCACCAACGTCGATCTCACCCATGCCCGCCAGCTCAAGGACGGCGATCTCTTCCGGCGGGCGCGGATCGGTTTCGACGGGACCGCCTACGGCGATGTCGACTATCGCCTGATCTTCGATTTCGGCAGCGGCGGGGGCGTCGAAAACGCCGGCCAGCTCTACGAGGCGTGGGTGCAATATTCCGGCCTCGAGCCGTTCAAGTTCCGCATCGGCGCTTTCCCGCCCTCGATCGGGCTGGAGGACCAGGGGTCCACCAGCTTCATTCCGCTGCTGGAGCGTTCGGCGGCCGGCGACATCGCCCGCGGCTTCGTGGCCGGCGACACCCGCACCGCCGCCGAGGTCTTCGCCAACGGCGACCACTGGCTGGCCTCCTTCGCGGTGACCGGCCGCGCCATCGGGGTGATCAACACCGGCACGGCCTCGCCCACGCCGCAGACCTACGGCGATCAGCTGGGCCTGGTCGGCCGTCTCGCCGCCACCCCTCTGCACGGGTCCGACTGGCTGATCCATGTCGGGGCGCACGGCAGCTATCTGGTGACGCCGCCGAATGTCGCCGGCCCGCCCCTGACCGACATCCCGCCGGCCAGCGGCGCCGTCACCTTCTCGAACACGCCGGAGCTTCGCGTCGACGGGACGCGGCTGATCAACACCGGGGCCATTCCCGCCGCCCACGCCGACGAGGCGGGCCTGGAGTTCGCCGTCCAGAAGCGCAATTTCCTCCTGCAGAGCGAATACGAGCATTTCGATGTCGAACGCACCGGCGTGGGCGTCACCGATCCCCACTTCCAGGGCTGGTATGTGGAGGGAAGCTGGATCCTCACCGGCGAGGCGCGCAAGTACAATCCCCAGAGCGCCGCCTTCGACGGGCCGCCGGTCGCCCATCCCTTCGACCCGGCCGCCGGATCGTGGGGAGCGGTGGAATTGGCGGCGCGTTACAGCGACATGGACCTCAACTACCACGCTGGCGCGCTGGGAACGGCGCCGGCGGCCGACGCCATCCGCGGCGGCGATCTGCGGGTGATCGGCGCCGGCATCAACTGGTACTGGAACCCGCTGGTCCGCTTCATGTTCGACTATCAGCACGTGCATCTGGACCGCCTCTCGCCGGACGCCGCCCTCTATCAAACCGCGCAGGGAGCCCAGATCGGCCAGAGCTACGACGCCTTTTCCATGCGCTCCCAGTTCGCGTTCTAGGAGCGGACGGGCATGACCGCGTCGGCCGCCCTGGTGTTGAGCCGAGACTCGGCCGGCCCGGTCGGGGCGCGCCGGATCGCCCTGCTCGAAGCCATCGCGGGCCATGGCTCGATCGCCGCCGCCGCCAAGGCGGAGGGCCTGAGTTACAAAGGGGCGTGGGACGCCGTCCAGGCGCTGAACAATCTCTTCGACCGGCCCCTGGTCGCCGGCCACGCGGGCGGACGCGGCGGCGGGGCGGCGAGCGTCACCGCCGAGGGCCGCTCGGTGATCGCCGCCTTCCGCCTTGTCGAAGGCGAACTCGCCCGCGCCCTCGGGGCTCTGGAGACGCGGCTGGGCGAGACCGGCGGCGCGCCCATCAACGCCTTGCTATGGAGCCTTGCCATGAAAACCAGCGCCCGCAACGCCCTTTCCGGCGTCGTCGATGAGGTCACCGACGGCGCGGTCAACGCCGAGGTGAGCCTCGACATCGGCGATGGCCAGCGCATCGTCGCCATCGTCACCCGCGAGAGCGTCGAGGAGCTCGGTCTCGCGCCGGGAAAGCGGGCGGTGGCCCTGATCAAGTCAAGCTTCGTCATCCTGGCGCCCGGCGAGGCGCCGGCGCGCACCTCGGCCCGCAACGGCCTGCGCGGCGAGATCGTCCGGATAGAGGAGGGGGCGGTCAACAGCGAGGTGGTCTTGGCCCTCGGCGGCGGAAAGACCCTGACCGCCATCGTGACCCGCCAGAGCGCCCGGTCCCTGGGCCTCGAGGTCGGCGGCTCGGCCACCGCCCTGATCAAGGCCTCGCATGTCATCCTCGCCGTGGAGTGAACCGATGCTGGAGCCCCTTCGCCGACGAGCCGTCTTCCCCGCCCTGGCGGTGCTCGCCCTCGCGCCCGCCGGCGCGGTCGCCGCTCCACAGCCTCGCGCGGCGGTCACCGTGTTCGCCGCCGCCTCCCTGAAGAACGCCCTGGACGATGTCGGCGCGGCCTTCACCGCCGGGAGCGGAACGCCGGTGCGCTTCTCCTACGCCGCCTCCTCGGCCATCGCCCGCCAGATCGAGCAGGGCGCCCCGGCCGACCTCTACATCTCGGCCGACAGCGCCTGGATGGATTATCTCGCCACGCGCCGCCTGATCGTCGCGGCCAGCCGCCGGAACCTGCTCACCAATCACCTGGCCCTGATCGCGCCAGCTGACTCGACGGTGAAATTGCGGATCGGACGGGGGATGCCCCTGGCCCAGGCCTTGGGGTCGGGACGGCTGGCGGTCGCCGGCCCGGAAGTTCCGGCCGGCCGTTACGCCCGCGCTTCCTTGACCGCGCTTGGCGTCTGGGAAAGCGTCGAGGACAAGCTTGCCCCGGCCGAGAACGTGCGCGCCGCCCTGGCCTTCGTGGCTCAGGGCGCGACGCCGCTCGGCATCGTCTACGACACCGACGCCAAGGTCGAGCCGAAGGTGCGGATCGTCGGCCTCTTCCCCGACGCCAGCCACCCGAAAATCCTCTACCCCGCCGCCCTGGTCGCCGCCTCGGCCAACCCGGACGGCCCGGCGTTCCTGCGCTTCCTCGAAGGGCGGCGGGCGGCGGCGGTGTTCCGAAAATACGGCTTCATCCCCCTTTCGCCGGCGGAGTGACGGAGGGGGCGTCCGGCCAACAGCGCGCTTGACCTTGAATGCCCGCGGCGCGACTCTCCGCGCCGAACGGATTTTCTTTGTCGGAGGAACCGCCATGGCGGACGGATCGCTCGCGGGCTCGGCCGCGCTGAAGGGCAAGGTGTCGGAAGAGGAGTGGAAGGCGCGGGTCGATCTGGCGGCCCTCTACCGCCTGGCGGCGCTGTATGGGTGGGACGACATGATCTACACCCACATCTCGGCCCGCGTTCCCGGCCCCGAGCATCACTTTCTGATCAATCCCTATGGCCTGTTCTTCGAGGAGATCACCGCCTCGTCGCTGATCAAGGTCGATCTGGACGGGGCCATTCTCCAGGAGACCAGCCACTTCATCAATCCGGCCGGCTTCACCATCCATTCGGCGGTCCACGCGGCGCGCGACGACGCCCACTTCGTGATGCACCTGCACACCGACCAGGGCGTCGCCGTGGCGGCCCAGAAGGAGGGCCTGCTGCCGCTCAGCCAGCACGCCATGGCCATCCTGCCGAGCCTCGCCTACCACGACTACGAAGGCATCGCCCTCGATCACGACGAGCGCGAGCGCCTGGTCGCCGACCTGGGCGACAAACAGGTGATGCTGCTGCGCAATCACGGCACCCTGGCGGTGGGCAAGACGGCGGGCGACTGCTGGATCGGCATGTTCTACCTGGAGAGGGCCTGCAAGCAGCAGGTCATGGCGCTCTCGTGCGGGCGCGAAGGCGTCCTCATCGCCCCGGAGGAAAGCCAGGCGGCGGTTCGCGCGGTGGTCGCCGCCGGAGCGGGCGGCGGCATGAGCGGCGCCCTGGCCTGGCCCGCCTGCCTGCGCCGCCTGGACCGCGAGCGGCCGGGATACGATGCGTAGTCTGTTTGAGGGGAGACGGCCGATCGCCATCGCCAGCGGCGGGGGCGCGCCGTGAAATTTCGCTCACTCCCGCCCCGACCGGCGATCGGCGCCGTCCGCGAGGGCCGCCTCGACTTGGCGGGCGATGACAGTCTTGATCTGGCGTAGCTCTGCCTTGCCGACGGCTCTTGTTCCCAAGGTTCGAAGCAAGGCCTCGTGGCTGAAGCGAAACGATGTGACCTGACCGTACAAACCCAAAGCCATGATCAGGACTTCAGGATCGTCCGCCGACCGACCCGTGATGCGGCCGATCAAAGCCGCGCAGAGCTTTAAGACCGGCTCCATCGTTCCGTAGACCACATCGAACGCCGCGGTCGGATGAGCTTGCTCCCGCATGAGAAACAAGGCCCAAGGCGCCGATTCCTCCGACCCGAGCAGCATCTCGAGAATATCCGCGAGAAGCGTCCGCAGTTCGCGGAGTAGTTCCCCCGGCTCTGCATTTCGCGCCAGAGCCCGTCGTGCCGACCTGAGCGCCGGCGTCAGTTTCGCCGAGGCAATCTTGGCAATGTGTTCCGCGCAGGCGTGGTAAAGTCCCGGCTTGCCGCCGAAGTAATACTGCAGAGCTGGGGTGTTGACGCCCGCCAAATCGGCGATCGAGCGGGTGGATGTCCCCTCGTACCCGCGCAGTCCGAACGCCCCTATCGCAACCGCGATGATCTGGGACCGAGCCTCTTCACCGCGAGCGTATCCGCCGTGCGCCGGATGGCGCCGCCCTTCCGTTCTCATCGCCGATCCAGGCACATGTTCTCTCCCGTCGCGGGTCTCCTAGCATGGGTTGACAATGTGTTCCAGTTGATAGATGTATATCGATCGGTAGACATTTGGAGACAGACATGGTTGAACATGCCCCATCGGGTCTGGATGAGAGAATCCCGGTACTGATCGTCGGGGCGGGACCGACGGGGCTCTCGTTGGCTCTGGGACTGGCGCGCGCCGGCGTCGGCAGTATCGTCCTCGAACGCAAACCGCGGCTAGATCCCCATTCGCGCGCCACCGTCATCTTTCCCCGGACGCTGGAGATATTCGACCAACTGGACGTGCTCGATCGTTTCCTCGACGAGGGCGCGCGCGTCCCTCACATTCGGCTGCGTGACGCTCCGGACGGCGAACAGATCGTCCACTTCGATTTCACCGATCTCGCCGCCCAGACCGCTACGCCCTTTGCCCTCGCCTTGGCCCAGGATCGCACGGAGCATCTCCTGTTCGAGGCGGCAAGGGCGAGCGGTCTCGTGGACGTTCGCTTCAACACCGAGGCTCTCGGGTTCGAACAGGACGCTGAAGGAGTCCGCCTCCGATTCCGATCGCCGGAAAGCGAGGACGATCTTTGGGCCCGGTTCCTGGTCGGGGCCGACGGCGCCCACGGCATCGTGCGAGACACGCTGGGAATGGGCCTCGACGGCAAGACCTATCCGACCCGCGCGTTGTTGGCGGATATCCGCGTGCCGCCGGCGAAGGACCAGGAAGAGTTCTGGCCCGCGCTGCTGGACGAATATGGGCTGACGGTCGCCATCCGCTTCGGCCAAGGCATCTTCAGGGTTGTCGCCGACGCGGTGGATGACAGCGTCACCGATCGCACTATCGACGCCGATGTGGATCGGCTCACCCGGCGCCTGTTCGGCGCGCCCGCCGTGGAGACGATGTGGAAGGCCGTCTACCACAAGCATCAGCGCTGCGCTCCACGCTTTCGTGTTGGAAATGTCTTGATCGCCGGCGATGCGGCTCATCTCAATAGCCCGCCGGGGGCCAAGGCATGAATTCAAGTATCCAGGACGCGCACAACCTCGCCTGGAAGCTCGCGGTCGCGATCAAATCCCCCGATGCGGACGTCGAGGCCTTGCTCGAATCCTATGCCCAGGAGCGCTGGGATTACGTTCAACAAGAGATCCAGCCCTTTACGGACCATGCGGAGCGGTTCGAGACCGCACCGACATTTCTGCGCGAGATCATCGTCAATGTGGGTGGAAAATTGACCGGGATGAGCCGCTCGGCCCACGCCATGGCCCGTCGGCTGTCGATGCTGGACGTCGAATATCGCCGCTCAACCTTGTTCCAAGGTGGCAAGGCGCCGATCGGAAAGCGGGTTCCAAACTTCATCAACGGCGATGGCCACAGGCTGTTTCAAGGCGTCAAGGGCCCGGCCGTCCTCCATGCACAGTGCCAAGCGCAAGCCGATAGGCTGGCGGAGGGGCTGGATGCGACGCCGCTCGACGCGGACACGGCGGAGCTTGCGCGGTTCTTCCAACGGGCGCGCTTTGTCGCGCTGGTGCGACCGGACCAGATCGCCGCCTGGGTCGGCGATGGGGACGTAACCGACATGGGGGAATGTCGGGCGGCGCTGGGGCGGGGCGAACATTCCAAGGCTGCAAGCGCGCCCGGCTCCTAAGCCTCGCGCGATCCGCGCCAAATTCCCTCCAACGCGATGCTCGCCGCGTGCTCCGGGCGTGAGGCCGCGGACTTAAGGCGCGCGGCCCATCCGCCCCTTCGGCGTGGTCGTCAGCTTGAGGTAGGCGATGAGGTCGATCCGGTCCTTGGGGCTTTCCAGGCCCAGATAGGTCATCTTGGTGCCGGGCACGTCGGCGCGGGGGTTGGAAATCCATTTGTCGATGGTGGCCGCGTCCCAGGTGATCTTGGAGAGCTTCAGGGCGTCGGAATAGGCGAAGCCCGGCTTGGTCCCCGCCCGCCGCCCGAACACCCCGTTGAGGTTGGGGCCGGTCATGTCGGGGCCGTCCGGCGCGGTGGTGTGGCAGGATTTGCACAGGGCGAACTTGACCTCGCCGTTGTCGAAATCGGCGCCCCCGAAGGCGGCGGGGAGGGAGGCAAGGGCGGCCTTCTTCTGGGCGTCGGTGGGCGCCGCGGGCGCGGGCGGGGCCGGCGCGGCGGAAACGGCCGTCGGCGAAGCGTTGCCGGCGGCCCCGCCGCTCTTGCCGCACGCGGCGAGCAGGCCGGCGGCCAGGATCGGCATCAAGACATGAAGGCGCATTCGACTCTCCCCGAGAAACCTCGCCGCCACGCTAATGCATTGGCCCCGTGAGATGAAACACCCCACCTCCGCCGCCACCGGCGGGCCTGTCCTTTGCGCCCGAATTGCCCGATGCTCCCAGGGAAACGAACAGCAATCCAGCAAAAGGGCTCACATGACGTTTCGGATCATGGTGTGTGGCCTCTTGGCCTTCGCGTTTTGCGTTGCGCCGGCCGCGGCCGAGGACGAGACGAACGACCTGACCGCCTATCTGCGTCACGCCTATCCATCGCTGGCCTACGTCGATCGCTACCGCCAGGACTTCCCGGCCGAGGTTGAAGGGTCGGACGCGGCTTGGTCCATCCATAAGACCCTCCCGCCGATCGCAACGGCGCGCGAGGCGGTGGCCGCGCTGATTGGCCTGGGGGATCAGCACGTCGCCCTGACCGGTCCAAAGGCCGGCAAAACGGAGACCCTGGGCGTCCTCTTTCGGACATCCGCCGACGGTCACATGATCGCGTGGCGCGTCTTCGGTCCAGGCGTGGCCGGCATCCGTCGGGGCGATGAAGTTGTCCAGGTCGACACGGTCCCGGTGGCGGAATGGCTGCGCAAGGCCGCATCCGTAACGTTTGGTGGAAACCCGCGGTCGCGGCAAGCGGAAGCCGCGCTCGACCTGGGGATGGGCGCCCCCGTCGTTCATCGAACGGCCGGCGTCGGCCAGACGGTTAGCCTAACGGTGCGGGCCGCCAACGGCGCGGCGAGAGTTGTGCGGTTGGCCTATCGCCCGATGGACGACGGTCTGGCGACATCCATGACCGCGGCGATCAACGCGCCGGACCTCCCCGAGGTGATGAAGTTCGGACGTTATCGGGTCGGCGCGATCCGCATCGGCGCCTTCGCCCCGCAGTATGACCCGGTGTTCACGGCGGCGGCGGACGCGGCCCCCGAAACGCCCGCGGACCCCGATCGGCCCATGCTGGCGGGCTTCTGCGCCGTCACGCGTCGGTTGATCGCGAAGTTCGACGCCATTGCCGGCGGGTCCGATCTCATGGTCGTCGATCTTCGCGGCAACCTGGGCGGCTTCGGGCGAGAGGCCCGCCTGTTCGCCTGGGCCCTGACGGGGAAAGCGCCGCCGAGAACCTACGACGTCTTCTCCACCGGCAAGGCCGGCGCGATCCGCCTCGAAACGGAACCCGAAGATGGAAGCTGCGGCCAGGTGCGATCCGCCAAGCCCGTCATCGTCCTGACGGATGCGGGACTGCGTTCCGCCGGCGAGCTGATGGCCGCATGGATGTGGGCGTCCGGCGCCCTGGTCATCGGCGAGAGGTCGGTCGGCGCCGGCGGTGGGCGCGACTATGCCAGCAAGGGATTTCCCCTGGGCTCATCCGGCTACAACCTGCTCATCAGCGGCAACTTCACGATATTCGACCCGACCGGCGAGTGGCGCCCCGGCGAAATGGCCGAAGCCCGTTTCGTCGATCGTGTCGCGGCCGAGCGGTTCGCGCCAAGTCGCGACCGTCCCTTTGGCATCCAGGCCGTGGGTTTGAAGCCGGACATCGAGACGCCGACCCGTCTTGGCGATCTGCGCGACGCCGGACGGAGCGCCTTGGGCCGCGGCATCGCCATTGCCATGAAAAAGGGCGTCCCGCGCTAGAACGCTTTGTCGCGAAAGTGGGAACGCAATCTCTACTCGCCGTCGGTCGGCCGGCCGCGCCGCGCCTTCACCCCCGCCCGCCGCGATTTGACCTCCAGGCGGCGCTCCTTCGAGGCCTTGGTTGGCCGCGTCGGCCGGCGCTTGACCGGCGCCGCGGCGGCCCGGGCGATCAGGGCGACGAGCCGCTCCACCGCGTCGGCGCGGTTGCGCTCCTGGCCGCGGTGGCGGCGGGCGGTGATGACGATCACCCCATCCAGGGTCAGGCGCGAGCCGGCCAGCTTCTGCAGGCGCGCGCTCACCTCGTCGGGGAGCGATGGCGAGCGCCGCGCGTCGAAACGCATCTGCACCGCGGTGGAGACCTTGTTGACGTTCTGGCCGCCGGGGCCGGAGGCGCGGATGAAGCTGAAGGCCAGCTCGTTTTCGTCGAGGAATATATCCTCGGTGATGGCGATCATCCCCGCCGCCCGGCTATGGTGATCCAACGCGGGGCCTGATGGCCCGCCGGGCAGGATAGGCGAGAGCGCGCCATGAACCAATCCGATTATCTCAGCCATGACGCCGTGGGCCTGGCCGACCTCGTCGCCCGCCGCGAGGTGTCCGCCGCCGAGGCGCTGGAGGCGGCTCTGACGCGGACCGAGGCGGTCGATTCGAAGCTGAACGCGGTGACGCGGCTCATGGCGGACGAGGCCCGCGCGGCGGTGAAGGACGGCGCGCCGACGGGCCCGCTGGGCGGTGTTCCCTTCCTGATCAAGGATCTGGGCGTTCAGGTGAAGGGGACGGCGACCACCGCCGGCTCGCGGCTGCTGGCGGACAATGTCGCCGCCGCCGACAGCGCCCTCGTCGCGGCCTACCGGCGGGCCGGCCTCGTCATCTTCGGCAAGACCAACACCCCCGAGTTCGGCCTCGAGCCGGTGACCGAGCCGGCCCTGTTCGGCCCCGCGCGCAATCCCTGGGATCTCCAGCGCACCCCGGGCGGCTCGTCGGGCGGGGCGGCGGCGGCGGTGGCCGGCGGCATGGTCCCGGGCGCCCACGCCAGCGACGGCGGCGGCTCGATCCGCGTCCCGGCCGCCTGCTGCGGCCTGTTCGGCCTCAAGCCTTCGCGCGGCCGCGTCTCCTTCGCCCCGGCCGACGAGGGATGGGCCGGCTTCTCGATCCACCACGCCGTCACCCGCTCGGTGCGCGACAGCGCCGCCCTGCTGGACGCGGCCTGCGTCCCGGCGCCGGGCGATCCCTATTGGCTCGATCCGCCCGCCCGCCCGTTCGCCGAGGAGGTCGGGTGCGATCCCGGCGCCCTGCGCATCGCCTTCACCACCCAGGCCCTGGCCTCCGACGAAATCGACCCGGAGTGCGCCGAGGCGGTGCGGGCCGCCGCCAGGCTCTGCGAATCGCTCGGCCACCAAGTCGAGGAGGCGAGCCTTCCGGGCGACCGGCAGGCGGTCAAGGACGCCGCCGGGGCGGTGGTCGCCGCCAACGTCGCCGCCGCCCTGGAGAGCGAGGCGGCCCGCCGCGGCCGGCCGATCGCCGAGGGCGAGGTCGAGGATGTCACCTGGGCCCTCTACCGGAGCGGTCTGGGGGTGAGCGGCGCCCGCTACATCCAGGCGGTCCAGACCGCCCACGCCTTCGGCCGGACGGTCGCCGCCTTCTTCCAGCGCCACGACGTGCTCCTGCTTTCGACGCTGGGCCGACCGCCCCCGCCGATCGGCTGGCTGCGCGGCGATCCGCCCGATCTGGCGGGCTACGGGAAGCGCCTGTTCGCCTTCATGCCCAACACCCAGGCCTTCAACCTCACCGGCCAGCCGGCCATGACCGTCCCCCTGGCCTGGAGCGCCGGGGACTTGCCGATCGGCGTCCAGTTCGTCGGCCGCCCGGCCGACGAGGCGACGCTGTTTCGATTGGCCGGCCAGTTGGAGCGCGTGGCGCCGTGGGCGGGGCGGCGGGCGGTGCTCTGAATATCGGGCGTCAGGCGGCGATCTTGGGAATGAACAGGGCGCCGGTCAGCCCGTCGAAGTGCGCGTCGCAGGTCAGCAGGTCGGCGCCATGGGCCAGGGCGGTGGCGTAGACGACGGCGTTCGCCGTCGCCAGCTTGAGCGTGCGGCAAAGCTCCGCCGCCGACAGCGCGGTTCGGGTGTCCAGCGGGACGACGCGGCAGGTCTGAGTGAAGGCCAGTACCGGGTTGGCTCTGTCTTCACCGATCTCGCGGGTCAGCTTTCGCCAGTTCGAGCTGGACGATGGTCGGAACCAGCCACGCCTCCCGCTCCGGGATCGAGCCGGCCACGACCTTGCCCGTCGGTGAGTCTATCAGCCATTCGATCCACGCCGACGTATCGACCAGGCGCATCAGAACCGGTCGTCGCGGTCGCGGTAGCTTTCGGCCTTCGCGCCTCTGGCGATACCCGCCAGCTCATCCGGTTCCGGCGCCGGAACCAGCATAACCCCCGCCCCGCTGGGGATGAAGGCGAACCGCTGTCCCGCCCGCCACCGGTGCGCGACACGCACCGCCTTGGGGATCGAGATCTGGAATTTCGCCGAGAGGGTGGTGGTGTCTGGCATGGTCGGGCCAATCGCGGATCGATCGTAATCGAGTAAGAAATTAGCACGGTCTGGGCGTGGCGGGAAGCCATCCGGCCTTCGCGAGGCGCTTGACTTTTTCTCGGGGAAATTGCAATATGCAATTAACCTGCGGGCAAGGCTCGAATAAACCCTGCGTGCGTGACCGCCATTTTTAAGAAAATGAATAAAAACAAAATGTTAGCGTTGATCGATGCGGCCGGCCGGTCGCCTTTCGACCGTCGAAAACCGCCATTTCCCGCCATTTCCCCGCTATTTCCCGCCAATTTCCGCCAAAAACCGCCAAGCGCGCCCCGTCAAAATCGCCGGACTGTTGACCGCCCCGCCTCAAACATCCACGTCCGCCGCCGCGAATGCAGCGTTCTCCTGGATGAACTTGAACCGCAGTTCCGGCTTGCGGCCCATCAGCGTCTCGACCAGGTTCTCCACCGCCGCCTCGGCGTCCGGCAGAGTGACGCGGGCCAGGGCGCGGGTGCGGGGGTCCATGGTGGTCTGCTTGAGCTGGGCCGGCATCATCTCGCCCAGGCCCTTGAAGCGGCCGATTTCCGGTTTTTTGCCCTTGAAGAGGGTGGCCAGAAGTTCGTCGCGATGGGCGTCGTCGCGGGCGTAGGCGGTCTGGCCGCCGTGGCTCAGGCGGTAGAGGGGCGGCAGGGCCAGGTAGAGCTTCCCGGCCCGCACCAGGTCCGGCAGGGTCCGCCAGAAGAAGGTGATCAGCAGGGAGGCGATGTGGGCGCCGTCCACGTCGGCGTCGGTCATGATGACGATGCGTTCGTAGCGCAGATCCTCGTCGCGGTAGCGCGCCCCGCCGTGGGCGCCCAGGGCCAGCATCAGGTCGGCCAGCTCCTTGTTGGCCCCGGTCTTGTCGGCGGTGGCCGAGGCGACGTTGAGGATCTTGCCGCGCAGGGGCAGTATCGCCTGGGTGCGCCGGTCGCGCGCCTGCTTGGCCGAACCGCCGGCGCTGTCGCCCTCGACGATGAAGAGTTCGGTTCCCTCGGCCCCCTTTTCCGAACAGTCGGCGAGCTTGCCGGGCAGGCGCAGCTTGCGGGTGGCCGAGGCGCGGGCGACCTCCTTGTCCTTGCGCCGTTTCAGCCGCTCCTCGGCGCGCTCGATGACGAAGGCCAGGAGGGCGCCGGCCGCCTTGGGCTGGGCGGCCAGCCAATGGTCGAAGGGATCGCGAAGCGCCGCCTCGACCAGGCGCTGGGCGTCGATGGAGGAGAGGCGCTCCTTGGTCTGGCCCTGGAACTGCGGGTTCTTGACGAAGACGCTGATCAGGGCGCCGGCCTGGGCTGTCACGTCGTCGGCGGTGACGGCGGCGGCGCGCTTTTCCCCGGTGAGGTCGGCGTAGGCCTTGAGGCCGCGGGTCAGCACCGCCCGCAGGCCCGCCTCGTGCGTCCCGCCCTCCGGCGTCGGCACGGTGTTGCAATAGGAGCGCATGAAGCCGTCGGCCTCGCCAAAGCCGGCCGGGGTCCAGGCCACCGCCCATTCCACCGCCCCCGCCTCCCCCTGGCGCTCGACGCGACCGGCGAAGGGTTCGGGGGTGACGGTCTCGATGCCTTGAGTGTTCTCGGCCAGGAAATCGGCCAGGCCGCCGGGAAACTTGAAGACTGCCTCGGCGGGAGTCTGGTCGGAAATCCGCTCCGCCGCGCAGCGCCAGCGGATTTCCACGCCCCGAAAAAGGTAAGCCTTGGACCGGGCCATGCGGTAGAGGCGGGCGGGGCGGAAGGCCACGTCCTCGCCGAAGATCACCGGGTCGGGGGTGAAGGTGAGCTGGGTTCCGTGCCGGCGGCTCGGTCCGATCCGCTCCAAGCGCGACACCGGCTTGCCGCGCGAGAACACCTGGCGCCACTCGAAGCCGTCCTTCCAGACGACGATCTCCACCCGCTCGGAAAGGGCGTTGACCACCGAGACGCCCACCCCGTGCAGACCGCCGGCGGTCTCATAGGCCTTGCCGGAAAACTTGCCGCCCGAATGGAGGACGGTCATGATCACTTCGAGGGCGGATTTCCCGGGGAATTTGGGGTGCGGGTCGACCGGCATGCCGCGCCCGTCGTCCTTGACGGTGAGGGCGCCCTCGGCGTCCAGGCTCACCTCGATGACCTTGGCGTGGCCGGCCACCGCCTCGTCCATGGCGTTGTCGAGCACCTCGGCGAAGAGATGGTGCAGGGCCCGCTCGTCGACGCCGCCGATATACATGCCCGGCCGCTTGCGCACCGGCTCCAGACCCTCCAGCACCTCGATGTCCTTGGCCGAGTAGGCCGAGGCCGGGTGGGCCGGCGCCAGGGCGTCGTCTTCAAGGGGGAGGGTGGCTTGCGCGGCCTTGGGCATGGCGGCATTTAGCAGCGATTCGAGGCTTGAGCGCTTTGTCGCAAAAGTGGGAACTGGTTTTGCGACCAGAAAGCGCTCAAATGCTTAAGACAGAGCCTGTTTCTCCGATCGGATTGTTTCAACCCGATCGGAACAGGCTCTAGGGACGCGCGCGCCATGAACGATATCGAGAAGCTGGCGCGGGCCTACGATTTCGCCGCCGCGCGGCACGCCGGCCAGCGGCGCAAGGGCGAAGCGGCCGAACCCTACATCAATCATCTCACCGAGGTGGCTCGGCTGGTGGCCGAGGCGACCGGCGGCGCCGACGCCGACCTGGTGATCGCCGCGATCCTGCACGACACGGTGGAGGACACCGCGACCAGCTTCGAGGAACTGGCCGCATTGTTCGGCCCGCGCGTGGCCGGTCTCGTGCGCGAGGTCACCGACGACAAGTCGCTGGAAAAAGCCGAGCGCAAGCGGTTGCAGGTCGAACACGCCGGCGACGCTTCGGTGGGCGCCAAGATCATCAAGATCGCCGACAAGACCTCTAATCTGCGCGCCCTGGCCGCCAGCCCGCCGGTGGGTTGGGCGGCGGCGCGCAAGGCGGAATATCTCGCCTGGGCCCGCCACGTCGTGGATCGCTGCCGGGGCGTCAATCCCTGGCTGGAAGCCCGGTTCGACGCGGCGGCGGCCTCGTAGACGGCGGTTGCCGCGCCGAGAGGGCCGTTCTACAAAACTTGTCGCCCCCGAAGCCTCGGAGTCCAACCATGAACCCGATCAAAGCCGCCCTCGGCTGCGCCGCCGCTCTGGCGCTGCTGGCTGCCTCCGCCCACGCCCAGCCGGCGCCGCCCACAGCCAGCCGCGATTTTTCGGCGGTGAAGGCCGGCGACTATGCCATCGAGCCGGTCCACACCCGCATCCTGTTCAGCCTGTCGCACCTGGGGTTTTCCACCTGGTATGGCGACTTCACCCATGCTTCCGGAACCGCCAGGATCGACCCGGCCCACCCGGCGGCCAGCTCGGTCGAGGTGAGTGTGCCGACCGGTTCCGTCACGACGACCAATTCCACCCTGGACGCCGAGCTCAAGGGACCCGACTGGTTCGACGCCGCTAAGTTCCCGGCCATCACCTTCAAGTCGCGCCAGCTCAGCGTGACGGGCCCGGGCCAGGGCCAGATCGTCGGCGATCTCACTCTGCACGGCGTCACCCGCCCGGTAACCCTGCAGGTCCAGTTCCACGGCGCGGGAGCCAATCCGATGAGCCACGCCTACACCGCCGGGTTCGACGCCACCGGCGAGATCAAGCGTAGCGACTTCGGCGTCCCCAAATACGTGCCGATGGTCGGCGACGAGGTGAAGCTGATCCTCAGCGCCGCCTTCGAGCGCAAGGGTCCTTAAGGGCGGGGAGAAGACACCATGGCCGACGGCGCGGGCGATATCCTTGGGAACGCCAGGGCGGAGGCCTACGCCACCCCGCTCGATGAGATCGAACTGGCCATGCCCGAGCGGTTCCGCGACAACACCCTGTGGCCGTTCTTCGAGCGCATCCGCGCCGAGGATCCGGTCCACTACACCACCGGGCACGAGCAGGGTCCCTACTGGTCGGTGACCCGCTACGCCGACATCATGACCGTGGACACCAACCACGGCGTCTTCTCCTCCCAGGGCGGCATCACCATCGTCAACCAGGACGAAGACTTCAAGCTGCCGATGTTCATCGCCATGGATCCGCCCAAGCACGACGCCCAGCGCAAGGCGGTCAGCCCCATCGTCTCGCCGCACAACCTGGCCAATCTGGAGCCGCTGATCCGCGAGCGCCTGTGCAATATCCTGGACGGCCTGCCGGTGGGCGAAACCTTCGACTGGGTCGATCAGGTCTCCATCGAGCTGACCACCCAGATGCTGGCCACCTTGTTCGATTTTCCCTGGGAGGACCGCCGCAAGCTGACCCGCTGGTCGGACGTGGCCACCGCCAACCCAGCCTCGGGCGTCGTCGAGTCGGAAGACGCCCGCCGCGCCGAGCTGATGGAGTGCGCCGACTATTTCGTGCGGCTGTGGAACGAGCGGGTGGGCGCCGAGCCGCGCCCCGACCTGATCTCGATGATGGCTCACGCCGACGCCACCCGGGACATGGAACCCATGGAATACCTGGGCAACCTGATCCTGCTCATCGTCGGCGGCAACGACACCACCCGCAACTCGATCACCGGCGGCCTGCTGGCCCTGAACGAGAATCCCGAACAATATCAAAAGCTGCGGGACAATCCTGATCTCATCGTCAGCATGGTGCCCGAGATCATTCGCTGGCAGACCCCGCTGGCCCACATGCGCCGCATCGCCCTGGCCGACTTCGAACTGGCCGGCAAGACGATCAGGAAGGGCGACAAGGTGGTCATGTGGTACGTCTCGGGCAACCGCGACGAGACGGCGATCGACAATCCTGACGCCTTCATCATCGACCGTCCGCGCCCGCGCCAGCACCTGTCGTTCGGCTTTGGCATCCACCGCTGCGTCGGCAACCGCCTGGCCGAGATGCAGCTGCGCATCGTGTGGGAGGAAATCCTCAAACGCTGGGCGCGCATCGAGGTGGTCGGCGAGCCCCGGCGGGTGCTGTCCAGCTTCGTGAAGGGCTACGAGAAGCTGCCTGTGCGCATCGCCGGTTAGGGTCTAACCCGCCGCTCCCTCCTAAAAGTTGAAACCGGCCCGCCAGGTGACGCGCGCGAGCGTGGTCTGCCCCTGCACGCTGGGATGGAAATAGTCGATCGTGCCGATATCGCTCAGAGAGAAGCGGTGGTTGAACACCGCGTCGCCGTCGAACTTGCAATGGGCGTGGAGGGCGCATTCCTCCTGCATCTGGGTGTTGTAGTCCATCACCCGCTGCAGCACGGCCTGGCGGCGCGCCTGGTCGGCCGGCTTCATCGACAGCGGGTTGGCCAGCAGCGACTGGCAGATCTTGGCGAGCTTCCACACCGCACGGGCCTGAGGGATGGGGCTGGCCAACTGCCACAATCGATAGACGTCGGGGATGCTGGACACGAAGACGCGGGCCTTGGGCAGACCGGTCGAGACCGCATCCAGCGCCTGCTTGAAGTCGGCCCGGAACGTCGTCACCGGCGTCATGTCGGCCACCGTATCGGTGCAGGCGTCGTTGGCCCCGATGAGGATGGTGAGATAGTCGACGTTGTCGGTGACGGCCGCCGCCGCCTCGCCCGCCAGGGCGTCCACCTTCGCGCCGCTGACCGCGACATTGTAGGTATTGCCGCTGATCGCCGGATCGATCGCCAGGAGGCGCAGATACTGGCTGTCGACGGCCGGGTCGCCGCCGGTCGACCAGGATTCGTAGGGGCAATCGCCCACCGTGCCGCAGTCGGTGAACGCCCGGGTGATCGAATCGCCCAGGGCGGCCATGGAATTGGGCAGCGGCTGCGCCGCCCAGGCGACTCCCCCTCCCGCCGCGGCGAACGCGACCGTGAAAGCGCACAGGACGCCCGGGCGCCGACGATGGTTCGATTTCCGGTTGGATTGTTGCATGGCGATTCTCCTCTCCCGTTTTGTTGTTAGCGCCGCCCGCCGGCCGACGCGAGACCAGGCGACGGATCTACACCGGTTTCAGCCAGCGAAATGGCGGGGAGGGGACTTCGACCGCGATCGCGTCGCCCGGCCGAACCTCGCCGCCGGCCAGCACGATTCCCATCACCCCGGCCTTGCGCACCGGCCGGCCCGCGCCGTCGCGCCCAAGGGTGGCGGCCATCAGGCCCTTTTGCAGCCCGTCTAGTTGAGAGCATGGCGTGCGAAGGCCGGTGACCTCCACCACCGCCTCGGCCCCCAGGCGCAGCCGCGCCCCCGTTGGCAGGCCCAGAAGATCGAGGCCGCGAGTGGTGATGTTCTCGCCCATCTGACCGGGCCCGACGGCGAAACCGGCGGCGGCCAGTTCGTCGTGCAGTTCGGCGTGGATCAGATGCACCTGCCGCAAATTGGGCGACGCCGCGTGCAGGGCCAGCCGGGAGAGGTGCTGGACCGTGGCCCCGGCGTGGGCGTCACCCTCCACGCCGTGGCCCGCCACCAGGGCGATTGCCGCCGCGTTCGCCTTGCCCAGGCCATGGCGGGCGCCGCGGCTGACCGCCAGAACGGAGCCTGTCTGGGAAATGGGTTCGGGCATCGTTGCCGCCGTTTCTCCCATGCGCGGTGTTCCTCGTTTCATGCCCCATTGCAAGTGCGGCCCGCAAACATCAACGTGACGAAATCCTCAGCTGCGCGCGAGGATCACCGTCAGCCCGGCGATGGCGACTTTGCCCCAGTCGCGGTCGGTCGTAATTACGGGAAGGCCCGTGGCGATGCCCAGGGCCATGCAAGATCGATCGCCCAGGCCCGCGCCGAATTGCTTCGTCGCGTCGTACAAGGTGGCCGAAGCGTAGGCGTCG
>JBPCMA010000049.1:0-12660 GCA_051002715.1 Caulobacteraceae bacterium
ATCGCGGCGTTCTCGCCAAAGCGCCGCGCCTCTCGCACGCCCGCCTCCAGGTCCTTGCGGACCGCCTCGAAGAGCGGCTCGAACGCCGCGAAATCCTCGCACCTCTCGCGGGTGGCGATCTCCTCGGTCGCGCGAATCTCTTCCCGCGACTTCACGTGCGTCAGCTTGGTTATGTCGTCTTGCGGGGCGGGAGCGACGCCCAGGTCTGCCAGGAGGGCGGCATCGTCGATGAATGGGGCGCCGGTCTCCTCGACCCCGGCCGCGTCCGACAGCAGGCCGTGGGTGTCCAGGCGGCCGACCAGTTCGCGGCAATCAGCCTGGGCGCGGATGCGATCCAGCCGCGTGGCGTAGAGCCGCTCGAAGATGTCGCGGTCCTCGCCGTGGCGGGGCGGTCGGCCGTGCTCGTCCACGAACTTCAGGATGTCCTCGAAGCCGGCGACGATGCGCTCCTCGCGCGGCGTCCGCGTCGCCCCCTTCTTGCCCTCGACCTCGACGCCGAGCTCCTCCAGCAGTTCCCGGTCGTTGAGCTCAGTCATCGGCCGACCGCGCCACGTGACGCCGCAGAACCTCGATGCCCTCGGCCATCCGCCGCTCCCACGCATCTTGCGAATTGAGGGAAGGCAACCGGCCGCGCTCCTGCTGGAACCGGCGCGCCCGCTTGGCCAGTTCGCGCGCCTCCTCGATCGGGATGCCGGCGCGCTTGCCGGCGATCGCCGCCTCGACCTGCTTGAGCATCCGCTCGTTCATCGACTTGGCCAGCACGGCGTAGGCCGCTTCGAAGGGATTGATGCCGTCGATCAGGTCGATATCCAGGTCGCGGACGCTGAGCGCGAACCGGCGCACGCCATCGACGAAAGCCGTGCCGCCCTTGATCTCTCCATCGCCCGCCGCGGCTTGCGCCTTGGCCTTCTGGGTCAGATTGAGGGCGGCGACGGCGTGCTGGCGCACCGCCTCCTGGTCCTCCTCGGTCAGCTCGGGGAACCGGTCCTTCACGATCTTGCCCATGCGCTGGATGGTCAGCTCCTGCGGCGCCGTCTCGTCGTCGAAGACGCCGCGCTCCACCACCGTCTTGTCCTGCACGAAGGCGGTGATGATCTCGTTCAGGTCCTCGCTGCAGACGCGCCTGGCCTCGACGCTTCGCGGCGGCGCCAGGCCCTTGATCTCCATGTGGACCTGGCCGGTCGCCTCGTTGAAGCCGACGTTGGTCTTCTCGCCGTGGTAGCCTCCCGGCCCATAGTCGAAACCCTCTTTCGGACCGGCGTTCTTCGGCGTGAAATCGAACCGCGGCGCCAGCACCTGCTCCATCAGCAGGCTGGCGGCGATGGCCTTCAGCGTGTCGTTCAAGGCGTCGACGACCAGTTCCTGGCTGGCGTCCGGCTCGGCGATCAAGTTGGTGAAGCGGGCCAGCGGCTTGCCCGGCGCGTCGCGGGTGGCGCGGCCGATGATCTGGACGATCTCGGTCAGGCTGGAGCGGTAGCCGACGGTGAGCGCGTGCTCGCACCAGATCCAGTCGAACCCCTCCTTGGCCATGCCCAGCGCGATGATGATGTCCACGTGGTCGCGGTCGCCGCGATGGGCCGGGTCCTTCAGGGCGGTGACGACCCGGTCGCGCCTGGCGCCATCGTCCTCCACCAGATCGGCGATCTTGAGCAAACCGCCGCCTCGCCGGCGGATCAGGTGGAAACCGGTGACCGGATCCTCGCCCTCCCAGGTCCCCAGGGCGTCCATGATCTCGTTGGCTTCCCGTATCTTGTCGGCGGTGCTCTCGCGAGAATTGACGTTGGGGATATGGACGATGGTCTTCAGGCCGGGGTCCAGCACCTTCATGATGCTGCCCAAATAGCTGCCCGAATAGAAGAAATAGCCGATCTCCAGCGACTTCAGGTGGTCGTAGCCGTTGAGCTGCTCGTGGTAGGTGTAGGTCACGGTCACGAACCGCGCCTCGTCCTCCGGGCTCAGCACCGCTGCCGCGTCGCCGCGAAAGTAAGAGCCGGTCATGGCCACGATGTGCGCCTTGTCGCGGGCGATGCCGGGCCAGTTGCGCGCCCAGCCGGTTGTCCGGGTTGGCGCTGACATGGTGGAACTCGTCCACCGCGATCACGCAGTCGTCGAACGCCTCGACCCCCAGCTCGTCCACCGCGAAGCGGAAGGTGGCGTGGGTGCAGACCAGCACCTTGTCGTCGCCGGCCAGGAACTCGCCGACCGCCTTGACCTTGGATTTCGCGACGCGCGGCTCGTCGATGCCCGGCGCGTTGCACAGGTTCCATTGCGGCTTGACCGTCCAATCCCAATGGAAGCCGAACCTCGACAGCGGCTCGTCGGCGAAGCTGCCGCCGATGGAGCGTTCGGGGACCACGACGATCGCCTTGGCGACGCCCTGGTTGTGCAGCTTGTCGAGCGCGATGAACATCAGGGCGCGCGACTTGCCGGACGCCGGCGGCGACTTGATCAGCAGATACCGCTCGCCGCGCCGCTCAAAGGCGCGCTCCTGCATGGCGCGCATGCCCATCTCGTTGGCCCTGGTCGAGGCGCCGGTCCGGCCGGTGCGCAGTGAGACGGAAGGGATGATCGGCGTCGTGGTCATGCGGCCAAGCCTAGCGCGAATGTCCGCCTCCGCCCATTGCCCATCTGTCGGAGCGGACCTTGATTTGTTCTCATTGTATCATAAACTGATATCCGGAAACGGAGACCCGATGCCCAGCAGCTACACCCTCGGCGATCATTTCGAGGGGTTTGTGAAAAAGCAGCTCGCCAGCGGACGCTACAACAGCGCCAGCGAAGTGATGCGTGATGCTCTGCGCCTGATGGAAGAGCGGGAACGCCGCCTCTCCTCGCTCGACGCGGCGATAGCGCGCGGTCTGGCGGACGTGGACGCCCGCCGCCTGACCGACGCGGATGAGGTGTTCGACCGCCTTCACGCCAAATACGCGGCCATGGGCGTCGAGCGCGGCATGACGTGAGGATCCTCTTCACCTCGCGGGCCGCGAACGACCTCGAGGAAGATCGCCGACTTCATCGCGCGGGACAATCCTGGGCGCGCCATTTCCTTCGTCGACGAACTCCGCGAAAAGGCGACGTCGCTCGCCGGCGCGCGGCTGGCCTTTCCGTTGGTTCCCCGGTTCGAACACCAAGGAATTCGCCGCCGCGTTCATGGCGACTATCTGATCTTCTATCGCGTCGGCGAGGCCCGGATCGAGATCCTCCACATCCTGCATGGCGCGCGGGACTACGAGGCCCTGCTGTTCCCGGATTCATGAGTCTTCGCCGCCCGGTCCGCCTTGGCTTTCGGCGGGGCGGCGGCGGTCATCTTGACGTAGAGATCGAACAGCTTTTCCAGCCGCTCGGTGTCGTTGCGAAACGTCCGGCCGATGTAGACGCGCTCCAGGGTCTCGTCGTTGCGCTCGTGGGCGTGGCGCAGGTCGTCGGGCATGGCCTCGGGATCGTAGAGATCGGCGATGGTGGCCGGAAAATGCGCCTCGCGCGCCAGCAGGATGTCCTCGGCGCAACGCGTCAGGTCGGCCTTGTTCTTCTCGGTGAGCGGCGGGACCGGAAAGGTGTTCCAGCCGAGGGTGTTGGAGTAGGAAAACCGCATTTCCAGCCGCACGCAGACCGTGCCGATCCACACCCAATGCAGGCGCGAGGCGATCAGCGCCATGTTCCAGAGCGGGGCGTCGTAGAGGGCGAAAGCCCGATCTTGGACGATCGCGCGTGGACTCAACAGACCGACGGGAAGCACTTCACGTCGCTCCGAGGTGACGCGGGGCACAATAATGGTCGATTTGATCGCCACCGCCTGGTCGCGAAAGCGGTATGGCGTTGTCGCGAGCGCCTGGGCGGCTGCGTCGTTGGCGGTCGCCAAGCGTTTCATGCGCACGCGTGAAAATGCTTCCGAGAGCGCGGGTAGCGCACTGGCGGCTGGCGCATCTCGATCTTCAACCCAGACGCAAACTCGGGGCGTGCTGGCGACAAACTCCTGTGAGCCGTAGAGAGGCCTCAAAAATCGCGCGACCGCCGGCTCGCGCGCCAGAAGACTCCCCACCTCGGTCGTCGAGAGCATGAGATCGGTCGCATAATAGGGATGGTTGCCGAAGCGCATCGATGCGCGCGGACTCAACGGCTCTCGGCGCTTTTCGACGATGACCTCGTCACCGGCGACCAGATAGGGACTGATGCCGGAAACGATCCGCGCGATGTCTCCGTCGTAGAGGATGCTAGCTCCAGTGGAACGGCGTGAACGCACTCCGACAATCACAACCGTCACCCCCGCGTTGTGCGCGGCGAGGTTGTGCCATTTGAACGACTGGTGCGCGAAATTGATGTGGACGTTCTGACTGAAGATCACCGGCCAAAGCTGCGCAACCTGTTCTCCTTGGCAGATCGAGTTAGTTGAGACGAACGCCGCCCTGGCTTGCTGCGCCACCACATAGTCGGCCGCCTTCAGAAACCAGCCGCTGACATAATCGAGCGTTCGAAATGTTCTGGACCGGCCGTGGAATATTGCGGCGAGGTCTGCCCGTTGAGCTTCGGTTTGCCACTTGCTGCCGACATAAGGCGGATTCCCACAGATGTAGGTCTCCGGCTCGTCGGCCCCGTCCAGCCCGGTCTCCAGCGCCAGCCGCCCGGTCGGGCCGGCGAGGTCGTATTCCTCCACCACCGTCCGCCCCGCCGGCGGGCAGACCTCCAGCCAGTTCAGGCGCAGCGCGTTGCCAACACGGATTTGCCCTGTCTTGTGCAGGGGCAACACCATGGACCGCGCCACCTGTTGGTTGATGTACAGGCAATCGCACTGGAATTCGGCGATCAGCAGGGCCAGGCGGGCGATCTCGGCGGCGAAGCTCTTGATCTCGATGCCAAAGAAGTTGTCGAGCTTGATCCAGGATTTCGGCGTGTCGCCCAAGCGCCGCGCGATCTCATGTTCGATTGCCCGCATCTCCTTGTAGGCGATGACCAGGAAGTTGCCCGAGCCGCAGGCCGGATCGAAGACGCGGATGGCGGCGATACGGCGGCGCAGGGCCTTGAGCTTTCGCACGCTGTCGCCGGCGCCCTCCAGCGCCGCGCGCAGGTCGTCGAGGAACAGCGGATTGAGCACTTTGAGGATGTTCGGCACGCTGGTGTAGTGCAGGCCCAGATCGCCGCGCTCGTCGTCGTCGGCCACCGCCTGGATCATCGAGCCGAAGATGTCGGGGTTGATCTCGCGCCAGTTGAGGGCGGCGGCGCGCAGCAGATAGGCGCGGGCGGTGCGGCTGAACCGGGGGCAGCCGCCGGCTCCCTCGAAGAGGCCGCCGTTCACGAACGGGAAGCGGTCGGCCCAGGGCCGGAGGCCAGCGTCGGCGCGCCGGTCGGCCGGGGTCGCCATGGCGCGGAACAGCTCGGCGATCACCTCGTGGGTGTTGGCGCCGTCGCTCATCTGCTCGACGGTTCGGGTGAACTGGCCATCGGGGAAAATGCCGGTGTCCTCGGCGAACATGCAGAAGATCAGCCGCGCCATGAGCCGATTCAGCTCGGGCCGGCGCTCCGCCGTCGCCCAGTCTGGGTTGTCCTTCAAGAGCTCGACATAGAGCTTGTTGAGCCGCCCGGTGGCCTTGATGTCGACCGGGTTGTCCTTGATCTGCCTGACCGTCGAGATGCCGGCCAGGGGCAGGAAGAAGCCGAAGTGGTCGGCGAACTCAGGATAGGGGCAGGCGAGCGGCTCGCCGGAGGCCAGCTCCTCCGCCTCCAGCACGATCCCGTCGGTGGCGAGGATGAACTTGACCTTGTTGGCCGCGGTCTTCGGGCTGGCGCGCAGGGCCGCCAGGGTCTCGCCGACGGCGCCTTCGGGGCACACGGCCATGTGGACGTTGTTGCGCTGGAGGACCCCACCCTCGATGTCCGAGGTATTGCCCGAGCCGGCGCGCAGCCGCTGGACGGTCACCGCCTTGTTCCCGAACGCGGTCAGGAAGGCGAACGGAAACGCTCGGGCCTCGAACGGCGCGGCGGCGAGATCCGATACCGCTTCCTCGATCTCGACGGCGTTCATGGGCGCGGCGTCATCCTCTAAAAGCCCGGCCACGAACCCGCGCCAGCGGGAAGATGGCCCGCAAGTCGGCGTGGGCCAACCTTCCGCGTCCTGGAGACCATCGCCAAGAGTCGTTCGCGAAATCCATGGCGAGGCCTCCACCGATCGCCGCGACGCGTGGATTTTTCACCATCGCGCCCGGCCCCGTGCGGCCTCGCCCCGGCTCTCCGGAAGGTCCCCTCACGCCTCCCGCGCCTTTCGCTCGGCCGCCGCCGCGCCAAGTTGGCGGGCCAGTCCGAACGAGCCCAGCAGATAGTGGAACGCCGCCCAGGCGTAGAAGCAGACGGTGACCAGAAGGCCCTGGCGGGTGGCGGCGATCTCGGCGGCCTTGCAGTGGAGGGCGAGGGTGGCCGCCGAAGCCGGCGGCGCCGCGCCGCCGGGGCACTGGGCGGCGAACCTGGCCGGCGCGGGGGCGCCGTGGTCGCCAAACGAGGTCACCAATGACCTTAGAGTGTGATGGGCGCCGGGGTGGGTGAAATCGAACTGGGCGAAGCGGTCGATGATCCAGCCGGTGAAGAGCGGCCCACCGCCGAGCGCGATGATGTTGAGGAAGAGGAACAGCACCGCCGCCGCCGTGGCGCGCCGCCGGGTCTCGACCACGTTCTGCACCACGCCGAAGGTCGGTCCCAGATAGGTGTAGTGGAAGATGCCCGGCAGGAGGAGGATGGCGGCGGCGATCTTCCAGTCCGGCTGGCGGTAGGCCAGGATGTAGATCGGCGTGGCGATGGCCAGGCCGATGGCCGGCACCAGCGCGTACCAGCGTGCCCCGCGCCTTGCCGCCCAGTCGGTGATGAGGCCGCCGGCCAGAGTGCCGACCAGGGCCGAAAAACCGCCGATCAGGCCGAAGATGAGCCCGACCGTGGCATAGTCCAGGCCAAAGGCGCGGACGAAATAGGGCGGCGCGAACTGGCCCGCTCCATAGCCGGCGAACGAAGCGAGGGTGACGCCCAGCACCATGTTAAGCACCGGCCATTGGCCGAACAGGCTGGCCGTGACGGCGCCGAGTTCGCGCAACTCGGTCGTGAGCCAGGCGCCGCGTGGCGAGGCCGCCGCGTGGGCGGCGACGTCGCTGGCCAGGATCGGCCACTCGGGCGGGTCGGAATGGCCGCGCGGCGGCTCCTTGATGAAGAGCCTGACCAGCAGGGCCATGAGGATTCCCGGCGCGCCCACCGCCATGAAGGCGACCCGCCAACCCCAGGTCTTGGCCAGAGCGCCGCCGGCGACGGCCCCGATCATCGCCCCCAATGGTATGCCCACCGCATAGATGGAAAGCGCCGAGGCGCGGCGGCGCGGCTCGAAATAGTCGGAGATCAGCGAATGGGCCGGCGGCGAACAGCCGGCCTCGCCCACCCCCACCCCCACCCGCAGGGCCAGGAGCTGGACGAAATTGCCGGCGAAGCCGCAGGCGGCAGTGAATCCCGACCACGCCACCAGGGCCAGGGCGATGATCGACACCCGGGTTCCAGCGTTCGGCCAGCCTGGCGATTGGAATTCCCAGCAGGGTGTAGAGGACGGCGAAGGACAGGCCGCCCAGCAGGCCCAGCTGGGTGTCGGTGATCTTCAGGTCGACCTTGATCGCCTGGCCGATGGTGGCCACGATGGTGCGGTCGATGAAGTTGAAGGTGTAGGTAAGGACCAGGAGGCCCAGGACGGCGGACTTGTAGCGGTCGGAAAAGACGGGTTTTCGAACCCCCGTGGCTGTGTCGCTCAAGACGCCCTCCCGCCGCGTTCGGCCATTTTTTCAGGACTGTAGCCGCGCCGGGCGGCAATGCCACCGCCTTTGCGTTATGAAGCGCGAAACCTCAGCGAAAAGGAACGAAGCGCGATGGAGATTCTGATCGGCGACAAGGTCTGGTCGAGCTGGTCGATGCGGCCGTGGCTGGCGCTGAAGCGCACCGGCGCGCCGTTCAGCGAAACGATGATCCGCCTGCACGCCTTGACCACCCACGACGAGGCGCTGGCGGCCGGGTCGCCCTCCGGACTGGTTCCCGTGCTCAAGGACGGCGAGACCACCGTGTGGGACAGCCTGGCCATCTGCGAATACCTGGCCGAGAAATTTCCCGCCGCTAGGCTGTGGCCGGCCGACGCGTCGGCGCGCGCCCTGGGCCGGAGCGCCGCGGCGGAGATGCATTCGGGCTTTCATTCCCTGCGCGGCGAATGCTCGATGGACCTTGCGTTGCGCACCACCCTCACCCTCGTCGAGGCCACGGCCAGCGATGTCCGCCGCGTGGTGGCCCTGTGGGCGGCCCTCCTGGGCCGCTTCGGCGGCCCGTTCCTCATCGGCGAATGGTCGATCGCCGACGCCTTCTTCACCCCGGTTGCGACGCGGTTCCGCAGCTACGGGGTGCGCCTCTCCGACTACGGGGACCTCGGGCCGGCCGGCGCCTACTCCGAGCGACTGCTGGAAACTCCGGAGTTTCTGGAATGGGAAAAGGCGGCCCTGGCCGACGCCACGAAAAGGGGGGCCGCCTGAGGTACGAGACGCCGTCCCGCCCGTCGATTGCGCCGGCGACAAATTCGCGCCATGATCCTATTGACGCGACTATGAATAGGGCGGGGCCGCCATGACGGTGGGGATCGAGGCGACGCCGGCGAGTAACGGGCGGCGGCGCCGGCGCGCGCCGGATGAGGCCCGCGCCGAGGCCCTGGCCTGCGCCCGCCGCCTGCTCATCGCCCATGGCCCCAACGGCGTCACTCTGCAGGCGGTGGCGCGCGAGATCGGCATCACCCACGGCAATCTCATCCATCACTTCGGCTCGGCCGCCCAGCTCCAGTCGGCGCTGATGGGCGTGATGGTCAGAGACCTGGCCGTGGCGCTGGAAACCGCCGTCGCCCATGTCCGCTCCGACGAGAGCGCGCCCCGGACCCTGGTCGACATCGTCTTCGACGCCTTCGACCAGGGCGGGGCGGCGCAACTGGCCGCGTGGATCGCCGTCTCCAACCGCTACGAGCACTTGGAGCCGGTGCGCGAGGCGGTCGGCGAACTGGTCGCCGCCGTGGACGACAAGGTGCGCGCCGCCGGCGGCGAGGCCCCGCGCCACATTCCCTCGGCGCTCCTTTTCGTCACCCTGTGCGCGTTCGGTGACGCCATGATCGGCGGGCCCTTGCGCGACATGCTGGGCCGCGACCGCGAGTCGGTTCGCCGCCTTGCGGCTCGCCTGTTGCCCAGTCTGCTTTAATCAAGGGCGCCGTCGCCGATAGCTATTGACAGGCCCGTGAATGACCGCTTGTCTGACAGCGGGCAAGCACCGCCGCCGCCGGCGCCCCCGCGAGCGGTCAGCGGCGGGGGAAGAACATTTCACCCGGCCCGATTGGGAGGCCGGGGGGAGGGATGGGGGTTATGGCGGTGCGGATCAGGGCGTATGCGGGTTGGGTGGCCGGCGTTTCGACGGCGGCCCTGGCGCTTTCCGCCGGCTTGGCTCAGGCTCAGTCCCGGCCGCAGCCGGCGCCCAGTTCTCGCGCCGACGCCGGATCGGTCCCCACCGCCGTCGAGGAAGTGGTGGTCACCGCCCAGCGCAAGAGCGAGGCGGCCCAGACCGTGCCCATCGCCATTTCGGCCTTCTCGGAAAAATCCCTTGAGGCCAAGAAGATCGAGGGCGGCCCCGACCTTCTCAAGGCCATCCCCAACGTCAGCTTCACCAAGACCAATTTCAGCGGCTACAACCTCACCATCCGCGGCATCGGCACCCAGGCGGTGTCGGTCACCACCGACCCCGGCGTTTCGGTCAACTTCAACGGCACCGCCCTGATCCGCAACCGCCTGTTCGAGCAGGAATTCTTCGATGTCGAGCGGGTCGAAGTGCTGCGCGGGCCGCAGGGCACCCTCTATGGCCGCAACGCCACGGCCGGCGCGGTCAACGTCATCTCGGCCAAGCCCACCGGCGTCTTCGAAGGTGAGATCAAGGGCGAGATCGGCACCTATGGCGACCGGCGCCTCAGCGGCTACATCAACCTGCCCATCGACGAGGACAAGCTGGCCGTCCGCTTCGCCGGCGCCTACACCAAGCGCGACGGTTTCGCCTTCAACTCCATCACCGGCGACGCCATCGACGACCGCGATCTCTATTCCTTCCGCACCACCGTCCAGTTCAAGCCCACCGACCATATCAAGGGCGAGTTCGTGTGGGAGCACTTCAACGAGAACGACAACCGCTCGCGCAGCACCAAGCAGCTGTGCACCCACGATCCGGGCCTCACCAACATCGACGGCGTGACGATCAGCAACCCCATCGCCAGGGCCTTCACCAGCCTGGGATGCCAGGACGCCAGCCTCTACGCGCCCGCCGCCTTCGGCACCCCCAACGGTCTTTCGATTCCCTTCGTTCTCGGGGCCGAGGTCACCGCCCTGGGAAATGTGCCTGGCCGCGGCGGTGCGACCGTGACCTTGGGCGCCCCGATCGACCCCTACGGCAATGCGATGCAGTCACCCAGTTTGCGCGAGATCGCCTCGCAGTTCGACCCGGTCTACAAGGCGCGATCGAACGTCGTCGAACTCAACGTCGACTTCCAGCTCTCCGATCACCTGACCTTGACCTCGCAGAGCGCCTACAATCAGGACCATTATTTCTCTCAGGAAGACTACAATCGATTCAATACATTTCCCGGCATCTTCAACGATAGCCAGGGATTGAAAAACCCATTCGGGGCTCCCCCGAGATTCGCGCCGAACATCACGCCCGGCGGCGTCTATTGCGACCCGCAGTTGGGCTGCTCGAGCTCCATTGTCGGGCTCGATCAATCCAATGCCGACAGCAAACAGTATTCTCAGGAATTTAGATTGACGTCATCTTTTGACGGTCCAATTAATTTTAGTGTCGGCGGCAATTATCTATATTATAAAACACTTGAAGACTATTACGTATTTTTTAACATTCTCAGCGCTTTGGCGCAATCGTCGTTCTCCAACTACGCGGCATCCTATGATCAGTGCCATGTAGGGGGTCAAAGAGTCACTGTCACGCCGACAAGTAATTTTGGCTGCGTCTACATTGACCCAAACCCGCTCAATCAGATCAACGGATTGGGTCATAACTATTATTTAAATCAGAATCCATACAAGGTCGAGTCCGGCGCGGCGTTCGGGGAACTTTATTACAAGGTCACCCCGACGATAAAGCTGACCGCCGGCTTCCGCTACACCGACGACAACAAGACCTTTACGCCCATCCCCACCGAGGTGCTGCTTTCATCGGCCAAGGGCGGCACGACGGACGGCGGCTTCACGCCACTGCCCGACATCAAGCAGCACTGGGGCGCGGCGACCGGGCGCCTCGGCGTCGACTGGACGCCGAAGCTCTCGTTCACCGACCAGACCCTGCTCTACGCCTTCTACAATCGCGGCTACAAGGGCGGCGGGGCCAATCCGCCGGGGATCGGCTTCGCGCCCGGCGGGCCGATCACGCCCACCGCCTTTCCGGCGACCTTCGCGCCCGAATATGTCAACGCCTTCGAGGTGGGCTCGAAGAACACCCTGCTGGGCGGTCGCCTGGTCCTCAACGGCGACGCCTTCTTCTATGACTACAAGGGCTATCAGGTCTCGCAGATCGAATCCGAAACCGCCATCAACGAGAATTTCAACGCCGAGATTTGGGGCGCGGAACTGGAGTCGGTGTTCCAGGCCACCCGTCATCTGCGCCTGAACGCCGCTTTCGGCTATCAGGACAGCTCGCTCGCCCGCGGCACCCAATCCATCGATGTGATGAACCGCACCCAGGGCAATCCCGATTATATCGTGTTCAAGCCCAACCCGCTGGCTCCCAACAACTGCGTCGTCTCGGCCGCCTTCGTCGCCTACGAGATCGAACAGGCGCGCGCGGACGGCCAGGTGGATCAGGCCCGTTTCGTCAGCATCTGTCCGGGGACGAATCTCAGCATCACCCCGCCGCCGCCGTTCGACCCGGCCCAGGTCTTTCCCAACGGCGGCGTCGGCTTCTACGCCGACCTGTCGGGCCATCAACTGCCCAACCAGCCACACACCACCCTCTCTTTCGGCGCAGACTACAATATCGACCTGCCGGTGGGGTGGAATGCGACCCTGCATGGGGACATCTATCATCAGGCCTCGTCCTGGGCGCGGGTCTATGAAGACCCTATCGACAAGCTGGAAGCCTGGACCAACATCAACCTCAGCCTGACCGTCGCGCGGCCGGCGTCCGGCCTGGCGGTCGAGGTCTACGTGAAGAACCTGCTGAACAGCTCGCCAATCACCGGGGCCTTCATCAACAGCGACAACACGGCGCTGACCACCAACGTCTTCACCCTCGACCCCCGCCTGGTCGGGGCCAGCATCACCAAGAGATTCTAGGCGTGACCCCTCGTCGCACCGTCAAGGCTTCGCGATCGGCGAATTGCCTTGCTCTTCATTCCCCAGCCGTCCACCATGGAGCGGCCAGAACAAGGTTGGGGAAACCGTGCCGCCCCTCCCCTTGGCGCCCCCGGCGCCACTCAACTCGCACACAGGAAAAAACGTCATGAAATCCATCATCGCCATCGCGGCCATGAGCGCGGCCACCCTCGGTCTCGCCACCCAGGCCGACGCCTTCAAGCTCAGCCCGCCCAGCACCCACTTCACCGCGACCGGCCCGACCAGCCTCACGGCGAACGGC
>JBPCMA010000050.1:0-28612 GCA_051002715.1 Caulobacteraceae bacterium
AGGGGTGGAACGCGGTTTCTCTTCCCTGCCCGATGTGGTGTTCTTCCCCCGCCCGCCGACCGCCTCCGCCGGCGCCGCCGAACCGGCGGTTCGCTACACCTTCGCCCTAGTCCTGCTGGTCCGCGTCTCCGACGGCGCGCCCGCCGAGCCGCCGGCCGGAGCGCCCGACGCCGCCGCCGGGGCGGCCGCCGCTCCTTAGATTTCGCGGCCGGCGGCGCGATCGCGACCGGCCGCCCGGCTCTTCGCCGCCCGGCAGGAATTTTTCCAGAAAAATATCAGGCGAACGGAGACGACAGGGCGCGCGCGCGGCCAGACCCTCGGCGACCAATCCGATGCGAAGATTGAAAGCGCGAATCATGACCACCAAGACCATCTCCAGTTACGTCGCGGCCGGGTACACCCTGGCGGCGGGGTACGACACTCTGGATATCACCACGGCCGGCGGCGTGGGCGGAACCGGCATCGCGCTCAACCACCTGGCGAGCCTCGACAATTATGGCCGCATCCATGCCGCGTCCGGCCACAATGGCGTCAGCGCCTCCGCCGGCGCGACGATCGTCAACGGGTCGGCGAGCGACACGACGGCGTCAATTTATGGCTACAGCGGCGTCTTTGTTCAGAACGCATCGGCCACCGTCGCCAACTTCGGCTCGATCACCGGCTCGGCGCGGTTCGGCGACGGCGTCTTCATCGTCGCCGGCGGCGCGGTCACCAACGGCTCGGCGACCGACACCACCGCCAGCATCTACGCGGACAACTCCGGCATCTCCGCCGGCGCCCTCGCCACGGTCGCCAATTTTGGCAGCATCAACGGCTACTACTCGACCGGCGTCTATCTGAAGGCCGGCGGCGCCGTGACCAACGGCTCGACCAAGGATACCGCGGCGGTGATCTTCAGTTACATGGGCCAGGGCGTGAACGCCGTCACCGGAGCGGCCACCATCGTCAATTTCGGCCTGATCCACGGAGGCTTCGGCGACGGAGTGATCCTGGGCGCCGGCGGCGTCGTCACCAACGGCGGCGCCAAGGTGACCGGCGCCACGATCGGCGGAGAGACCGGCGTCGTCGCCCACAACCTCGCCGCGACGGTGAACAATTTCGGCACGATCAACGGCTACGCGCTCGCGAACTTTGGCGTCTATCTCGGCGCTGGCGGCTCCGTGACCAACGGCGGGGCGAACGACGCCAAGGCGGTGATCGCGGCCGCCGGAGTGGGCGTCTATGTCTATGCAGGGGCGGCCGCGGTTGCCAACTTCGGCGCGATCACCTCCTCGCGGAGCGTCGGCGTCTACATGGCCGGCCGCGGCCTGCCGGCCAGCGAAATCGTCACCAACGGAAGCGCCTCCGACAACGGGGCCCTGATCCAGGGCAAGACCGACGGCGTCGCCTTCGGCCGTTTCGGCACGCTCGACAACTTCGGCACGGTGATCGGCCAGGGCGCCGGTCCGCAGAGCTACGGCGTCGTCGTCAGCCGCAAGGGCGTGGTGAACAACGGCAGCGCCGCCGACACCAACGCCCTGATTCAGGGCTACACCGGCGTCCAGCTCGACTCCGGCTTCGTCAATAATTTCGGCACGATCTCCGGCAGCGCGGCGGCCGACGGCGCCGGCGTTCTGCTGGTGTCGGCGGGCAGCGTCGCCAACGGATCGACCAGCGATTCCGCGGCGCTGATCTCCGGCGAAATCGGGGTGATCCTCAACTATTACGACCTGAACGGCACGGTCACCAATTTCGGGACCATCGCCGGCAGCGGCGGCACGGCGGTCTTTCTGGACGACGCCAGTGACGTTCTGGTGGTCGGCGCAGGCTCCGCCTTCGTCGGCGCGGTGCTGGGCGGCGGCGGAACGCTCGAGCTCGACAACGGCAGTGGAACCCTGAGCGGACTGCTGGTGGGCGGAACGGTCACCGTCTCGGGCAGCATGGCGGCCACGGCCTTCACCGACTTCGACACCGTGCGCATCGACGTGGCGGCGAGCTTCGCCACCTCGGGCGCCGTCACCCTGGCGGCCGGCCAGAGCGTGATCTCCTCGGGCTCACTCACCCTCGGCGACAAGAAGGACAAGGTCGCCAACGCCGGAACGATCGAGACGCTCGGCGGGACCGTGACCGTCAGGGGCGCGGTGACGGGCGCCGGCGGCGCGGCCAGCATCAACGGCGGCCTGCTCGATTTCGCTTCGAGCTTCAACCAGGACGTGACCTTCACCGGTACGACCGGCACGCTGGAGCTGGCGAAGTCACAGTCTTATTCGGCGATCGTCACCGGCTTTTCCAAGACCGGCGGCACGGCCCTCGATCTTGCCGACATCGCCTTCGCGGGCGCGGGCGAGGCGACATTCAAGGGAAGCAAGACCGGCGGGGTTCTCACCGTCACCGACGGGACCCACACCGCGACGATCAACCTCGTCGGCGACTACCGCTCCAACAGCTTTGTCGCCTCCAGCGACGGCCACGGAGGGACCATCGTCGTCGATTCCGGGGCCAAAGCCGCCACCGCGCCGCCGCCGCACTCCTTCATCGCCGCCTTGGCGGGGATGGGCGGGGGCGAGGCGGCGGGACCGGTTCACGCGGCGGCCGAACCATGGCGCCGTGACGCCCAGGCTTTGGCGAAACCCGCCTAGACCGCGCTCACTGAAAAGGGGCTTCTCGTGACCACCAAGACCCTCTCCACCTATATCGCGGCCGGCTACACCCTGGCATCGGGTTACGACACCCTGGACATCACCACGAGCGGCGGGGTCGGCGGGACCGGCGTTCTCTTGAACCACCTGGCCACGCTCGACAACCTGGGGAAGATCAAGGGCCAGAGCGGCGGCGCCAACGGCGTCCACATTACGGCCGGGGGGGCGATCGTCAATGGCTCGACGAACGTCGCCGGCGCCTCGATCACCGGCTACAGCGGCGTCTTCGCCCAGAACACGGCGGTCGCGGTCAGCAAAACGGCACGATCCAAGGCGTCGGCGCCTACGGCGACGGCCTGTTCCTGACCGCCGGCGGCGCGGTCGCCAACGGCTCCGCTTCCGACACCGCGGCCTACATCGAGGGCCACAACTCCGGGATTTCGACCGGCAGCGCCTTCGCCACCGTGATCAATTTCGGCTCGATCGCGGCGGTCAATTCCAACGGCGTCGATATGGCGGCCGGGGGGACGGTGACCAACGGCTCCCTCCACGACAAGACGGCGCGGATCAGCGCCTATCGCGGCTGGGCGATCGACGTCCGCCGGACCCTGTTCGGAGCCGCCGCCACGGTCGTCAACTTCGGCGCGATTGCCGGCGCTCTCACCGGAAGCACCCAGTCGGGCGTCTATCTGGCCGGCGGGGGCAGCCTCACCAACGGCGCGGCGAAAGACACCAAGGCGGCGGTCCTCGCCCACGGGCGGGCGGTGCAGATCACCGACGCCGCCACGATCGCCAACTATGGGACGATCCAGTCCTCGGCCAGCGAGGCGGTTTTCCTCGGCTCCGGCTACGGCCAGACCGACCTGATCGCCAACGGGACCGCCAAGGACACCGGCGCCCTGATCCAGGGGGCGACCGACGGCGTCGAATTCGGGCGCTTCGCCGGGGGTTCGAACAGTTTCGGCAAGGTGACCAACTTCGGCAAGATCGAGGGCGACGGGACCGCCGCCAACGCCGCCGGCGTCTATGGCGTGGCGGAGACCACCGTGACCAACGGGACGGCGAACGACACCAAGGCCAGCATCCAGGGATTCACCGGCGCCCGGCTCGACGCCGGCTTCGTGGCCAATTTCGGCACGATCGCGGGGATCGGCGCCACGGGGACGGGGTTAAGCCTGGCGGCCGGCGGCGGCGTGACCAACGGCTCGGCGGCCGACACCAAAGCGCTGATCGAGGGAAACACCGGCGTGGCCGTCGGCTACTACGGGGTCAACGTCAGCGTCACCAACTTCGGAACCATCTCGGGGACGGGCGGGACGGCGGTTTCCTTGGGAGACGCCAGCGACGTGCTAATCGTCGAGGCCGGGTGCGTCTTCACCGGGGCGGTGCTGGGCGGCGGCGGGACGCTCGATCTGGACAGCGGGGCCGGGACGCTGACCGGCCTTCTGGCCGGCGGGACGGTGACCGTGTCGGGCAGCATGGCGGCCACCACCTTCAGCAACTTTGGCACGGTGGAGATCGGCGTGGCGGCGACTTTCGCCGACTTGGGCGCGGTCAGCCTGGCGGCGGGACAGAGCGTCATCGTGGCCGGCGCGCTGACTCTCGGCGCCAAGACAACCACCTTCGCCAACGCCGGCGTCATCGCGGCCCTGGACGGGACGGTGACGGTGAACGGCGGCCTGGCCAACGGCGGGGCGCTCGATGTCGAGGACGGCGCGATGACCGTGACCGGAAACCTCACCAATAGCGCGACGGTCGAAGCCGTGGGCGGATCTTTGGCGGTGAAAGGCGCCCTCGTAAACGGGGGGATGCTCGATACCGTGGATAGCGCGGTGACGGTGACGGGATCGTCGACCAACAGCGGCACGATCGAGGCCCAGGGCGGAGTGGTGACGATGAAGGGCGCCCTGGACAACACCGGGACGATCGAGACCGTCGGCGGCACGATCACGGTGAAGGGAGCGCTGACCGGGGCCGGCCAGGCGACGATCAACGGCGGCCTGATCGATTGCGGCTCGATCTTCAGCCAGAACGTCACCTTCACCGGGACCGCGGGGACCCTGGAACTGGCCAGGTCGCAGGCCTACGCGGCAACCATCGCCGGCTTCTCCAAGAGCGGCGGGACCTTCCTCGACCTCGGCGACATCGAATTCCTCGACGCCGGCGAGGCGACCTATTTCGGAACCAAGACCGGCGGGACGCTCACGGTCACCGATGGGACCCACACCGCTCACATCGCGCTTGCCGGCGACTACACCACCTCCACCTTCGTCGCCGCCAGCGACGGCCACGGCGGGACGATCGTCCACGACCCCGCCGCGGCGACGGCCGCGGTCCCCTCCCCTCACCGGTTGATCGCCGCCATGGCGGGATTGGGCGCGGGCGGCGCGGGCGGCGCGGCCGTGACAGGTGTGGCCCACGATTGGCCGCGAATGATGGCGACAGCGCTGACCGCGCCGCGGCTGCGGGAATGTTTCGCGTAGACGAGGTTACCTCGACAGAGTCGGATCGGCCAGGAACAGGAACAGGAATTCGACCATGTCTTCAAAATATTTGATCGGCACCTATAGCGCCGGCTATAGCCCGTCGGCGAACATCGATCACCTTACATCGCCAGTTTCGGTGAGATCAACGGATATGGCCTGAAGTTAAATCACTATGCAAATGTCTACAATATGGGACGTATCGAAGCGACCGACGCCGGCGTCGGGAACAACGGTATTTCCGCGACCGCCGGGGCGTATATCAAAAACGCGGGTGAAATTTACGGCTATAACGGCGTGGAAGCTCTATATGCTTCGGCGACGATCATCAATAAAGCCTTTATTCGAGGCACCGCCAGTCGCGGCGTCGGAATTTTCCTCGAGTTCGGCGGATCGGTCACCAACGTTCTTGCAGGTAATCATGGGGGGATCTACGGGGAAGACGGTGGTGTCGTGGCGGCGGGGGCGGCCACGATCACCAACAGTGGCACGATCACGACCCAAAACGGCGGCGGCGTCGAGTTCGGGACCGGCGGCGGCGTCGTCACCAACAACCGCTATGCGACGATCAGCAGCCAAGGGGGCCAGGGCGTCCTGGCGTTGGGCGGCGCCGGCACGATCGTCAACGGCGGCGACATCGATGGATATGCCGGTATAGGCATAGACTTTACCCTCTCGAACAGTTCCCAAATCCACCTTGTCACCAATAACGCCGGTGGAACCGTCCATGGCGACGGCGGGGGTGTTCGATTCGCCAATTCCGGAACCGTGAACAATTCCGGCGCGATCACCGCCTACTCAGCGGCCGGGATCTACGCGGCGGGAACCTGCACGGTGACCAACGGCGCCGGCGCTCTGATCGAAGGCCATGGCGGCATACGACTGCGCAACGGTTCGGTCGCCAACCTGGGTTTCATCCAGGGCGGCAGCGGGGCCGGGATCTACGCGGCCGGGAAGTGCGCCGTGACCAACGGCAGCGCCACGCAAACCACGGCGACGATCCAAGGATCCTATGGCGTCCAGCTTAACGCCGGCTCGCTCGCCAACTTCGGCACGATCGAAGGCATGACCTTCGGCTACGGCGTGACTGTCGAGGCCGCCAACGTGACCAACGGCTCGGCGACGGATAGCAAGGCTCTGATCCAGGGATACGCCGGACTGCGGGTCGGCGCCTACGGACTGAACACCACGGTCACCAATTTCGGGACCATCGCCGCCAGCGGCGCCCGCGCGGCGGTGACTTTCCGCGACGCCAGCGACGTGCTGGCGGTGGAGGCGGGTTGCGTCTTCAAGGGCGCGGTGCTGGGCGGCGGCGGGACGCTGGTGCTCGACACCGGGACGGGGACGATCACCGGCGAGCTGGCCGGCGGGACGGTGTCGGTGTCGGGCAGCATGGCGGCCACCGCCTTCAGCAACTTCGGCACGGTCAGGATCGGCCCGACGGCGACCTTCGCCACCTCCGGGGCGGTAAGCTTGGCGGCGGGGCAGAGCCTGGTCGCCGCCGGGTCGCTGACCCTCGGCGGCAAGGCGGCGGCCATCGCCAACGCCGGGGCGATCGAGACCCTGGGCGGAACGGTGACGGTGGCGGGCAAGGTCACCGGCAAGGGCGAGGCGATCGTCAACGGCGGCCTGATCGATTTCACCTCGACCTTCAGCCAGAGCGTCACCTTCGCCGGGACCACCGGAACCCTGGAACTGGCCAAATCGCAGGGCTATGGCGGAACCATCGTCGGCTTTTCCACGGCCGGCGGGACCTTCCTCGATCTGGCCGACATCGCCTTCACCGGCGCCGGCGAGGCGACCTATGCGGGCAACAAGAAAGGCGGGGTGCTCACGGTCACCGACGGGACCCACACCGCCACGATCGCGCTCACGGGAAACTACTTGGGTTCCACCTTCGTCGCCGCCTCCGACGGCCACGGCGGCGTGCTGATCCACGACCCCAAGGCACCGACTCTCGCGCCGACCCACGCGTTCATTGCCGCCCTGGCCAGCCTGGGCGCGGGCGCGGCGGGACTGGAGGCCGCAGCGGTCGAACGCTTGCACGCGCCGCCGATGCTGCTGGCGCCCGGAGCGCGAGTCGCGTGACAGCCTCCGCCAGGCGGACGAGAACAGGAAGATCGGCCATGGCCACGGAGACGGCGCGAATGCGCACGCTCGGATGGATCCCGCCGGTCACGTGCTTCATGGTAAACTTGAACCACGATCATCCGTAGGCGGTGCGTCACCTTCTTATTGCACCCGATGAAATCACCTGTGTCGTCGGCGATCCTGCCGTTCCTCCACCTTCGTCGGCGACGGGCGCGGCCGGACGATCGTACAAGACCCCAGATCGCCAACCACCTTCTCCGACCCGGTGTGTTTGTCGCCGCGACGGCGGGATTTGGTGCCGCCGGCTTCAGACTGGACAATCCGCCCCGTCGCACCGACGCACGTGGCGCCCCCAATCGACATCGATCGAGGCCTTGGACCGACGCCGAAGGCCGCGCGCCCGATCACCACCATCTCTCCGCTCTCATGAGGCCACCTGGGATCCATAGAGCGGCGCCAGCGACCCGACCACCTCGTCGGCGGAGATGGCCGCGGGGTTGCCCGCGACGACCGGCAGCATTTGGAAATCCAGAAAGGTCTCGTCGCCGGCTACCTGGCCGGAGTTCAGATTCGTTTCGGTGCGCACCCAGGTGCCCAGCACCACGAAGCCGGCCTGGTGCGAAGCCCGCGCCACCTCGCCGGCGCGATAGAACAGAACCTGCCGCACCATCCGCTGCGGCATTGGCGCGGTCACCTGCATGTCGCGCGTGAGAATGCGGCCGATGCTTATCTCGCTGGTTCCATCTCGGCGCGTCGCCGAAAGGCGCGGAGCCTTGACAGATCTAGCGGCGCGCCGCGGTTCAGGCCGGCAACCTGACCGATGGTCTCGGCCGGAACCCGCGCCTCCCAGATCGCCGCGCCTTGGCGCGCTGGCGTCAGACCTCCAGCGATCACCAATTCGATGAGATCGATGCGCAGGCGCGCCGCGCCGACGTCCAGGGTCCCCGGTTGGCGGGCCAGGGCGTCGCGCAGCAGATCGGCCTCTTCGCGGACGGGCAGCGGGTTTTGCGCGAGAAGATCGCGCAGGTCGGGCGGCGTTCCGGCTTCCAGCGCGCCGCGCGCCGTCATCATCTGGCTCCATGCCCGCAGAAGGCGATCGAGACCGCCCTGCACCGAGGCATGATTGATCCGGTAGCCGGCGAGCACTTTTCCGAGCCGCCCCTTGTCGTCCACCCGCCCGGCGATGTCCCGTTCCATTCGGCCCGCGTCGGCGAAGGTCGCCCGCGCGCCAGCGGCGTCACCGGCCTGAAGCTGGCGGTAGGCGAGGCGCGCGACGACACCGATCTGACCGGCCGTGGCGATCAGCCGCTTGGCCTCCATGTCGTAGGTTTCATGACCGTCGGGCTTTTCGGCCGCGTTGTCCGGCGGCGAGGAGATAGCGCGATAGAGCACCACCGCCTGCGCCACGCCGCCATCGGGTCCCTTCCGGGGGTCGGCGACATCGAGCAATAGACTGATCGCGGCGAAGGCTTCCGTGCGGCCCAGCCGCGCCAGCCGCGCCGCCGGCGCGCGAACGATTGACGGATCGGCCCCCTCGGCCCGCAGATTGGCGAGGACGGCGACCTGCACGAGTCCGTCGTAGGCGCGCGCGGCGCTGATGCGTTCCCAGCCGATCTGGGCCGCCGCGCGATCCGTCGGCGCGCTGCCGGCCGCGCGCGCCATCGTCCGGATCATGTCGAGGTCGAGCGCCCCGCTTCGCGCATATTGCGCGTCCGACTGGCCGGCTACCTCACGCGCCGCGGCCGTCTTTCCCTCGGCCGCCTTGCGCGCCGCTTCGCCCAGCGCGATCAGCGGATTAAGGATCTTGGTCGTTTCCGAGGGACCGCGCGGGACGGGGTCGCCGTGATGCGCCACGCCGAGGGCTTCAGCCGCCGCCAAGTCGCTCGCCGCGGGCTGGCTCTGTCCCTGCAGTTGCCGCCACAGGGCGCGCGCCTCCAGCAGGCTCATCCGCCGCGCCCAGGCCCCAGGCGCAAGCGCCGGGTCGTCCAGCGCCTTGTCGCAGGCCGCCGCGTGGTCGGCGAACGTCGCCGGCGTGGCGCTCGTGAACGGGTTCGCGAGCGGTCCGTCGGAGCCGTCATCGCCCCGTGTCGGCGGCGGCCGGCCATCGCAGTTGCTGAAGGAAAGGTTCTGGGCGCCCGCGCCGCCCGCCGCCACGATGGCGATCAGCAGCGGCGCCAGCCGAGCCCATGACGCCCGCCGCCGCCTCGCCATCGTCTTCATGATCGTCTCGCCTTCCATCGAACGCGCATTGGCGGAGTCTGCCATGCTCCGCCTACCGCCCGCTACCCCGCCGGCAGATCGCGCAGGCGGGCCACCAGTTGGGCGCGGGTGGCGGCGCCGGTCTTGCGATAGATGGATTTCAGATGGAAGCGGATGGCCCCGCCGGTGACGTTGCGGCGCGCGGCGTAGGCGGTCAGATCCTGGCCCTCGGCCAGCGCCGCGGCCAGGCGCGCCTCGGCGGGCGTCAGCCCGAACCACGCGGCCAGGCGGTCGACGGCGATCAGCGGCGCGGCGCGACTGGTCTCGAAAGAGACGATGATGGCGGCGCTCTCGATATCCCCGGTCAAGGTCGCCGTCTTGCCGCCGGCCACGCGCGCCGCCAGGACCGGGATTACCGCGCTCTCCCGCCCCTCGATGGTGAAGACCGCGCTGCGCGTTCCCTCGGCCTTGGCGATGCCGGCCAGAGCGGCCCGCGCCGCCGGCTGTTTCAGGTTCAGCCGGCCGTCGGTCAGACCGATCAGCCCGGCCACGGCCAGTTCGCGGGCCCGGGCGTTGGCGTGCACCACCTCGAAGGTTTCGCTGAGCGTGACCACGGCCCCAGGCGCGCGGTCGAGGGCCGCTTCGGCGGTATCCGCCCGCCGTCGCACCCGCCCGAGGGCCTGCGAGAGGCGCGCCGCCCGCTGGAAGTGCGGGGCCAGAAGCCGCAGCCCGCGCTTCAAGTTCGCGAGGTCAGGTTCCGGCGGCCCCACCATGATCAGACCCAGTGTCTCGCCAGGACGCCGGTCGAAGGTGACCACGATGGCCCGCCGGTAGCCGAAGGCGCGCAGGAAGTCGGTGTAGAGCGGGCTGCGCAGGAAATCCGATCGCAGGGCCGTCTCTTCGGTGTCGACCACCGTTCCAAGGCGTAACGCCGGGCGGCGAGCGACAGGGGATTGCGGGCGGAAAAGGAGGCTGCATAGATGCGCCGCACCATCGGGTCGATGTGCGCTTGGCCGACGAAGCGCGCGGCGGGCGGCGAAAACCTCTCCCAGATCAGGGCGACGACGTCCCATGAAGGGGGCGCGAAGGCTTCCGCCAGCCGCTCGAGGGTGTCGTCCCAGCGGGCCGGGTCGAGAATACAGTCGTAAATCCGGCCGATCAGGTCGCTGAGCGCGTCCAGGGCCGCCTCGGTCGCCCGCGTCGCATCCAGCCTCGGCAACCCCACCTCCGCCCTCGCCCTAGACCTACTCTAAGCGCCCCCAGGCGCGCGCGCCATGTCGTTTCTACCCAATCGGGTAGCGCTCGGGACCCACGCCATCGGCATAGAGGATTGATGAAGCGAGCCATCCCGGCCGCTTCGCACCTACCGGGAAGAACCATCCGATGACCCGTCTCGCAACCTTTGCCCTCGCCGCCCTCGCCTGCGCCGGCGCGGCTGGATCGGCCCAGGCCTCATCCTTCTCTCCCCGCCACACCGGCTTCTTCGCCAACGGGACGGTGACGCTCGGCAACCAGCAGACCAACACCAAATGCGAGGTTTCCCTGAAAGGCCAGGTCAACAAGAAGGGCGTGGCCAAGATCGACAGCTTGGTCTTGAACGGCAACAGCGCCTGCGCCGGCACGAGAGCCAACGGCCTGCCGTGGAAAACCCTCGCCAGCGGCCTGACTCTCGGCAAGATCGTCGGCTTCGCCTTCAGCGGCACGTTCCTGGGCGCCTGCGGGCCGGGAACCGTGCCGTTCACCGACAATTCCGGCGGCATGTGGACCCTCGCCGGCACGCTTCCCTCCGGCTGCACGGTCAACGGCACGGTGAACACCACCCCGCCGATCGTGATCGTCTCGCCGTAGCCGCCGGGCCGGCCGAGCCCATCCGCAGTCGCCGAGAGGTTCGCGCCCTCGCGCGCTCCGACCAGAGAGGCGTCCGATGACGACGAAATACATCACGACCTATGTCGCGGCGGGCTACACCCTCACTTCGGCATACAGCGTGCTCGACATCACCTCGACCGGCGGCGTCGGCGGAACGGGCGTCTATGCTTTCTCGCCCGCGACGATCGACAACTATGGCGTCATCGTCAGCTCCCGGAGCGGCCGCGCGGGAGTGCAGCTTTTCGCCGGCGGAAACGTCTTCAACGCGGGCGACATAAGGGGAGATTTGGGCGTCTACCTCTCGAGCGGCGGCACGGTCGCCAACATCGGATACGTCCATGCGGAGAGATACGGCGTCTTCGTAGGATCCGGCGGTTCGGTCGTCAACGGCGACACGGGGGTCATTGTCAGTGATCGCAACGGCGTCGCGGTTGTCGGCGCCGGCTCCATCGCCAACTATGGGGCGATCGATGCCGGCTCCACCTCAGGCGCGGGCGCCAGCATTGGCGAGGGAACCGTCGTCAACGGCCGGGTCGACGACACCACCGCCCTGATCGGCGGCGACTACGGCGTCGCGGCGAGCGGCGTAGGCGGCGGCCCCGCGACGGTCATGAACTACGGCACGATCCGCGGGACCGTCTTTGGGGTCGACCTCGGCAACGGCGGCACGGTGAGCAACGGGGGCGCCACCGATCACGACGCGCTGGTCCAGGGGCTGAGCGGCATCTCCATCGGTAACGCCGCCGGTTCGGTCGTCAACTTCGGGACCATCCGGGGACTCGCGGTCGGCGGCGCGGCCATCAGCCTCGCGACCGGCGGCGGCGTCACCAACGGTGGTCTCGGAGACCGGACCGCTCTTATCGAGGGCGGCGAGGGTGTCGTGCTCAGCGCGGCGGGCGCGGTCATCAACGACGGAACGATCGAAGGCGACACGGGCGCCGGCGTCGCCAGCCATGGCGGCATGGTCGTCAACGGCGACTTCGGCAACACCGTCGCGACGATCCAGGGCTACTATGGCGTGCGGGCCTACGCGGGCGCGTCGGTCACCAATTTCGGCACGATCGACGGCTTATCGAAATCCGGAGTCCGCCTGGAGACCGGCGGCGCGGTGACCAATGGCGGGGCGGGCGACCGCGGGGCCCTGATCCAGGGCGCATACGGGGTCTACGCCATCGGCGCGGCGGCGGCGGTCAGCAATTTTGGCACCATCCGCGGGACGCGCGGCCTTTCCGGCGTCCATTTGCTGGCCGGCGGCTCGGTCGCCAACGGCTCGCTCAACAACGCCAAGGCGACGATCGAGGGCTACGACGGGCTGATCCTCTCGGGACCCGCGACGGCCGTCAATTTCGCCACGATCTCCGGCCAGGGCGACGCGGGGGGTTATGGGGTGTCGCTCGGCGCGCGCGACACCCTGACCAACGGCGCGGCTGGCCACTCGGGGGCGCTGATCGAGGGGTTCACCGGCGTCGAAGCCTACGCGGGGCGCGCCACCGTCACCAACTTCGGGACCATATCCGGCGCTGGGGGTGCGGCCGTGCGGTTCGTGGTCGGGGGCGACGTCCTGGTGGCCGAGGCCGGCTGCGCCTTCCAGGGCGCGGTGCTCGGCGGCGGCGGGACGCTGGATCTGGATACGGGGACCGGCACGCTGACGGGGCTGCTGTCGAGCGGCGGCGACGTCACCGTCTCCGGCAGCATGGCGACGACGACGTTTCAAAATTTCAACACGGTCGAGATCGGATCGGCGGCGACCTTCGCCACGTCCGGCGCGGTCTTGATTGCGGCCGGCCAGAGCGTGGTCGATGCCGGAAGGCTCACCCTGGGGAGCGGCAAGTCCGGCTTCGCCAACGCCGGGGTGATAGAGGTGACCGGCGGGACCTTGACCGTGAACGGCGCGGTCACCGGCGCCGGCTCGGCGGCCGTCGTCGGCGGAACACTCGCTTTCACCGCCGCCTTCAACCAGGGGGTCAAGTTCAGCGGTCCGACGGGCGTGCTCGAACTGGCCCAGTCGCAAAGCTATTCCGGCGCGATCGCCGGCTTTTCCAAGACCGGCGGCACGTCGCTCGACCTTGCCGACATCGCCTTCGGCGGCGGAACGACGGCGACCTATTCGGGGACCAGGAGCGGCGGCGTCCTCACCGTCACCGACGGAACCCACACCGCCCACATCAACCTGACGGGCGACTACCGCCATTCCACCTTCGTCGCCGCCAGCGACGGCCATGGGGGGATTATCATCCACGATCCGACGAGGCCCGCAGCGAGTGTCCCGGCCGCTTCCTCGCCGCCGGCGGTTCAACCGTTCGTGGCGGCGATGGCCGGTCTCGGCGGCGCGGGGGCCGAGGCGGTCGGCGTCGCGAACACCCTGAGAGAGCCCGAGCCCGCTCTCATGGCGCCGCGAACAATAGCCGCGTGATAGTTCCGTCCGTCCGAGCGGGAAAGGCGACCGAATGACGACGCTCAAGACCATCTCCACCTACTATGCGAGCGGCTATGATCTCGCTCCCAACACCAACCTCTACATCACCTCCACCGGAGGCGTGGGTGGATTTGGGGTTGGAGTCGCGAGCAGCGCGACCGTTTTCAACGACGGCCGCGTCAGCGCCGGCAGCGTTTACGCGGCCGGGATATATTTCGAGAACGGCGGCACACTGGTCAATGGATCCCCGGCCTACACCTATGCCTTGGTGCAGGCTCACGGCGACGGCGTGCTGATGCAACACGGTGGCTCGGTCGCCAATTTCGGCACGATCCGAGGAGCTGGCGGGGTTTACGGGCCGGGCATTGGCGTGGTCCTCGCCAACGGCGGCGGTCTCACCAACGGCTCCAACCGCGACACCGGCGCAATGGTGAGCGGCTACACCGCGGTCTCGATGGGCGGCGCCGGCTCGGTGGTCAACTACGGGACCATCGACGGCCTGGGCGCCGCGATCTTCGACTGTGGTGTCGACCTTACCGCCGGCGGCAGCGTGATCAACGGCTCCAGCACCGTGAGGACGGCGGTGATCGAGGGGGCGGGAGGGATCGTCATCGGCGGCGCGTCGGGCACGATCCGCAACTCCGGGACGATCCTGGCCACCAGCTACGGATTCGCCGTCATGCTCAACGCCGGCGGGACCATAGACAACGGCTCAGTCGCCAATCCCCGCGTCCTGATCCAGGGCTATTCTGGAATCTACGTCTCCAGCGCGACGGTGACGAACCTCGGCACAATTTGCGCGGTGGGAGACGACGGCTTCGGCGCCAGCATCGCCGCCGGCTCCAACCTCGCCAACGGCGCCGCCGGGCACGCGGGGGCGCTGATCGAGGGCTTCGTTGGCGTCTATGGCGCGCCGTCCTCCCCCGGAATGGTGGTGACTAATTTCGGGACCATCGCCGGTTCCGGCGGGACGGCGCTGCTTTTCGCGTCTGCCAGCGACGAACTGGTCGTCGAAGCGGCTTGCGCCTTCACCGGCGGCGTCTTCGGCGGCGGCGGTTCGGTCGACTTCGCCTCCGGAATCGGCACGCTCAGCAACCTCGCCAACGGGGCCGTCACCGCTTCGGGCAGCATGGCGACCACGACCTTCAGCAACTTCAACGCTGTCATCGTCGATACGGGAGCGACCTTCGTCGACAAGGGCGCCGTCACGATCGCGGCCGGCCAGTTCTTGAGCGGCCAAGGAACCCTGACGATCGGCGGCAAGGGCAAGGCCAGCGTCGTCAACGCCGGCGAGATCCAGGTCGGCGGTATCTCCGGCGCCCTCACCATCAATGGCGCGGTCACAAACACCGGAACGCTCGCCAGCTTCGGCGGGAAGATGACCGTGACGGGGGCGGTGACCGGCAAGGGTGTCGCGCAGCTCGACGGCGTCAGCACTCTCGATTTCGCCGCCGGCTTCGCCGAGAACGTCACCTTCGACACCGCGTCGTTCGCCACCCTCGAACTGGGTCAGTCGCAGGGCTACACCGGGACCATCACCGGCTTCTCGACCGCCGGCGACTCGATTCTAGATCTCGCCGACATCGGTTTCGTGAGCTCCACGGAAGCGACCTTCTCCGGAACCAACAAGGCCGGCGTCCTCACCGTCACCGACGGAACGCATACGGCGCACATCAATCTCAAAGGGAACTACCTCTCCTCCACCTTCGTCGCCGACTCCGACGGACACGGCGGGGTGTTGGTGCACGACTCGGCCGCGCCGCACGCCGCCGTCCCCTCCCCGCACCCGCTCATAGCGGCCATGGCTCGGCTGGGCGGGGGTGGCGCCGACCTGGAGGCGGTCGCCGCCTGGAGGCCTCACGTTCCTTCCACACTGGCCGTTCCGCGAACGGCCATCGCGTAAAGGCCCGGGTCACCGCCCCTCTCCCCGGGGCGTGTGAATCCTCTATGCGGCGCCCGCGCTCGGCAGGCGTTGCAGGACCCAGACGAAGCCCGACCGCCGCGCACTAGCGGCGAGATCCTGGCGCAAAGTGCGAGCGCGGACCGTCTCGCCGACGCGAACCAGGACATCGAGGGCGGCCAGCCTAGCATCGAGCGACAGTCCCACCCATCGCCGCCGCTGGGCGTCATCGGCGAGGGCGGCAAGGGTGACTATCGCCTGCTCCGGCTGGCCCATCCGGCCGCGGAGCTGGGCGGCGGCGATGTCCGCGCCGAACACTTCCTCGCGCTCGGTGATCCGGCCGCGCAGCTCGACGGCGCGCTGGGCGGCGGCGTCCCGCGCCGCCGGCCGATCCAGCGCCGCGTAACTCAGAGCCAGAAGGCTGCTGGCGACGGCCTCTCCGGTCGTCATCTCGGCGCCCGCGAATGCCCGCCGCGCCGCCTCCAGATGGACGGCCGCCTCCGCCGGCCGTCCCTCGCCAGCGGCGATCTGCCCCTCCAGCATGTCGGCGTTGCCGAGTGTCATGGCGTCGCCGGCCTGGCGCGCGCCCTTCAATCCGGCCCGGGCCGCCGCCACATCGCCTCGGTCGAGGGCGATCTGGGCGCACTCGAAGTCGGCGACATGGCGCTTCTCGGCATCGCCCAGCGCGCCGTAGACGACCTGAGCTTTTGCGCAGATTCCTTGGGCCAAGGCCAGTTCGCCGCGCATGCGCAGCACGTCGGCCAGACTGAAAAGGCTGAAGCCTAGATGCGCCTGGGCCCCGGCGGCGGTGTCGAGGGCGATGGCTTGGCGAAACTGGGCGACCACCGCGTCGCCGGCGCTCTCGTCGCTCCGCGCGACGGCAAGGGCGGCCAGGGCCCAAGCCTCGCCGGCCTTGTCACCCGTCTGGCGGCGAAGGTCCAGGGCGTGGTTCGCCGCCGTCTCGGCCGCGTCCCGGTCGCCGGAGCTCCAGAGCATGATCGCCAAGTCGCTGTAGACCTTGGCCGCGCCCGCCAGATCGCCGATCGCCTGGTACTGGGCGAGCGAACGTTCATAGGCGGCCCGCGCTCCAGGCGGATCGCTGTCGGCGTATAGATTGCCGAGGCTCTGCTCGGCCCAGGCCTCGCCGTGGGGATTGCCCACCCGCCGATAGTCAATGAGCGCGCGTCGTAAGTTTTCGCCCGCCGCCTTGGGGTCACGGGCGGTGAAGGCGGCGCCCAGTTGCACTTCGGCGTCGGCGGCCAGCCCGACCTGATTGTTGGCCCGCGCCTGGACCAGCGCCCGGGCGGCATGCTTCCCCCGCGCCGTGTCGTCGTCGCGGGCGGCCGCGACGGCGGCCGCCGCCAGTTCAATGCGGGGATCGTTCTCCCCGTAGCCGGGCAGGGGGCGCAGGGCGGCGAGCGCCGCGGCGGCGTCGCCCGGCTTGCCCGCCGAGAGCAGGGTGTCGATCAGTTGCAGCCGCGCCTCCGGGTCGCCGGAGCGAAGGGTGATCAGATGGCGAAGCGTCTGGATCGCGCCCGGCCAGTCGAACCGCGCCGTTTGGCCCTGCGCCTCGATCTGGAGCCGCATCGGGGCCGGCAGATCGGCGGCGTGGGCGGCGGCCTGCTGCGCGGCGGCGCGCGCCTTGGCCTGATAGCCCAGGGCCGACCAGGCCTGGGCCAGATAGACGTGAGCCGGCGCATAGTCGGGCGCCTGCGCCACCGCGTCCAGGAACTCGTCCCTAGCGCGGGCGGCGTCGTAGCGGCGCAGGGCGTCCAGGCCAAAGCCCATGTGGCGCATGACTTCGGCGCTGGGCGGCTGGAGATTCACCGCCAGCTTCACGTCCTCGGCGCGGCCCCCGCCGGCACCCAGATCCCTTCGCAAGTCCGCGCCGATGAGAGTCACCAGGGCGGGCAGGTCGGCAAGGGACCCGCTTCGGGTCAGGCTGACGACGGCCCCGTCGCGGGTGTTCTGAAGAGCGAGGTCCAGGCGCACCGCCGCCGCCGGTCCTTCGCCAAAGACCAGATAGCCCCCACTGACCACATAGTCGGCGCCCAGGCGCCGACGCAGGAAGGATAGGCTGGGCGGCGCATAGCCACCGGCGCCAGGAGCTGGGAGCCCGGCCTGGGCGACCCGCGCCAGCTCGCCTGGAATCACCCGTAGGCGTCCGGCCAAGCCGATCTCCGTGCCCAGGGTCTCGGCGAGGGCCGGCCCAACCCACACGTCGGAGGGGTTGCGCGAAAGGTTGTCGAACTTGGCCAGGGAAACGGCGGCGCCGCGCGGGCTGGCGAACGAGGGGGCGGGGGGGCGGGTGGCATAGAACCCGACGGCCACAACGAGGGCCGCCAAGGCGATGGCCCAGGCGAGCCGGCCTCGCGACAGTAGGGGGCCTGCCTTCGCCGGCGCGACGGCGCGAACATCGAGGCGCGCTGGCGCCGACGCCTCGCCGGGCCCCTCTCGCGTGACTAGCGCGACGAATCGGTAGCCGATCTTGGGCACCGTCTCGATGCAGCCCTCGCCACCCGCGCCGTCGCCGAGAGTCTGCCGCAGCATCCAGATGTGTTTGGTGAGGTTCGACTCCATGACGAACCGGCCCGGCCAGAGCGCCGCCATCACGGCCTCCTTGCTCACCACATGACCGGCGCTCTGGACCAGCAAGACCAGCAGTTCGAACGCCTTGGGGGTCAGCGGGATGAGGCGACCGCGGCGGGACAACCGCCGCTCGCCCGGCTCTAGCGCGAAATCGGCGAACCGGTAGGTTTGACCTTCGAGGGTCGACATGGGCGGGGCCAAATCACCTGCGGGCAGGAATTCTTGCAGAAAAATACCAGAAAAACGGAAAGGACAACCGGCGATGATCGCCGCAAGATCGCCTTGCAGGCGCGGGAAGGAGGATCGAGGGTGGTCAAATCGCCGATTCCCACGGTCGCCGCCGCGATCGCGATTGCCGCTTTGGGCGCGTGCTCGCGGGAATCCGCCGGCGCAAGGCAGCGCGCCGCCGCGGCCCTCGCCGGGCCCCCACCTAACGCTTGCGTCACGGATTTAAGGCCCGGGGACGTGACGGCGATCCTCGGTAGGCCTGGGGTGAGGGGCGGCGACGCGCCCGGCGGCGCCGAGGCATGCCGGTTCGAAGGACCGAACCACACCGAGGTGGTGATCGGTTTGCGATCCGGCGACGAGATCGCCCCCTTTTGGAAACTCGCCCTCGACGCCAACCACGGTGCGATGGTCCCCCTGGCGGGGGCGGGCGACACCGCCCTGCGCGCCCGCGATGGGGCCGAAGTCATCGCCCGCAAGGGCTCGCTCAGCTGCCAGGCGAACGTCGCCGGCCTCGACGAAGCGCTCACCCGAGCGACCCTCAAGGCGAGCGGAGAGGCCCTGGCCCGCCGGCTGGGCGCCCTGTGCGCCAAGGTTTTTGCCAAACGCCGAGCCTGAGCCGCATCGACAATGGGCGTGGCCGGGGCGAGCCGCCTGACCATCGTTCGCTCGGCGTCGTCCTTACTCGATTCAGATCCCTTGACGCCGGGGCTTCGGCGCCGATCTTCCATCGGCAGCGGCGCAATGAGTCGACGGCCGGCTGGTCGGCGCCCTTGCGTCGCTCTTGTCGGCCGGAACCCTGGGAGGAATGCCAGAATGGCCCGCGATGATGTTCTTATCGTCGGGGCCGGCCCCACGGGGCTAGCTCTGGCCCTGTGGCTCTCCAAGCTCGGCGTCGCGGTTCGCATCGTCGACAAGGCCGTGGAACCGGGAACGACGTCCCGCGCCGTGGCGGTTCAGGCCCGCACCCTGGAACTCTATCGCCAACTCGACCTCGCCGAAGCGGTGGTCGAGCGTGGCCACAAGACGCCGGCCGTCAACCTGTGGGTCAAAGGCGCGAGGGCCGCCCGCCTGCCGTTCGAGACGGTCGGCGAGGGCCTGACCCCATACCCGTTCCTGTTCATCTTCCCGCAGGACCAGCACGAGAACCTGCTCATCGAGCGGCTGCGGGGGTTTGGGGTCGGCGTCGAGCGCGGCGTCGAACTCGTTGGCTTCGAGGATGAGGGAGATCACGTGACCGCCCGGCTGCGGCGGTCGGACGGGCGCGAAGAGGTCTGCGAGGCGGCCTATGTCGCCGGCTGCGACGGCGCCCGCTCGATCGTGCGCGAGATCATGGGCGCGGGCTTCCCAGGCGGCTCCTACCGACAGATCTTCTATGTGGCCGATGTCGAGGCGGCCGGCCCGGCGATCGACGGGGAGCTGCACGTCGATCTCGATGAGGCCGATTTCCTGGGCGTCTTCCCCATGGCGGGGGAGGGGCGGGCCCGCCTGATCGGCACGGTGCGCGACGAGCGGGCCGACCGTCCCGAAAGCCTGAAGTTCGAGGATGTCGCCAGCCGCGCCATGGAGAATCTGAAGGTCCAGGTGCGGCGGGTGAACTGGTTTTCGACCTATCACGTCCATCACCGGGTGACCGATCACTTCCGCAAGGGCCGCGCCTTTCTGCTGGGCGACGCGGCGCACATCCACAGCCCCGCCGGCGGCCAGGGCATGAACACCGGCATCGGCGACGCCATCAACCTGGCCTGGAAGCTCGCCGAAGTCCTGGCCGCGCGGGCGGGCGACAGCCTGCTCGACAGCTACGAGGCCGAGCGGATCGGCTTCGCCCGCCGGCTGGTGGCGACCACCGACCGGGTGTTCAGCGTCGCCACCGCCGAGGGCCCGGTGGCCGACGTTCTGCGCACCCGCCTCGCTCCATTGCTGATCCCCACGGTCCTCGGCGCTGAAGTAGCCCGCGAGTATGTGTTTCGGACGGTCAGCCAGATCACCTTGAACTATCGCGGCGGCCCACTCAGCGCCGGCAAGGCGGGCCAAGTCCACGGCGGCGACCGCTTGCCTTGGGTTTCAGTCGACGGCGAGGATAATTTCGCCAGCCTGTCCGCCATGGTTTGGCAGGTTCATGTTTACGGGACGGCCACCGGCGAACTCACGGGCTGGTGCGCCGCGCGGGGGCTGTCTTTGCACCTGTTCGTCTGGCGACCCGAGTACGAGGCGGCCGGATTGCAACGCGATGCGCTCTACCTCATCCGCCCCGATAGTTATGTGGCGCTGGCGGACCTTTCCGGCTCGCCGCGCGTCATCGAACGCTACCGGGCCGAGCGCGCTCTCGTCTTCGGGGCCACGTAGGCTAATCCGGGGCCATGCCCTTTTCGGCCAGTTCGCGGCGGGCGCCATTGCTCTTGGTCAGGTGGGCCAGCCCCATCCCGGCCAGGACGTTCGGCGCCTTGGTGAACTGGATGTCGTCATAGGCGACGATTTGGAAGCGGTTGCCCCATGGATCGCGGAAATCGAGGAAGTCGCCCGGCAGCGCGTTCACCCCCGCCTCCTCCATAGCCTCGCGGACGGCGGCGGGGTCGTCGACCACCAGGCCAAAATGGCGGCCCTCGTCGGCGCCCTGCCGGCGGCCCTTCTGGAGGGCGAGGAACTGGTCGCCCAGGTCGATGAAGGCCATGGTCGCGCTCTTGCCGCGAAGCTCGAAGGCGAACAGCCGCCGGTAGAAGGCGAGCGCCTCGTCGATGTCGCCCACCTCCAGGGCGACGTGGTTGAATCCGACGGCGCGGGCTTTCGGGAGCTGGGACATGCGATCCTCGGACCAAGGGGAAGGGACGGCCGAATCAGATAGGCGCCGCGCGAGGCCGCTTCCAGGGTCCTCAGGCGGCTTCGAGAAAGGCAACTTATTGGTTGCATTTATTCGCGACCCGTGACATGAACGGCCCAAGGAGAACCTCCATGGCCGACCGCATTGAAAAGACCGTCGAACTCAATGCGCCGATCGCGCGGGTGTGGCGGGCGCTGACCGACCCGGCCGAATTCGGCGAATGGTTCAAGGTGAAGCTAGACGATCCCTTCATGCCCGGCCGACCGACCCGCGGCCACATCACCCACCCGGGCTACGAACACGTGACCTGGGAATCGACCACCGTGACGATGGACGAGCCGCGCCTCTTCTCCTTCACTTGGCATCCCTACGCCATCGAGGCGGGGGTGGACTATTCGGGCGAGCCGACCACCCTGGTCGAGTTCAAGCTGGCGCCTATGGGCGAGAGGACGCGGCTCACCATCGTCGAATCGGGCTTCGACGCCCTGCCCGAACACCGCCGCGACGAGGCTTTCCGCATGAACGAGGGCGGCTGGGCGCAGCAGGCCCGCAACATCAAGGCTCATGTCGAGCGCTAGGCCGGGCGGCGGCGGCGACGCTGCCCCGGTGTTCGCGGCGCTGGGCGATGCGACCCGCCTCTCGCTGCTGATGGAGCTGAGCGACGGGCAGGCGCGGTCGATCGCCAGGCTTTCGGCCCACGGCCGCCTCTCCCGCCAGGCCGTCACCAAGCATCTGCACGTCCTGCACGGCGCCGGCCTGGTGAGCCGCGCCCGGGTCGGCCGCGAGAGCCGCTTCGCCTATCGGCCCGAGCCGATCGCGTCCGCTCGGTCCTACCTCGACACGGTGTCTGCCCAGTGGGACGACGCCCTGGCCCGGTTGCGTGCGTTGGTGGAGGCGCGGGGGCCGCCCGACGGGCTGGTCGGCCCCTAGTCCCGCTCCACGGCCGCCGCTCCCATCGCCGTTGGGCGCAGGGAGAAGGCGAAGCCGGCCAGGGTCTGGCTCGGATTGCCGCCGCCGGGAGCGCCAGCCTTGGCCGCGCCGGCTGGCGGCGCCTCGATGGGCGTCATCTTGCGCTCTGTGAGGTCGCGGTTGCGGGCCGCCAGGTCGCCGGCGGCCAGGGCGTCGAATCGCCGGCCGATGTCGGCAAGCTGGTTCGAGAGCACGTCGATGCGGATCAGCTGGTAGGTCGCCGGGGCGCCTTCGTAGGAGGTGATGGCGCCGTAGAGATCGTCGGTGAATTCGCGCAGGCGTTGCTCGCCGGTGATCGCCCCGCCCTCCTTGGTGGCGACAATCTCCTTGCGCAGAGTATCGGCCTTGGCCGACAGGTCGGAAAGGCCGCCCCTCAGCGCATCGCCGGCCGGCAGGGCAGCCAGTCGCGCGTCTGCCCCATGGCGCACCGCGTTGATCCGCACCAGCAGGTCGCTTTCCCTCCCGAAAAGGGCGCTCACCCGCTCGGCGGCGTCGAACTGCGCTTGGCGATCCTTCAGGGTGAAGGCCGCCCGCCGGTCCAGGGTAACGTTCACCGGCGCGGTCAGCACCGTCGATCCGCTGGTCAGGCGGGCGGTGTAGATGGCGGGAACCACTCTGGGCCCCTGGGCCGAGAAAAAGGCCAGCTGGGCGGCGGGGGGAACGCGCGGCGCGAGGGCGCGCATGGACCACACCACGCGGTTGATCCCCGGGCGCTTGGAGGCGGGCAGGGTCTCGATCACCTTGCCGGTGGCGTCGAGAATCTCGACCTTCAGCTTGCCGAACAGGTGGCGACCGGGTTCGTAGTAGGCGATCACCGCCCCGTCGGCGGGGTTGTCGCCAACGAACTGGGCGTCTCCGCCGGCCCAGCCGCCATTGGCCTCGATCCGCTGCTGAGCCGGCCGCGAGGGCAGGAAGATCAGCGGCTGGGCGAGGGTCTGGGCGGTCATGGCGCGCAGGGGCGTGAGATCGTCGACGATCCACATGCCCCGGCCGTGGGTGGCGATGGCCAGGTCGTGGTCGCGGCGCTGGAAGGCCAGGTCGCGAACCGGCGCATCGGGCAGGTCGCCCCCCTTGAACTGGGCCCAGCGACCGCCGCCATCCAGCGACACCCAAAGGCCGAATTCGGTGCCGGCGTAGAGCAGGCCGGGCTTGACCGGGTCTTCCTTGATCACATGGGCGAAGCCGCGCATCCCGCTTTCGGGGCCGGTGATCCGCCGCCAGGTCTGGCCGAAGTCGGTGGTCTTGTAGATGTAGGGGGCGAAATCGCCGAAGCCGTGCCGGTCGAAGGCCGCGTAGGCGGTGGCCGGATCGTAAGGGCTCGCCTCCACCCAGGAGACCCAGGAGGCCGGCGCCATGCCGACCTTGGCGGTAAGGTTTGTCCAGGTCTTGCCGTCGTCGCGAGTGAGCTGGACGTTGCCGTCATCCGTGCCGACCCAGATCACCCCGGCCTGGCGCGGCGATTCACTGATCGCGTAGATGGTGGTGTGCGTCTCGGCGGCGGAGTTGTCGACGGTGATGCCACCGCTTTCCTCCTGCTTCTGTTTTTGCGGATCGTTGGTGGTGAGGTCCGGCGATATCTTGTCCCAGCTCTGACCGTGGTCGCGGCTGCGGAAGAGGTACTGGGCGCCGATGTAGATGGTCCCCTTCTCGTTGGGGCTGGTCACCAGCGGCGCATTCCAGTTGAAGCGCAGCTTTTCGGTGGTGTCGGATCGGGGCTGAATGTTTCGCCCTTCGAGGGTGTGGCGGTTCTTGCGCACCACCCAGCCGCCCTGGATTTCGGCATAGGCGAAGTTTTCCGGATCGGCGGGATCGGGCCACGCCCAAAAGCCGTCGCCGCCGACCCCGATGTTTTCCCAGCGGCTGTTGGTTATCCCGCCCGGATAGGCGCTGTCACCGGCCCAGGAGTCGTTGTCCTGCAGGCCGCCATAGACCTGATAGGGGTCCTTGTCGTCCACGCTGACGTGATAGAATTGCGAGATCGGCAGGTTCTCGTTCTTGACCCAGCGATTGGCGCCGTCGTGGCTGATCCACAGGCCGCCGTCGTCGCCGGTGATGACATGCTTGGTGTCGGTGGGGTCGATCCACACCGCGTGATGATCGCCGTGAGTTCCCCCGTTCACCGAGGAGAAGCTCTTGCCGCCGTCCTCGCTGGCGATGAGCTGCAAATCGGGCTTGAACAGCCGGTCGGGGTTCTTCGGATCGACGATCAGGTTGGCGAAGTAGAACGGCCGCCAGACCATGAACTGGCTGCGGTCGCGCTCCTTCCAGGTCCGGCCGCCGTCGTCGGAGCGGTAGAGGGCGCTGCGCGGGCTTTCGATTAGGGCGTAGACGACGTTGGGATCGGAGGGGGCGATGGCCACCGCCTCACGGCCCCACGGACCCTTGGGCAGGCCATTCGCGCCGTCGGCCTTCAGTTCGATCCAATGCCCACCGCCGTCGGCGGTGACAAAGAGCCCACTGCCCGAAGAGGCGTCGGCGTTCTCGCCCCCGGAACGGAAACTCCAGCCCTTGCGGCGGAAATCCCACAGGCCGGCGATGAGTTTTTTGGGATTCTTCGGATCGATCGCCAGGGTCGAACAGCCGGTCGAAAGATTCCGGCCCTTGAGGACAAGCGCCCACGTCCTGCCGCCGTCGGTGGTCTTATAGAGTCCACGGTCGGCGCTGTCGCTCCACAACCGGCCCGGCGCGCAGACATAGACCGTCTCGCTGTCGGACGGATCGACGATGATCTTGGAGATATGCTCGGAGTTGGGCAGCCCCATGTTGGCCCAGGTCTCGCCGCCGTCGACCGTCTTGTAGATGCCGTCGCCGACCGAGACCGAGTTGCGCATCCAGCTCTCGCCGGTTCCGGCCCAATAGGTGTCTGGATGGTTGGGGTCGAGGGCCAGGGCGCCGATCGACTGGACATCCTCTTTGTCGAAGATCGGCCGGAAGGTTGTGCCGCCGTCGCTGGACTTCCACACCCCGCCTGACGCCGCGCCGACCAGGATGGTGGTCTTGCCGTCGGCCTCGGCGCGGGCGGCGATGGCGGCGATACGCCCGCTCATGGCGGCCGAACCAATGTTGCGCGCGCCCAGCCCCGAGATGGTGGCGCTGGTGAAGGCGGGGCCGCCGACTGACGCGGCCTTGGGCGGCCGTTGCGGCGCCGCAAGAGCCCAGCCGGCGGTCAAGACGGTGGAGGCGGCGAGAAGCGCCGAGAGTTTGCCTGGGTTCACAGCGAGGCTCCATGGGGCGCCGGCGGCCGGGCGGCGGCCGGCTTGGAAGGGGCGGTCGGAACGGGAACCTGCGGCGCGGCCTTGGTGGGAACCGGCGGCGATGACGGCGTCGGGGCGGGCGCGGTCCTGGGCAGGGCGAAGAGGGCCGGATCCACCGGTTCGTTGGCCACGATCTTGTCGTAGGTGATCCGCTGCTGGACGGTCGAGCCCTCGGGGCCGGAGACCACCTCGAAGGGAAAATAGACGCCGGCCACCTTTTCGTAATCGCCATAATCGGTTTGCGTCAGCGTTTCGGCCCCGCGCAGCAGTTGGCGGGCGACGACGCGCACCGTCAGCCAAGCGTCGGGGTCGAGGTAGTAGGTGAGTTGGTCGCCGTTCTTCAGGCTCGCTCGCAGCGCCCAGGCCGGCGCGCCGTCCACGTCGACATTGCCGAGGCTTTCGATCCGGGCGCCTTTAGCCCTCGCGTCGATCAAGAAACCTTCGAAGTCCGCCTCCTCCTGGAGAACCTTGGTGTCGTCCGCCGACAGAGTCTCGGGGTCCTTGCGGCCCTGAAAGGGCTGGATCTGCCAGCCGGCGGTTCCGTCGTAGGCCTGAACGATAGTCAAGCCCTGGATGGTGGCGTCGATGCGCACCTTGCCGGGCCGAGCGATGGCCTCATCGTAGGCGAGTTGCACGTCGAAGCCGCCGGGGCGCATCGAGCCGGTCATCTTCAACGTCTTGATGGCGTTGAGGGCGGCCACGCCGCCGCGCGCGGCGATGTGCTTGGCAATCATCTCGTCGGCGCTCTGCGCCGCCGCCCAGCCGGGCGCGAGGAGGGCCGCCAGCGCCAGAGCGGCCAGACCGTGTGCTGATTTCAAGGCGTGTCTCCCCAACCGTCGCGCCTTCTTTAAACGGTGAGCGCGCGGCGCCAAATGAAATCTCCGACAGGTTCGCCCTAAGAACCGGTTGGAAATTGCTCAACGGCTCCGCTCTCGACGTTCTTAGCCCTCTCCCCGCATGCGGGGAGAGGGAGGGGTGAGGGGTGAGGAACGCGGGCGAGGGCTGAGCGCGACAACGCGAAGCGCGGTGAATTTCCAAACGGACTCTAAGAAGCCTTCGTCCCCAAGGCGGCGTTAAGGGCCGCCGATGTCAGCCTGTAGCCGGCTTCGGTGTCGGGGGTGGGCGCGCCGTCGGCGCCGCCCAGAGCTTCGGCCAGCTTGTCGAGCCGCTCGGAGATGGCGCCAAGGGCCTCGGCGTCCGCCTTGCGGGCCGGTTCTGCCTTCAGGACGGCGAGGGCGGCGCGCGCCCTCGCCCGATCGGCCTCGACGGCGCGGGCCAGGGCGAACTGGCGGGCGAAGGCGGCCGGCGTCACCGTGACGCGGGGATCGGGCGCGACCTCAAGCGGCGCGCGCCAGGTTTTGCCGTCCACGCTCAGGCTCACCTGATAGCGGCCGGGCGGCGCCCACACCCCCGCCTCGCGCGGATCGCCCTTGAAGGCGGCTGGCGAGGGATAGTGCAAATTCCACACGAAGCGATGCTGGCCGGCGCTGGCCGCCGGCGGCTCGGGCCGGGCGATCCACTCCGGCGCCGCGCCGATCGTCGAAAGATCGAGGGGCGGGAGAGCATCGGCGCTGCTGAAGCGCGTCACCGGGGCGCCGGCGGCGTCGGTGATGGCGATCTCCACCGGCCCCTTGGGGGCACGGGCCAGAAAGTAGTCGATATAGGCCCCGGCGGGCGGATTGACCGCCATCGCCTCGTCCTTGGGCATGGGGGTGCCGGTGAAGAGCGGCGCGGACGAGCGCACCGCCGGCGCCGGCCGGAAGAGGCGCGTTGCCGACCCGCCGCCAGCAGCCAGCTCGCGCAGCGGCTCGATATCGTCCATGACGTAGAAGCCTCGGCCGTGGGTGGCGATCACCAAGTCATCGCCGTGGACCTCGATGTCGCGCACCGAGGTGACCGGCAGGCCGGTTTGGAGCGGGCGCCAGGCGGCGCCGTCGTCGAACGAGACAAATGCGCCGCGCTCGGTTCCGGCGTAGAGCAGGCCCCGGCGTACCGGATCCTCGCGCACCACGTTCACGCCATTGAGGACGCCGCCCTGCGCCAGTCCCGCCACGATCGGCGTCCAGGATTTGCCACCGTCGCGGGTGCGCCAGACGTAGGGCGCGAAATCGTCGAGCCGATGGCGGTCGACGGCGATGTAGGCGACGTTCCGGTCAAAATGGGAGGACTCGACGACGCCGATCTTCGACCAGGCGGTCAGGCCCTTGGGCGTGACGTTGATCCAGTGCGCGCCGCCGTCGGTGGTCCGCCAGACCAAGCCATCGTCGGTTCCGGCCCAGATGTCCGAGGCGGCGATCGGCGAGGGACCGATGGCGTAGACCACCCCCTTGCGCGGACCCTCGCCATGATCGTCGGCGGCGCTCGCCGCGTCCAGGGTCGCCGGGACGCCGGGGTCGGGGCGGGAAAGGTCCCGGCTGATCGGCGTCCAGCGCCGGCCGCCGTCGGTGGTGCGGAAGACGCGCTGATTGGCGAAGTAGAGGGCGTGATCGCGCGGGCCGAACACCAACGGCAGGGTCCAGGTTCCGCGATAGCGATCCGGGAAGGCCAGGGTCGGGTCGACACTCTGGACCTGGCCGGAGCGCAAATCGAGCCGGTCCACCCGGCCGCCATAGATGACGTCCGGATCGTCCGGGTCGGGAGCGATGTTGTCGCTCTCGCCGCCCGCCGTCGATTCGTGAAACTGCGTCAGGTTGACCCCGTCCCAGCCGTCGGCGCGACTGGGAATGTCGGCCGCGCCGCTGTCCTGCTGGGCGCCGTAGACGCGGTAGGGAAAGCGCTGGTCGGTGATCACATGGTAGAACTGGCCGGTGGGCTGGTTGTACCACGAACTCCAGGTCGCCCCGCCGTTCAAGGTGACCTGCGCGCCCTGGTCGGAACCCAGGATGCGCCGGCCCGGATCGGCCGGGTCGATCCACAGAGCGTGAAAGTCATCGCCGGTGGGATCGCCCTTGAGGGGAATGAAGGTGCGCCCGCCGTCGGTCGAGTGCAGCACGATGGTGTCGCACACCCAGATTTCGTCGGCGTTCTTCGGATTGACCGTCAGCCCGCTGAAATACCAGCCGCGCTCCCAGATGCGCGGATCGCCGTTCACCTTGGCCCAGTTCGCCCCGGCGTCGTCGGAGCGGTAGAGGCCGCCGCCCTGCTTGGCGTCGACCAGGGCGTAGAGGCGGGATGGCGCGCT
>JBPCMA010000051.1:0-21224 GCA_051002715.1 Caulobacteraceae bacterium
GTCTGTGCCGATCTGTTCGGCGCTTTCGTCATCGCCTATCCGCCGGCGGCCGGCTGGTTGGCGCTGTCCGCCGCCGCGGCCCTGATCGCCGTCGGCGCTGGGCGGTCCCGTCGCGCCGACGCCCTGGCCTGGCGCGATATCCCCGTGGGCGTGGCGGCGACAGCGATTCTGCTCGTCGGCGCGGCGACGCTCCTGTCCCTGACTCGCCATCTGACCGGCGCCGGCTTCGGCTTCACCGAGCAGAGGCCGCTGCTCGCCCGCTTTCCCCTCTTCGAGGTCGCCATGGCGGCCAGCGGCGTGGGTGTGGCTTTGTTCGCCGCCGCCGCCCTGGCCGGCCGGCGCAGAGGCGTCGCCGGAGTGTGGACCGGCCTGCTCGCCACGACCTGGGCCGCCGCCGCCGCCCTGCAGATCGCCGCGCCGACCATCGCCTTCGTCCTTGCGTGGCCGCTGATCGCCGCCGGGCTGCTGAGCGGCCTCACCGCCGCCGGCGCGCGGCGCCAGGCGGTCGCGGTCGCCCTGGGCCTGATCGTCGCCGCGGTTACCCTCGGTTGGCTGGGAGGTCTGTTCCACGGCATCCTGCAAAGCCTGGACATTCCCGAGGCCCCGGCCCTGATCGTCTGGCTGGCCGCCCTGGTCCTGTGGCCTCTGGCGTGGCCGGAATCGGCGAGCCGGCGGCGTTTCGCTCCCGGCGCCGTGGCCCTTCTCGCCGGCTTGGCCATCGCCCTTTTTATGCTAGCGACCAGCCCCTGGTCTGTTCGCCATCCCCAGGCCGCCGAACCGCTCTATGTGCTGAACCCGCAAAGCGGCCAGGCTTGGCGCGCCGACGCGGTGGCGCCGGACGCCTGGAGCCGCGCCGTTCTCGCGACCGACGGCGGGGCGATCGGCGCGCTACGCCTGCCCGGCCTGGCTCGGCCCATCGCCGCCGCGCCAGCCCGCCCCGTCCCGGTCGCCGCCCCCCCGATCGGCGTGACGCGCGCCGCCGATGGGACGGTGACCCTGCGCGCGCCGTGGGTCGCCAATCTCCTCGCCCTGCGCCTGGACCTGCTGTGCGACACCCTGGTCGCCGGCGCGCGCATCGATGGGCGGCCGGCCCCGATCCTCATCGCGCCCGGCCGCTGGACGCACCTGCGCTGGCAGGCGGCGCCGGGGGGCCTCACCGTCTCCTTCAAGCCGGCGGGGCCGGGTGTGTTCACGGTGCGGTGGGCGCAATATCTCGAGGGCTGGCCGAAAGCCGCCAAGCCTTTGCCCCCCATCCCGGCTGACGTCATGGGCTGGGACTTGGTCGGCTCGACCGTCGCCGTGGGCTCAATGCGCGAGAGGCTTTAGGCGTCGAACATGATGACCGAGCGGGCGATCTCGCCGCGCTTCATCTCCTCGAACGCGTCATTGACCTCCTCCAGCTTGATGCGGCGGGAGATCATCTCGTCGAGCTTCAGCTTGCCGGCCAGATACATGTCCACCAGCCGGGGCATATCCACCGGAAAGTGGTTGGAGCCCATCAGCGAGCCCTGCAGCTTCTTTTCGCCCAGGAACATGTAGCCCGGCACGGTGATGGTCTGGCCGATGGGGATCATGCCGATGATGTTGGCGTCGCCGCCGCGCCTCACCATGCCGAAGGCTTGTTCGGCGGTCTTGGCGAGGCCCACCGCCTCGAAGCTGTGATGGACCCCGCCCTTGGTCATCTCCAGCACCGCCTTCACCGCGTCGCCGCCGCCGGCGTCGATGAAGTCGGTGGCCCCGAAATGCCGGGCCAGATTGTCCTTGGCCGGCGAGGCGTCGATCGCGATGATCCGGCTCGCCCCGGCGATGGCCGCCCCGTTGATCGCCGCCAGGCCCACCCCGCCGCAGCCGATCACCGCCACCGTCTCGCCCGGCCGCACCTTGGCGGTGTGGAACACCGAGCACACGCCGGTCAGCACCCCGCAGCCGATCAAGGCGGCGCGGTCCAGCGGCATGTCCTCGCGGATGGCGACGCAGGCGTGTTCGTGGATCAGCATCTGCTCGGCGAAGGAAGAGAGATTGAGATACTGCTGCATGGGCGCCTCGCCTTGGCTGAGGCGGGGCGCGTCGGACGCCCCGCGCTTGGTTTCGGGGCTGACGCACAAGCTCATGCGGCCGGTCAGGCAAAACTCGCAGTGGCCGCAGAAGGCCGACAGGCAGGTGATGACGTGATCGCCCACCTTTACCGTGCGAACCTCAGAACCCACCTGCTCCGCCACCCCGGCGCTCTCGTGGCCCAGGACGGCGGGCAGGGGATGGGGATAGGCGCCCTCGATGAAATGGAGGTCCGAGTGGCAGACGCCGGCCGCCACGGTGCGGATCAACACTTCGTGCGGTCCGGGCTTGCCGATCTGGACCTCCTCGATCTGGAGCGGCGTCCTGACCTCGCGCAACACGGCGGCCTTCATCGCTTTCATCCTTCTTGTAAGATCGCGGCTTGTGGCCGCTCAGTTCGGCGACCGCGTGGCTTATCGCCGGTAAGGGAGCGGTCGCCAAGGGCCATTGAAGATCGCCTCAAGGGAGCCGTTCCGCCGTTGCCCGCGCCGCCCGTCCGCCGTAGGTTGGGGGCATGAAGCGCTTGGCTCTCATCGCCCTTTCCGCGACGGTCCTGGCCGCCTGCGCCGAACAGCCCATGGGGCCGGCCGGGCCGCCGCCCCCGCCGCCTGGCCTCTATGTGCCCGGTTCCGGCGCCGTCTTTCATGCCCGCGATTTCGCCTGGTCGGCCGAGCCCGGCGACGGGTCGATCCTGGGGGCCCTGGCCTATCGGCCCGGTGGCGCGCGCTACACCTGCGAGGGCGGCGACGTCATCCTCATCCCGGAGACGGCCTGGACCCGGCGGCGCATGGTCATCCTCTACGGCTCGCCGATCGCCGCGGCCGTGCCCCTGGAAATCGTCCGCGCCCGCACCCCTTCGGCGCCGGCCGGCGACTATGCAAGCTATGCCAAGAAGACCACCTGCGACGGCGCCAACCGTTTCAGCTTCGACGGTCTGGCCGACGGCGGCTGGTTCGTGATCACTCTGGCCAAGCCGATGGACGGCCCAGGCGAGCCGATCGCGGTGATGCGCCGGGTGGAGACGCGCGGCGGCCCTCGCACCGTCACCCTGAACTGACCGCCTTTTCATGACAGCGCGCCATAGCCCAGCCGCGGGCCCGCCATGAGCGGCGCCCTTCGCGCCATCCGCCTCTTCAAGAGCGCGGACGGCCAGGAAACCCGGTTCGTCGACCTCACCGAGGACGATCTGATGGCCGGCGACGTGACCGTTCGGGTGGAATATTCCACGGTGAATTACAAGGACGGCCTGGCCTTGACCGGCAAGGCCCCGGTGGTCCGCGTCTGGCCCTTGACGCCGGGGATCGACTTCGCGGGCGTGGTCGAGGCGTCCTCCCACGCGGGCTTCGCGCCCGGCGAACGGGTGGTGCTGAACGGCTGGGGAGTGGGCGAGACCCACCACGGCGGCTTCGCTCAGAAGGCGCGGGTGAGCGGCGACTGGCTGATCAAGACGCCGGCGGCCCTTTCCAACGTCCAGGCCATGGCCATCGGCACGGCCGGATACACCGCCATGCTGGCCATTCTGACCCTCGAACGGCTGGGCGTGGCGCCGGCCGCCGGCGAGGTGCTGGTCACCGGCGCGGCGGGGGGCGTTGGGAGTGTAGCCATCGCCCTTCTTTCACGGCTTGGCTACCGCGTGATCGCCTCCACCGGGCGCAAGGACAGCCAAGGGGCCTATCTTGCCGCCCTCGGCGCCGCTGAAATCGTCGATCGCGCCCAGCTCGCCGAGCCCGGTCGGACGCTGGGCCGCGAACGGTGGGCCGGCGCCATCGACGCGGTCGGCAGCCACACCCTGGCCAATGTCCTTTCCCAGACCCGCTATGGCGGCGCGGTGGCGGCCTGCGGCCTCGCCCAGGGCATGGACCTGCCCGCCTCGGTGGCCCCTTTCATCCTGCGTGGCGTGACTTTGGCCGGGATCGAGTCGGTCATGCGCCCCAAGGCCGACCGCGTGGAAGCCTGGGCTCGCCTCGCCCGCGATCTCGATCTGGCCAAGCTCGAAGCCATGACCCTGACGGTCGGTCTGGAGGAAGTCCCGGCCCTCGGAGCGGCGATCGTCGAGGGTCAGGTGCGCGGCCGGGTGGTGGTGGATGTGAACCAATAGGGCCTCGCGCCGTTCAGGTCAGGTTCAGGCCACGCCTCTTAGGTTGAGGCCAATTCTCGCCGAAAGGCGTCCGGCGCTCCGGTGAGCGGCGGCTGGATGGGACGGATGGAGGTTCCGATGAACAAGATTCTGAACGCTGGCGTGGTGGCCTTGACCATGGCCGGCTCGATTATCGCCACGGCCGGCCCGGTCGCGGCGCAGGGTCGCGGCGGGGGCCCCAGCGGCGGCGGCCATGGCGGGATGGGCGGCGGCGGCCCGAGCGGGGGCGGACACGGCGGCTGGCATGGCGGCAATCCAAGCGGCGGCGGTCGTGGCGATGGCGGCTGGCGCGGCGGCGGCTGGCGCGGCGGTTGGGGTGGGTATCGCGGCGGCTGGGGCGGCTATCGGGGCTACGGCTACCGCGGCTACGGGTATCGCGGTTACGGTTGCTGTGGGTATCGCGCCGGCGCGGTGTTCACCGGCCTCGCCCTCGGAGCGGCGATCGGCGGCGCCTACGGCTACCCCTACTATTACGGTTATCCCTACCCCTACCCATACCCCTACTACGGGTATGGCTACGGCTACTAAAATCGCGTGAATCCGGGAGCCGAGCCGAGGCTTCCCGTTCGCTCCGAAGATAGTTCGATCGATAGCCCCGCTCCGCCAAGGAGCGGGGCTTTTTCGTCGCGCGCCGCTGCTCTCTTTTAGTTCACCGTCGCCCGGCCGATCTCCAGACCGTCGTCGCCGGCTCCAACCTGGATCACCGCCCCGTCGGCGAACTCCCCGGCCAGCAGCTTCTTGGCGATCGGGTCGATCAGTTCCTTCTGGATCACCCGCTTCAAGGGCCTGGCGCCATAGACCGGATCATAGCCGCGCTCGCCCAGCCAGTGCAGCGCGGCGCCGTCGAGGGCGATGGCCAAGCGGCGGGCCTCCAGCAGCTTTTCCACCCGCCGGAGCTGAATCTTGACGATGGCGTCCATCTGCTCGCGGCCGAGACGCTTGAAGAGGATGATCTCGTCGATGCGGTTCAGGAACTCGGGGCGGAAGTGCTTGCGCACCACGTCCATGACCAGCGGGCGCACCGCCTCGACGCTCTCGGCCTCGCCCTCTGCCGACAGGGCCTGGGCGGAGAGGTATTCGCCGCCTAGGTTGGAGGTCATGACGATAAGGGTGTTGCGGAAATCCACCGTTCGGCCCTGACCGTCGGTCAGGCGCCCGTCGTCCAGCACCTGGAGCAGTACGTTGAAGACATCCGGGTGGGCCTTTTCCACCTCGTCGAACAGGATGACCTGATAAGGCCGTCGGCGCACCGCCTCGGTCAGCGCTCCGCCCTCGTCGTAGCCGACGTAGCCCGGCGGGGCGCCGATCATGCGGCTGACCGAGTGCTTTTCCATGTATTCGCTCATGTCAAGACGGGTGATCGCCGACTCGTTGTCGAACAGGAATTCGGCGAGGGCCTTGGTGAGTTCGGTCTTGCCCACGCCGGTGGGTCCCAGGAACAGGAACGAGCCGATCGGCCGGCCGGCGTCCTGCAGGCCGGCGCGGGCGCGGCGGACGGCGTCGGAAACCGCCTCCAACGCCTCTTCCTGGCCGACCACCCGGCCGCGCAGGGAATCCTCCATACGCAGAAACTTGTCGCGCTCGCCTTCCAGCATCTTCTCCACTGGGACGCCGGTCCACCGCGAGACCACCGAGGCGATCTGTTGGGCGTCGACCACCTCGGGGGTGAGGGCGCCCTGGTCGGCTTCGCGATCCTCGTCGGCGAGGCGCTTTTCGAGCTGGGGGATTTCGCCATAGGCGATCTCCGAAGCGCGCTGCAGGTCGCCCCGGCGCTGGGCGGCGGCCAGTTCGGCGCGCAGGCGTTCGAGGGCCTCGCGGGCCTGGGCGGCCTGGCCGACCTTCTCCTTTTCCGCCTTCCAGCGGGCGGTCATGTCGGCCGAGGCGGCTTCGAGTTCACCCAGTTCCTCGGTGAGGTTCTCCAGGCGGGCCTTTGAGGCCTTGTCGGTCTCTTTGGCCAGGGCTTCGCGCTCGATCTTGAGCTGGACGATACGCCGGTCGATCTCGTCCAGCTCCTCGGGCTTGGAATCCACCGCCATGCGCACCCGGCTGGCCGCTTCGTCCACCAGGTCGATGGCCTTGTCGGGCAGGAAGCGGTCGGCGATGTAGCGGTTGGAGAGGGTGGCGGCGGCGACGATGGCGGCATCGGAAATGCGCACGCCGTGGTGCGTCTCGTACTTCTCCTTCAGGCCGCGCAGGATGGAGACGGTGTCTTCCACCGTCGGCTCGCCCACGAACACCGGCTGGAAGCGCCGCGCCAGGGCGGCGTCCTTTTCGACATTCTTGCGGTATTCGTCGAGGGTCGTGGCGCCCACGCAATGCAGTTCGCCGCGCGCCAGGGCGGGCTTCAAGAGGTTGGAGGCGTCCATCGCCCCCTCCGACTTGCCCGCCCCCACCAGGGTGTGCATTTCGTCGATGAAGAGGATGATCGAGCCTTCGGCGGCGATCACCTCGTTCAGTACGCTTTTAAGCCGCTCCTCGAACTCGCCGCGGTATTTCGCCCCGGCGATGAGCGCGCCCATGTCCAGGGCCAGCAGCTTCTTGTCCTTGAGACTCTCGGGCACGTCGCCGTTGACGATGCGCTGGGCCAAGCCCTCGACGATGGCGGTCTTGCCGACCCCCGGCTCGCCGATCAGCACCGGATTGTTCTTGGTGCGGCGGGCCAGGACCTGGATGGTGCGGCGGATCTCCTCGTCGCGGCCGATCACCGGGTCGAGCTTCTGGTCGCGCGCCGACTGGGTGAGGTCGCGGGCGTAGCGCTTGAGGGCGTCGTAGCCTTCCTCGGCCGAGGCGCTGTCGGCGGTGCGGCCCTTGCGCAGCGCCTTGGCCGCCTCCTCCAGGCCCTTGGCCGTGGCGCCCGCGGCGGAGAGCGCCTTGGCCTCCTCGCCGCCGTCCCTGGCCAGGGCGATGAGCAGGCGCTCGGTGGTGACGAAGGCGTCGCCGGCGCCCTTGGCGCCTTCCTCGGCGGCGGCGAACACGCGCGCCATGTCCGGCTTCATGTAGAGTTGGCCGCCGCCACCCTCGACCTTGGGCGTCTTGGCCAGCAAGGCCTCGACGGCTTGGTCGGCGGCGTCGGGCCGCCCGCCGGCGCTCTGGATCAAGGCGCGGCTCAGGCCGTCCTTTTCCTCCAGCAGCACCTTCAGCAGATGCTCGGGTCCCAGTTGCTGGTGGCGCCGGGCCAGGGCCAGCGACTGCGCCGACTGGATGGCCTGTTTGGCGCGGTCCGAATAAAGATCGATGTTCATGGATTTCCTTGGATTGGGCGGCGGCTGGAAGCGGATGTAAGTGTGGCTGGAATGCAACACAAGAGGGAGGTTGAGGGCACGGCGGCCTATCACGCGCCGGCTTCACGGGCGGTCCGGCTTGCCACCTTCACCGCCGCCTCCAGATGTGGAGAGCCGCCGGCGAACCCAAGTTTCCGATCCGGTGTGGGAGGCTTGAAGCGGATGCGAGCGGCCGGAGACTGTCGCGTGGCGGCGAGGAGGCCGCGGGGAATCTTGGCCCTTTTTTGGGCCTGCCTTGAGTCGGCGGCCGCCGGGCGCGCCGAACATCGCCCGATCTCGGAGGCCTATCCGGACACCGTGGTGCGGCGGATCGCCTTTACGGCCGGCGGCGGATTCGGATGGCGGCTGTCCGCCTTGACAACGCCGCGCCCCCGCCCGGCCCCGTGGAAGATCGTGGTGGTCACCGGCGCGCCGTCGTGGGCGGAATATTGGGCCCCGATCCTCGCCGCCCTTCCCCGCGACCGCGAGATGATCGTCGTCGACCGGCCAGGCTTCGCGGCCAGCGAGCCGGCCGAGTGCGTGCCCGATATCCGCGATCAAGCACGCGCGCTCGGCCCGCTTCTCGACAAGGCGCCGGGCCAGCGCATCCTGCTGGTGGGCCAGTCCTATGGGGCGGCGATCGCCACCCTGATGGCGGCGGCGCGGCCCCGGCGGGTGGCCGCCCTGGCGCTGCTGTCCAGCTATCTGGGCGAGCCCGGCCCCACCGCGGGTTGGCTGGTCCGCGCCGGGTCGCGTTTCCTTAATGTGATCCCCCGCGACCTGCGCAACGCGGTCATCGAGGTCAGCGGCCAGCCGCCGCAGATGGCCTATATGCGCCAGGCCCTGACCCGCGTGCGCGCGCCGGTCCATGTCGTTCATGGCGACATGGACGACTTCGCGCCGATCGAGGCCGCCCGCGCCTTCGCCGGGGCGATCGCTTCGCGGCGCCCCGTCCGCTTCCAGCCCGTGCCGGGAGCCAACCATTTTCTCAATGACGGGCCGACGGAGACGCTTCTGGCCTGTCTGGAAGCCTGCATTCCGGCCGCCAAGGCCGCGTCGCTCAGCTCCTGGCCGTCCCTACCCCGGATCACCGTCGGCCCGCGAGGCGCCTCATTGAGTTCCGTTCCAGCCGGCGGCTGAAGCCGGCGGGCTAGACCCGCCTCGTTCCTATTCCTCGCCCGAGACCGCGGCGGGCTGCTTGGTCTCGACCCCTTCCGGCGCGCGCGGCGCGCGGCGGCGGCGCGATCGCTGGGCGTCGCCGGATGTCTCGCCTCGGGGTTCGGCGGGGCGCACCTGAAGGAAGGCGGGGGCGTGATTCACCTCGCCGTCGTCGGCGCGCAGGATGTGCGCCGACCCGGCCGCCGGCGGCTGGCCGGTCAGCGGCGTCGCTTCCGGCTGGGTGACGGTCAGGGGGTCACGCTCCGCCCGGTCCTGACGCTCGAAGCGGGGGCGATCGTCGCGACCTTGAGCGGCGCGCTCATCCGGAGCAGGCCGCGAGGATCGCTCATTCGGGAACCGATCGCCGGCGGGTCGCTCATTTTGCGAACGCTCGATGGGCGCGAGGTCGTTGGTGGCGCGCTCGTTGCGCGGGCCCTCGCCCGCCCAACGCTCGTCCCGCCCCGCCTCGCTACGCCCGCGATCGTCGCGCCCTCGCTGATCGCCCGCCCGGAAGTCTTCGCGCGGGCGCTCGCCCTGGCGGCCATCGGGGCGCTCCTGACGCTCGCCGTTCGCGCCGTTCGCGCCGCCGCCGTCCGTTTCGGGCTCGGCCGTCTCGCCGGCCCCGCTCTCATCTTCGAAATCCATGTCGTAGCCGGAGACGAACTGGTCGCGACCGATGATTTCGGTCAACGGCCGTTGCGGCTGCATGACCCGCATGACGCGGAAGTAGTGTTCGGCGTGCTGAAGGTGATTCTCCGCCAGCACCCGGTCGCCGGCGGTGTGGGCGTCGCGGGCCAGTTGCTGGTACTTCTCATAGACGTGCTGGGCCGCGCCGCGAACCTTGACCCCCTCCGGCCCGTTGGAATCGAAGGCCCGATTGGAATTGTGCTGCGGCTTGCCGCCGCCGCCGCTGCTGTTTCGGCTGCGTCCGCGTTGGCGCTTCATGCCCTTGAAATCTCTCATGTGTTTTTAACCTGTTGCGGGCCGCCTCGTCGCCGGCGATCCGTGGGATCGCGGGCGGTTCGCGGTTTCGTTGTGGGCGGGCCCTGCCGCTCGTAAAGGTTCCTAAGAAACGTTTGGTTCCCCGCCTCCGCCTCGAGGGCGAGGGAGCCACGCTCGCGAGGTTTCGTGGGCCACGCTACCGGCGGGGCGACCGCCCAGCCGCCTCGAGCCGAGCGCCACGTCCCGTTGTCCGACGTCAGAGGTGGAGGCGGCTCTGTTCTAGCGGTTCGAGCGGCTTTATCCAAGGCCTTTCTTGAAACCGGCCACCACCCGGTCGCGCCCGGTCAGGTCGGGCGTCGTCGTCAGGTCGAGCGCGCCGGCTTCGCCAAACAGCCTCTCCACCGGCGCGCGTTGGCCGGCCCCGATCTCCACGGCGAAGGCGCCGCCGGGGCGCAGCACGCGCAGGATCTGCGGGGCCAGGGCGCGATAGGCGTCCAGGCCGTCGGCGCCGCCATCAAGGGCCCGTCGCGGTTCGTGGTCGCGGACCTCCGGGGCCAGGGCGGCCAGATCCGCGGTGGCGATATAGGGCGGGTTGGCGACCACCCAGTCGAAGCTGTCGTCGGCGAGACCTAGAGCCCAGTCGCCCCGCAACAGGGCGGTTCGGCCAGCCAGGCTCAGATTGGCGGCGTTTTCGCGGGCCACGGCCAAGGCGTCCTCGGAAATATCGACCCCCAGGCCGATGGCGTCGGGCCGCTCAGCCAATATGGCCAGGAGAATGGCCCCCGATCCGACCCCCAGGTCGAGCACCGACACCCGGCCTTCGGCGGGAATGCGCGGCAACATCACATCGAGCAGGGTTTCGGTGTCCGGCCGGGGGGTGAGCACATCGGGCGTCACCTTCAGCATGATCTTCCAGAACCCTTTGGCCCCCAGGATGTGGCTGATCGGCTCGCGCCGCGCGCGCCGGGCCAGATAGTCGTCCAGCACACGGGCCTGATCGGGCGTCAGGGCGCGATGCGGATCGGCGATGATCTCGGCGCGGCCGACCCCGGCGGCCGCCTCGACGAGCAGGCGCGCGTCGATGACCGGTCCCTCCACCCCGGCCGCCGCCAGCCGTTCCTTGGCCCGCGTCCAGGCGGAGACGAGGGTCGTCAATGGCGCTTCAAGCCCGCACGCCGGTGAGCGGCGAGGAGCCGAAAGCGCCGGCCTTGACGCTGCCGGTCATCTTGTCGCCGTCCACCGCGACAGTGAACTCAAGCGTCATGGGAAACGGCGAGGTGATCGAGGCCGACCACGAAAGGTTGTCGCCGTCCACCTTGCCGGAGATATCCTGCGCGCCCATCCGCCCCTCCATCTTGCCGGTGAAGGTGGCGCCGCTGGTGGTGATGCTGAGCGTGCCTTCCTGCACGCCCATGGGTGAATTGACCGTGGTCTTCCAGTTGCCGTCGGCGGACATCGAGGTTTCTCCCGTGATATCGTGGAAACAAAGCTAACCAGCCGCCCGGCCTTGGTGCAAGGGCGCGACAGCGACTATTCGGCGGCCATGGGCGACGCCGCCCCGACCGCCTCCGCTTCGGCCGCCTCGATCTGGGCCGCCCGCGCCTCGACCAATTCGACGATGTGATCGATCATGCGGCCATTATCCATCTTATGGTCGGCCTTGCCGGCCAAATAGACCATGCCCGAACCCGCCCCGCCGCCAGTGAAGCCCACGTCGGTCATCAGCGCTTCGCCCGGGCCGTTGACCACGCAGCCGATGATCGAGAGGCTCATGGGGGCGGAGATGTGCTTGAGGCGCTCTTCCAAGGCGTTCACCGTCTCGATGACGTTGAAGCCCTGCCGCGCGCAGGACGGGCAGGCGATGATGTTGACGCCGCGATGGCGCAGGCCCAGCGATTTGAGAATGTCGAAGCCGGCCTTGATCTCCTCGACCGGATCGGCGGCCAGGGAGACGCGGATGGTGTCGCCGATCCCGGCCCACAGCAGGTTTCCCAGGCCGATGGCCGACTTGATGGTGCCCGAGCGCAGGGCCCCGGCCTCGGTGACACCCAGGTGCAGCGGGCAGTCGATGGCTTCGGAGAGCATCTGGTAGGCGGCCACCGTCATGAAGACGTCCGAGGCCTTCACGCTGATCTTGAATTCGTGGAAATCGTGGTCCTGCAGGATACGGGCGTGGCCCAGCGCGCTTTCGACCATGGCCTGGGGGCAGGGCTCTCCATAGCGCTCCAGCAGCTCCCGCTCCAAGGAGCCGGCGTTGACCCCGATGCGCATGGAGCAGCCGTGGTCGCGCGCCGCCTGGATCACCTCGCGCACCCGCGACGGCGCGCCGATGTTGCCGGGGTTGATCCGCAGGCAGGCGGCCCCCGCCTTGGCCGCCTCGATGCCGCGCTTGTAGTGGAAATGGATGTCGGCCACCAAGGGGACGCGCGCCGCCTTGGCGATGGTCGCGAAGGCGGCGGTGGCGTCCTCGTCGGGGCAGGACACGCGGACGATGTCGGCCCCGGCCTCCTCGAGTTGGCGGATCTGGGCGATAGTCGCCGCCGCGTCGCCGGTGATGGTGTTGGTCATCGACTGCACGGTGATCGGCGCTTCGCCGCCCACCGGAACGGCGCCGACGTGAATTTGCCGCGACTTGCGCCGGTCGATGGAGCGCCAGGGGCGCAGGCGGGTGTGGTCTTGCACGGTCATGATGACCCCAAGATAAGGCTTAACGCCCGGCCGCCCAAGGCCGATCTCGCCGCCGCGTTCAGCGGCGGGGCGCGGAAAGGAGGGCGGAGAGGGGTGTCTGGGCCGACGTGAGAGGGCCGCGTGAGAGGCCGCCCACGAACACCTCGACCGCGGCTGGGCTGCCGGCGTCGACGGTGAGGCCGGCCAATGCCGGCGCCCGCCACGCCTGGCCGGCCGAAAGCTGGCGGGCGAAATAGACCGCCCCGCCCGCGCCGCGCACGATCAGGGAGGTGGGCTTCATGGCCTGCAGGATTATCCCCGCGCCGGGCGCGGCGGGGCCGTAGATGGTTCCGGCGGCCAAGAAGGGCCTCCCGATCGTGTCGGCGGCGTCGGAAGCCGCGCCATCGCCCGCCGGCGCGCCGGCTAGGCCCGGCGTCTCAGAGGCCGGCGGCGCGGCGGCTTCCAACGGGGCGGGGAGCGGCGGCCCCAGCTGCGCCGGCCCGGCGACCGGCGGCGTCCGAAGCGCCGGGGCGCGGACGGCGGCTTGGCCGGCTCACCGCGGCGCGCCGCCGACGTGGCGGGCGATGTTCCAACTCGTCACCGCGCCCAGCACGAGAAAGGCGAAGGCGGCGATCCAGCCGAAGCGGCGGCGGCGCTGAAGATGCAGGCCGCCAGGGGCTCGCAGGGCGTCGTCCACGCGCGGCGCCTCGGCGCGGAAGCGCGCCACCACCGCCTCCGGCTCGAGGCCGAGCGATCGCGCATAGGCGCGCACGAAGCCAACCACGAACGGGCGCGAGGGCAGGGCGTCCAGGTCGAATCTCTCCAGGTCGGCGATATGGGCGGCGCGCACCCGGGTCGCCTGGGCGATGTCCTCGATGGCGAGTCCGAGGCTCTCGCGCGCCGCCCGCAGGGCGGATCCGAGATCGCCGTCCGGGGCCAGAACGACCGCCGCCGGCCGCAGGGGCGCGAGGCGGTCATCGCCGGAGCGGCTCTGGACTCCCGCGGCCGTGTCCGGACGAAACGCCATGACCACACTCGTCTTCGACTAGGGGCCGCGCCCTGGCGGCCACCCTCCCGACTTAGAGCCTCGGCGCGCCCCGTCAAGCCCGCCGCGCGATGGCGGCGGAGTTTCACGAATTCAACGGCCTACACCTGGACGCACATTTTTCTGGCGAGCGCCTCGATTTCGCCGCGCAGGGAGCCGGCCGTGCTCTTGAGCAAGCCTTCCACGGCGTTGCCGGCCGCCCGGCGGTCGCATGACAGCACCATCTGCTTGACCGGCCCGATGCCGGCCGGCGGCATGGAGAGCCGCTCGAAGCCGAGGGCCAGCAGGGCGAAGGCCTCCAGCGGCCGGCCGGCAATCTCGCCGCACACCGAAACTGGCGTCCCGGTCTGGTCGCAGGCCTCCCAGATCGCCCGCAGGGCGCGCAAGGCGGGGGTGGAGAGGGGATCGTAGCGATCGGAGACCCGCGGGTTTCCCCGGTCGGCGGCGAACAGATACTGCATGAGGTCGTTGGTGCCCACCGACACGAAGTCGGTCAGGGGCAGCAGGGCGTCCAGATGCCACAGCAGCGACGGCGCCTCGACCATGGCGCCGACCTCCAGGCGCGCCGGGGCGGGCCGGCCGCGGCGCAGGGTCCAGGCGATCTCGCGGTCGACCAGGGCGCGGGCGGCGCGAAACTCCTCGATGCTCGCGACCAGGGGAAACATAACCCGCAAGGGGCGGCCGGCCACCGCCGCGATCAGGGCGCGAATCTGCATCCGAAGCAGGCCGGGTCGGTCCAGGCCCATGCGCACCGCCCGCCAGCCGAGGGCCGGGTTGTCCTCCCGCTCGGCCTGCAAGTAGGGGAGAATCTTGTCGCCGCCCAGATCGAGGGTGCGGAAGGTGACAGGCCGCTCGCCGGCTCCTTCCAGAACCCGGGCGTAGAGGGCGGCCTGGGCGCCCTGGCGCGGCAGATCCTCCGCCACCATGAACTGGAATTCGGTGCGGAAGAGGCCGATCCCCTCGGCTCCGGTTTCGGCCAGGCTGTCGAGATCGACCGCCAGGCCGGCGTTCATCAAAAGGGTGATCTTGACCCCGTCGCGGGTGAGCGCCGGGGTGTCGCGCAGCCTGGCGAAGCCGGCCCGCTTTTCGGCCCGCAGGCGGATGCGCGCGGTGACCGCCTTCACCACGTCCGGGCGCGGGCGCAGATAGGCTTCGCCGACCTCGGCGTCGACGACCACCGGATCACCCTCGTTCACCCGGTCGCGCAGCCCGGCCAGGCGGCCCACGCACGGGATGTCGAGGGCGCGCGCCACGATGGCCGCGTGGCTGGCCGACGAGCCTTCCTCCAGCAACAGGCCCCGCAAACGGGTGCGGTCGTATTCCAGCAAATCGGCCGGCCCGAGGTTGCGGGCGATGAGGACCGCGTTGTCCGGCAGGCCCCGGCCCTTGCCGCCGTCGCCGGTCAGGTGGCGCAGCAGCCGGTCGTTGAGATCCTCGAGGTCGTGCACCCGTTCGCGCAGGTAGGGGTCGCGCGCCTGGCCGAGGCCGGCGCGGTGCTCCGAACGGGCCCGCTCGACCGCCGCCTCGGCGGTGAGGCCCGAATGCACCGCCTCTTGCAGCGAGTGTGTCCAGCTGCGGCTGTGGGCCAGCATCTTGTAGGTTTCCAGGACATCGTAGGAGGCGCCCAGGATGCCCTCGTGGCCCTCGAGCATGGCGTCGATCTGGGCCCGCAGGCCGGCGATGGCGCCGGCCAGGCGAACCTCCTCGGCGGCGACATCCTCGGAAAGCAGGCGGCCGACCGCCACCGGCGCCTCGTGCAGGACCGCCACGCCGAAGGCCAGGCCGTCGGCGAACTTCGCGCCCTTCAGCCGCTCGGGCCGGTGCGGCGCGATCTCGACGTCCTTGAGCTCCTCGCGCGAGAGCAGGTCGCCGGTGGCCACCATTTCGGCCAGGACCATGGCGATGATCTGCAGGTCCTCGACCTCGTCCTCGCCGTAGACGCGGCTGGTGCGGTTCTGCACCACCAGCACGCCGATCGCCCGCCCGCCCCGCAGAAGGGGGACGCCCAGGAAGGCGTGGAAGGGGTCTTCGCCGGTTTCCGGGCGGTAGGAGAAGGCCGGGTGGGCGGGGGCGTCGGAGAGGTTGAGCGGCCGGCCGGCCCGCATGATCTCGCCCACCAGGCCCTCGCCCTGCTTGAGGCGGGTGACGTGGATGGCGCCGGGATCGAGGCCCTCGGTGGCGAACAGTTCCATCTCGCCGGAGGCTCGCCGCAGATAGATGGAGCACACCTCGGCGACCATGGAGACGGCGATGGTGCGCACCACCGCCCCCAGCTTGGCCTGGGTGGGCCCTGGGCCGCCCATGGTCTCGCGAATCTGCCGCAGCAGGCTGCGCGGTCCGCGTATGGCGAGGCCGGACGTGGGCATGGAGTGGGCGCGCCGCTCCCTTGTCGTTGATTTGTCGCGCCTATAGCAGGTTTTGCGCCCGGCGCGCGGCCGGCCGGCGGTCAGTCCGGCAGCACCGCCGACAGGTCGTAGCCGGCCTTCGCGCCCCGCTCGATCAGTTCGCCCGCGCCGATCGCGCCCGAAGCGGCCTGACCCAGGGCCCAGGTGACGATGGAGCGCGTACCCGACCGGCAATAGGCCAGCACCTTGCCGGTCGCGCCATCCATCGCCCGGCGCATGGCCTCCGCCTGTTCGGCGGTCGGCCGCCCAACGACCGGGACATGGATGTAGCCGAGGCCCGCCGCGCGGGCGGCCGTCTCGATGACCGCCCCGGCGGGCTGGCCCGGCGCCTCGCCGTCCGGCCGGTTGTTGACGATCAGAGTGATTCCCAGCGCCGCCGCGGCGGCCACGTCGGCGGGCGATATCTGCGGGGCGACGGCGAAATCGTCGGTCACGAATCGGAACTCGGTCATGGCCGGTTTGCATCCCATGATTTTCCGCCCCGGTCGTCGCGGGCGCCTCAATTGTCGCGATGCACTCGGATCGCGTCGCGGCCGCCGAAATTCATGAAGAAGCTGCCCAGGGAGGCGCGGCGGATATGGGCGAGGGACCCGGCGCGGGGCCTGGGATAGATGTCATTGTCGTCGATCTGGCGCCAGACCGCGCCGTCGTCCAACCGAATCACCCACTTTCCCGCGGGGTCGCGCGACGCGGTCGCCACCTTGGCTTGGATTGCGTTAATTTCCTCTGGCTTTTCCCCACGGTCGAGGAAGGCGAGCGATGGCAGGGTCAACCCGAACGCCTGATGGCGCGCCGCGCGGCGCTGGGCGCGATCCAGGCTGACCAGGTCGCCGGCCGTCCCCGCCCGCGCCATCGCCGACGCCGCCGAATCGAAACAGGCCAGCCGCTGGGCGCCGTCGACGATCTTCCGGCAGTCCAGCACCGCCTGGACCGCCGGCGCCTGGTCGGCGGCGGGCGGGCTCGCCGCCAGGGCTGGGCCGGCGACCACGGCCATCAGCGCGAAGATCAACGCGCCGCCGCCGTGGGAGTGGGCATTTGTGGCCAATCGTGTCATCCGCGCATCCCCAACTTGCCGCCTTTGCGGCGATCCATAGAACAAAGCACGCCCTGCCGCGACGGCGGCCAATCTCCGCGCCATTTCGTCGCGGCCTCTGTGACCGTAAAGTGACAGGAGGGGGGCGATCACGTCGCCGGGGCGCAATCGGCGTTGACCGGATCGTCCCGCCGCCGCTAACAGACGGTCAACCGGGGGGGTTTCGCCCGGGACCATTCACGCTTGCGGCCCAGGCGGCGCTTTCAAAGCGGCGTCTTGGGTTTGCCTGGAGGACCACCACTTGACCCATTCCACCATCCGCGCCCGCCTGATGGCGTCGTCCATGATCACCGGCGTCACCCTGGCGGCTCTCTCGGCCGGCGGCGCTTTCGCTCAGGCCGCGGCCGCGGCCGCCGCCGCGCCGGCGGCGAGCGCCAGCGACGACGGCGCCACCAACGTCACTGAGTTCGTGGTCACCGGCTCGCGCATTCCGCAGCCCAACCTCAGCAGCGTCAGCCCCATTCACGCGGTCACCGCGCAGGACTTCAAGCTGACCGGGGCCAACGACACCATCGACGCTCTCAACCAGCTTCCGCAGGTCAGCGTCGGCGGCGGCTTGAACAACACGCCCAATCCCTTGAGCGGCAGCGGCGGTTTCACCACCATCGACCTGCGCAATCTCGGCACCGTCCGCACCCTGGTGCTGGAGGACGGCAAGCGCCTGATGCCGGGCGACCCGACCCTGGGCGGCGAAGCGCCTGACCTCGACACCATTCCGCACGCCCTGATTTCCCGGGTCGATCTGGTCACCGGGGGCGCCTCGGCGGTCTACGGCTCGGACGCCCTCGCCGGCGTGGTGAACTTCGTCATGAAGCATAATTTCGAGGGCGCCGAACTGGATGTTCAGTACGGCGGAAACTGGCACAACAACGACGACAATTTCCTTCGCAACCTGGCCGCCGCCGACGTGAACGATATCGGGCCGCAGAACGCGCCAACCGGCAGCACTTTCGACGGCCAGACCGTCGACGTGACGGCGACGATCGGCGCCAACAGCCCCGACGGCAAGGGCAACGTGACCGCCTATGTCACCTACCGTCACCAGGATCCGATCAAGCAGAGCGCGCGCGACTATTCATTCTGTCAATTCGTGGACGGGGTTTATAATGGCGGCGCTCCGCGCTGCACCGGTTCATCCAATTCCAACTTCTTCAACGATCAGAATTCCGGTCTTACCTATGCCGTGTTGGGCGCCGAAGGCTCCAATATGTTCATTCCGCGTGGTTCGCAGCCGACGACGCCGCCCATTCACTTTAACGCCAACCCCTATGAATACCTGTCGCGGGGCGACGAGCGTTATCTGGGCGGCTTCTTCGCCCACTACCAGGCCGCGCCCTGGGCGGACGTCTATTCGGACTTCACCTTCATGGATGACCGCACCGTCATCCATGCCGGACCCAGCGCCCTCTTCCAGCAAATCTTCAATGTCAACTGCTCCAACCCCTTCCTGAGCGCCCAGCAGGTCCAGACCATCTGCACCGACAACGGGCTCGGCGGCACGGGGCAACCGCAAGACGCCAGCCTGTCGATCGGCCGGCGCGATGTCGAAGGCGGCCCGCGCATCTATTCCTTCGAACACCTGAGCTACAAAGCCGACATCGGGCTGCGGGGCGATCTGGGCGAAGCGTGGCACTACGATGTCTATGGCCAATACGGCCGCACCCAATACAATTCGATGGTGCAGAACGACATCAGCCTGATGAAGGCTCAGGACGCGCTCCTGGTCGGCGGCACCCTCGCCAACCCTGTCTGCCTGTCCGGCAATCCGGGCTGCGTCCCCTACAACATCTTCGCTGATGGCGGCGTGACGCAAGGCGCCCTCAACTACATCCTGACTTCGGGCACGGCGACCGGCGACACCCAGGAGCAGATCGTCAGCGGCAACCTCACTGGCGATCTCGGCAAATATGGCGTCAAGTCGCCCTTCGCCACCGACGGGGTCGGCGTGAATTTCGGGTCGGAATACCGCCGCGAACAACTGGACCTGATTCCTGACGAAACCTCCCTGTCGGGCGATTTGGCCGGCGCGGGCGGCGCGTCGCCGCCCGTCCACGGGTCGTTCGACGTGAAGGAACTCTTTGCCGAAGTCCGGGCGCCCCTGGTGCAGGACATGCCAGGCATCAAGGAACTGTCCTTCGAAGGCGGCTACCGGTTCTCGCACTACAGCCTGGCCGGCAATACGAACACCTACAAACTGGCCTTCAACTATTCTCCGGTCAGCGACATCCGTTTCCGCGGATCGTTCCAGCGCGCGGTGCGGGCCCCGAACGTCAACGAATTGTTCACGCCCCAACTGATCACCAACACGTCGGTGGTCTCTTCCGATCCCTGCTCCGCCGCGGATTCGGGAGGGTCGGCGAAGGCGACCTTGGCCCAGTGCATGAACACCGGCGTGACGGCCGCGCAATATGGCGACGGTCGCGACCCGGCGATCGGGGGCACCGACAAGATCGCTCAGTGCCCGGCGGGCCAGTGCGGCACCGTCTTGGGCGGCAACCCCAATCTGACGCCCGAGACGTCGAAGACCTATTCGGTGGGCGTGGTCATCCGGCCACGGGAATATATCCCCGGCTTCGACTTCAGCGTCGACTACTTCAACATCGACGTCGAAAACGCCATCTCGACCTTCCCCATCAACATCGCCTTCAACGACTGCCTGACCCAAGGCACCCACTGCGACCTCGTGGTGCGTCAAGCCAACGGCTCACTGTTCGGGACGAACATCCTGCAAGGCGGCTATATCAGCGGAACCGACCTGAACATCGGCTTCCTGAAGACCGAGGGCTTCGACTTCGCGATCAACTATCGCGTCGATCTCGACAAGTTCGGCCTGCGGGACAAGGGCAGCCTCTCCCTGGGTTATAACTCCACCTTTACCGAGAGCTTGATCAATGAACCCATCCCCGGCCAGGGCAGTTACGACTGCGCCGGTCTCTTTGGCTTCACCTGCGGCCAGCCGACGCCTACATACCGGCACCAGCTGCGCGTGACCTATGAGTCGCCGTGGAATTTCACCCTGTCGGTCCAGTGGCGTTACCTCAGCCGGGTCGCGTTCGACGGCAATCAGTCGAACCCGCTGTTTGGCGGCCCGATCGGCGATACGTTCGATGACCATATTCCGGCCTACAACTACTTCGACCTGTCGGGGACCTACAAGGTTCGCCCCGGGGTGGTGGTGCGCGCCGGTATCAACAACATCTTCGACCGCGATCCGCCGCTCCTCGACTCCAACGTCGTGGGCTCTGGCAATCCCAACACCTACAGCACCTACGATCTGTTGGGCCGCGCCGTCTTCGTCGGCCTGACCGCCGATTTCTAAGCGTCAACGGGGCTGATTCTAAGAGGGGCGGCGGCCTTGCGGTCGCCGCCCTTTTTATTTGCCGCGCGGTGGCCTAGGACAGGATCGACCTCAATGGAGTCGTGACGCGGCCGCCTCCTCCACCGCTTCGCGGTCCCCTCCCCCGCTTCGCGGAGGAGGATTTTAGCGCCTTGATCCTCCCCCATTATTCATGGGGGAGGGGGACCCCGAAGGGGTGGAGGGGGCGGGCGAAAGAGCGCGGTCTGGGCCATGAGCAACTCAGACGACGCCCGGATCATCGACGTCCTCGCCCCCCTTGAACAGGAGGGCACGAAGGCCGTGGTGCGCGCCTGGTTCAAGACGGTCGGGGAACGGGTGGCGCAAGACGAGCCGCTGCTGGAACTGGAGACCGACAAGGTGGCCGTCGAGATCGCCGCGCCGGCGTCCGGGACGCTGGCCGAGCAAGTCCTGGCGACCGACGCCGAAGCGACGCCCGGCGCGGTGCTCGGGCGGATTCGAATGGGAGAAGGCGAGACCGCCGCCCCCGCTCCCGCCCAGGCCAGGCCGGGGCCGGCCCGCGCGCCTGTCGCCGCGCAAGGCGAACACCGGCTGTCGCCGTCCGTGCGCCGGATCTTGTCCGAGAGCGGCCTCGAACCGAGCGAGCTTACCGGCACCGGGGGAGGCCGCCGCCTGACCCGCGAGGACGTGGCCGCCGAGATCGCCCGACGCCGCGCCGCGCCCGCCGCCTCTACCCCCGGCGAGATCCAGCGCATCCCGCACGACCGCATGCGCCGCCAGATCGCCGAGCATATGACCCGCTCGCTTGCCGTCGCCCCCCACGTCACCGCCGTCTTCGAGGCCGATTTCACCCCCATCGCCGCCCATCGCCGCGCCCACAAAGCCGAATTCGAAGCGGCGGGCGCCGCCCTCACCTACACCGCCTATCTGGTCGCCGCCGCCGCCCGGGCCATGGCCGCCGCCCCCACCGTCAACAGCCGCTGGCATGACGACCATCTGGAGGTGTTCGGCGACATCAACATCGGCGTGGGTACAGCCCTGGGCGAAAAGGGCCTGATCGTGCCGGTGATCCGCCGCGCCCAGTCTCTGTCGCTCCTCGACATCGCCCGCCGCCTGACCGACACCACCTCGCGCGCCCGGGCCGGC
>JBPCMA010000052.1:0-16089 GCA_051002715.1 Caulobacteraceae bacterium
TCAAGGGCCACGGGCCACACCTGGAAAAGACCCACCCGGCCGGCGCGGCCCGCGTGGTCAGCGGCAAGGTCGAGGTGGACTTTCAGGGGACCGGATGGCAGATCGTGCATCCCGACTATCTGCTGCCGGCTGATCGCGCCGCCGAGGTCCCCGCCGTCGAGGCCATCTACCCGGCCACCGCCGGCCTGCCGTCGCGCGCCGTGCGCCGCTTTGCCCTGGAAGCGCTGGCCCGCGCCCCCGAACTTCCCGAGTGGCAGGATGCCGCCTGGCTGACCCGCCAGTGCTGGCCCACCTGGCGCGAGGCGGTGGAGGCCCTGCATCATCCCGCCTCCGAGGCCGACCTCTCGCCGGCCGCGCCGGCGCGCCGGCGTCTGGCCTTCGATGAGTTGCTGGCCCACCAGTTGGCCCTGGCCCAACGCAAACGCGAACGCCGGGCCCAGCCGGCGCCTCCGATCGCGCCGAGCGCCCAGGCCGGCGCGGCGCTCGCCGCCCTGCCCTTTCGCCTGACCGGCGCGCAGATGCGAAGCCTCGATGAAATCCGCGCCGACCTGGCCTCCGGCCAGAGGATGACCCGCCTGATCCAGGGCGATGTCGGCGCCGGCAAGACGGTGGTCGCCATGCTGGCCATGATCGACGTGGCCGCCGCCCACCGGCAATCGGTGCTGATGGCGCCGACCGAAATCCTGGCCCGCCAGCATTTCGAAACCCTTGCCGCGCCCCTCGCCGCCCAGGGAATCGGCACAGCCCTGCTCAGCGGGCGCGACAAGGGCGCGGGACGGGCGGACAAGCTCGCCGCCATCGCTTCGGGACGGGCGGCGGTCGTCGTCGGCACCCATGCCCTCTTTCAGGACGATGTGGCCTTTCGCGCCCTCTGCCTGACGGTGATCGACGAGCAGCACCGCTTCGGCGTTTCGGAACGCGGTCGCCTGCGGGCCAAGGGAGAGGCCGCGCACCTGCTCGCCATGTCCGCGACGCCCATCCCGCGCACCCTGGAACTGACCGTGTTCGGCGACCTGGATATCTCGCGGCTGGACGAGAAGCCGCCCGGCCGCGCCCCCGTGGCGACGCGGGCGGCGCCCATGCCGCGCCTGGCCGAAGTGGTGGCGCGCCTGAAGGCGGCCGTGGCGGCGGGCGCCCAGGCGTTCTGGATCTGCCCCTTGGTCGCCGAATCGGAACTCGTCGACCTGGCGGCGGCCCAGGCGCGTCATGCCAATCTTCAGGGCCTGTTCGGGGCGAGAGTCGGACTGGTGCACGGCCGGCTGCCGCCGGCTGAAAAGGACGCGGTGATGGCGGACTTCGCCGACGGCCGGCTGGCCATTCTCGTCGCCACCACCGTGGTGGAGGTGGGCGTCGACGTGCCGGCCGCCACCATCATGATCATCGAGCAAGCCGAGCGTTTCGGCCTGGCCCAACTGCACCAGCTGCGCGGGCGGGTGGGGCGGGGATCGGGCAAGAGCAGTTGCGTCCTGCTCTACGACCCGCCGCTTTCCGAGATCGCCGGCCGGCGGCTCGACATCCTGCGCCGCACCGACGACGGGTTTCTCATCGCCGAACGCGACTTGGAACTACGCGGCGGCGGCGATCCTCTGGGGCTCAAACAAAGCGGCTTTCCCGCCTATCGCCTGGCCGATCCGGTGGCTCATCGCGACCTGATCACCGTCGCGGCCGACGACGCCCGCCTCATCCTGACTCGCGATCCCGCCCTGGCCTCGCCCCGGGGCGGCGCGGTGCGCGTCCTGCAAGAACTCTTCGACTGGCGGGCCGATGGCGGCCGCGGCGACGCTGGCTAGAGCGCTTTCCGCAAAAGCGGGCACTGGTTTTACAATCAGAAAGCGCTCAAGTGTTTGAGATAGAGCCTGTTTCTCCGATCGGGTTGTTTCAACCCCGATCGAAACAGGCTCTATCCGCCAGAGGTTTTTCGAACCGACAGGAAGGCCGCCATCCGCCGTTGTGCGTCGGCCTGAAGATCTGCGTAGAAGAGATTATATCCGCGCACCCTCAAGCGCGCGGCCCAGTCGCCGGCCGGGCGCAGGGAGGCGGAGCGGGCGCGGGTCACGCGCAGGATGCCGCCCACGCAACGGGCGCCGACCTGGCGGCCCATAAAGCCCGGGGACGTCCCCCATTCGAGGCCGGTGGCGTTGGCCGCGCCTAGGTTGAGCCGCGGCGGGGCGTCGGCGCCGCTGGCCACCCCCAGAAGGGGATTCACGCAGAGGACCGGGCGGCCGGCGAGCGGCGTCAGATGGCCGCGCCCATTCCACACCACCGTCCGATCGAGAATGCGCGGAGCGCGGCCAAACTCGCCCTCCCCCACCGACATCCAGGCCAGGACGCAACCCGCCTGATCCCTGGCGGTGCAGGCCGGGACGGCCGATCCCGCGCCATACTCATCGGCCGGGACCGCCGTCTCGATGAGATAGGCGGCGACGAGGCGCCCGCGTATCGCCGGATCGGGAGCGATCTCCTCGCGCAGCAGGCGGGCGGCCAGGGCGCCGCCCTGCTCGACGCCCACCAGGATGAACGGCCGGCCGCGATCGAGGCGGTCGCGGAAGAAGGCGAACGCCGCCTTGATGTCGCCGTAGGCGAATTCCCGCGCCTCGACCGCGTCATCGAACAGGGTCAGCGAGGTGTAGAGGCTGGCCTGGCGGTATCGCGGCGCGAACACCGCGCCCACCGCGGCGAACGGCGCGGCGTAGTTGGGGAGCATGACCCGATCCAGCAACGCGGCCGACCGGCGATCGCCGATCGGGCCGTTCCAGTCCTTGCCCCCGTCGAAAGTGGTGGGATGGACGAAGAACACGGCCGCCGGCCTGCTCTCCGCGCTGGCCTCGCTCGGCAGATGCGCCCAGGCCGAGGCCTTGGCGTAGTCAGGCGCGGGAGGGGCTTTGTAGATGGCGTAGGGCAGTTTCGGGTCGAGCAGGGCCTCCAGAATGTCGTCCCGCCAGATCAGGGCGGCGACCGCGGCAAGCAGGGCGACGGCGAGAACGCCTATCGCCAGCCAAAACCTCACTCGCGGCGATCGGGCCATGCGGGGGCGATACCATCTAGGGCGCTGTTTCGCGAGGCGTGGTCATCGATAAGGGTCGCTCCGACTGAGATAGGTGTCGACGTAGTCCCCTATCCCGGCTTCGAGAGAGGTCGCCTTCCCGCGGTAACCCGCCGCCCGCAGGCGATCCATGCCGGCCTGGGTGAAGTACTGGTATCTGCCGCGCAGCGCCTTGGGCATTTCGATGTATTCAATTTGCGCCTGGCGGCCGGCGGCGCGAAAGACCGCTTCGGCCAGATCCTGGAACGAGCGCGCCTCCCCCGAGCCCAGGTTGAAAACGCCGTTCACCGATTCGTTTTCCATCAGCCAGGCGACCACCTCGGCGACATCGCGCACATAGACGAAATCGCGCTTCTGGCCGCCGTGCGGGTAGTCGGGGTGATAGGAGCGGAAGAGCTTCACCGTGCGTCCGGCCGCCACGTCCGGCCAGATCTGGGAGGCCACCGAGCGCATGACCCCCTTGTGCTCTTCGTTGGGGCCATAGACATTGAAGAACTTCAGCCCCGCCCACTGCGGCGGCGCATAGCCCCGCGCCGCCTGGCGAACCGCGAAGGCGTCGAACAGGGCCTTGGACCAACCGTAGGTGTTGAGCGGTCTCAACGCGGCCAGTGACTCCCATTCCTGGGCGTCGTCGAAGCCGAGCGCGCCGTCGCCGTAAGTGGCGGCCGAGGACGCATAGAGGAACCGCTTCTGACGGTCGGCGCACCAGCGGAAGAGGTCGCGCGACAGGCCGAAATTGGTGTGCAGTATCTTGTCGGCGTCGCTCTCGGCGGTCGAGGAGATCGCGGCCATGTGGATGACCAGTTCGACCTCGCGCCAGCGTTTCTCCAGCCAGTCCCACATTCCTTCCGGGGCGACGAAATCGCCGATCGGATGTTTGGCGAGGTTGCGCCATTTCCCCGTATCGACGCCGCGCAGCCGGTCGCAGACCACCAGGTCGAGCGAGCGGTCCTGCGCCAGCTTGGCGACGATGTTTGAGCCGATGAACCCGGCCCCGCCGGTGACGAAAACGATGCGGCGGGTCATGCGCGCCCGGCCAGTCGCCGCAGGGTGGCGGTTGTGGAATGGCCCTCGACGAAGGCGGCCAGCCGCACCTCGCCGCCATAGGCCGCGACGATCTCGTGGCCGATAACGCCCCGGTCGGTGTAGTCGCCGCCCTTGATGAGAATGTCGGGGCGGGCGGCGGCGATCAGGGACTCGGGGGTGTCCTCGTCGAACGGGACCACCAGATCGACGCAGGCGAGGCCCGCCAGGACCAGGGCGCGGGCTTCCAGGGAATTGACCGGCCGGCCAGGCCCCTTGTTCGCCCGCACGGAACGGTCGGTGTTGAGGCCGACGATCAACCGGTCGCACCAGCCGTGCGCCTCGCTCAGATAGGCGATGTGGCCCGGATGGAGGATATCGAAACAGCCGTTGGTGAAGCCGATCTTCATGCCGCACGCGCGCCAGCGGGCCACGTCCTTGATCATCCGCTGGGCGCCGGCGATCTTGGCCTCGGCCGGAGCCCGGTGCGCCGCCAATTCCGCCTCCACCAGCTCGTCGGGCGCCACCGTGGCCGTGCCGGCCTTTTCCACCGCCACCGACGAGGCGAGCAGGGCCAGATCGATGGCCGCCTCCAGCTCGGCCCCGGCCGCCAGGGCCACACCCAAGGCCGCCAGGGCGGTGTCGCCCGCGCCCGACGCGTCGAACACCTCGGCCGGCGGCCGGCGGAAATGGCGCGCCGCCTCGCCGTTGATCCCCAAAGACATGCCCTTGGCCGAACGCGTCACCAGGATCGCCCGGCATTGGCTCATCTCCAGGGCCTTGGCCAGGGCGATCTCGATCTCGGCGTCCGTGCCGGTGGGCAGGTCCGTGGCGCGGGCGAGTTCGGCGGCGTTGGGCTTGACCACATCGGCCGCGCCATAACGGGCGAAGCCGCGGGCCTTGGAATCGACGATCAGCATCGCGCCCTGCGCCTCGGCGGCGGCCAGGCAGGCGGCAATCACCGCCGCCGTCACCACGCCCTTGCCGTAGTCCGACAACAGGATGGCCCCGGCGCCCTTCGCCGCGTCATGGACGGTGCGGACCAGGCGCTGCTCCACCTCGCCCTCCACCGGGGTGGCCGTTTCCAGGTCCAGGCGCAGGAGCTGCTGGCCGGCGGCGACGAACCGGGTCTTCACGGTGGTGGCGCGGCTCGGATCGGTGATCAGAAATCCTTCGACACCGCTCTCGTCGCCGATCAGCCCGGTGGCTTCGTGAGCCGGCGCATCCTGGCCGACGACGCCCACCAAGGACGCCGCGCCGCCCAGGGCGGCGACATTGCGCGCCACATTGCCGGCCGCGCCGAGCATAACGCTCTCGTGGGTCCGGGCGAGGATGGGGATCGGCGCCTCGGCGGAAACGCGGCTGACCTCGCCATGAACGAAGCGATCGACCATCAGATCGCCGACCGTCAGCACCCGCGCGCCGACCACGGCGCTCAGAAGTTGTTGCAGGGCGAGCAATTCCATCGCGGCTAAAGGCTCTGCCCCCTGTCGCCGGAGCGGTCAAGCCGAGGCACGGCGCTTGGCCAGGGCGTCGTAGTCCAGCAACTCCGCCACCAGGGCCTCGAAGTCCTTCAGGGGCACCATGGTGGGCCCGTCGGAGGGCGCGTGGTCGGGGTCGGGATGGGTTTCGATGAACACAGCCGCCACGCCGATGGCCACCGCCGCCCGCGCCAGAACCGCGACGAACCGGCGCTCGCCCCCCGACCGGTCGCCCTCCCCGCCCGGCTGCTGGACCGAGTGGGTGGCGTCGAAGACCACCGGGCAGCCGATCTCAGCCAGGATCGGCAGGGCGCGCATGTCCGAGACCAGGGTGTTGTAGCCGAAGGAGACCCCCCGCTCGCAGGCCATGACGTTGGGATTGCCCGCCCCCGTCGCCTTGGCGATCACGTTCTTCATGTCCCACGGGGCGAGGAACTGGCCCTTCTTGATGTTGACCGCCCGCCCCGTCCGCGCCGCCGCCACGATGAGGTCGGTCTGGCGGCAGAGAAAGGCCGGAATCTGCAGGGCGTCGACCGCCTCGGCCGCCGGGGCGCACTGGTCGATGGCGTGGACATCGGTGAGCACGGGGAGCCCGGTGACCTCGCGAATCTCGGCGAAGATCGGCAGGGCTTCTAAGAGGCCCAGGCCCCTGGCGGCGCCGGCCGAAGTGCGGTTGGCCTTGTCGAAGGAGGTCTTGTAGACGAGCCCGATATCCAGCCGCCCGGCGATCTCCCTGAGGGCGTGGGCAGTCTCCAGCGCTTGGCCCCGGCCCTCCATCTGGCAGGGGCCGGCGATGATCGACAGCCGCTCGCCGTTGCCGATGCGCGCGGCGCGGGTGCCGCTTCCCAATTCGACGACGGCGTTGGGCGCCATGATGTCGATCGCTCCTTGATCCATAAGCCGTTTGGCGCCGTAAAAGTGAGCGCAAGGCAGGGTCGGCGCAAGGCCGGCAGGCCGGAGCGTGAGCGCCATGTCCACCGATCCGCCGATCGTCGTCTGGTTTCGCCAGGATCTGCGCCTCGCCGACAATCCGGCCTTGTCGGAGGCGGCGGCGAGCGGGCGCCCGGTGATCGCCCTTTACATCCTGGATGATTCGCCCGGGGTGCGGGCGGCGGGCGCCGCCTCGCGCTGGTGGCTGGAGAAGTCTTTGACCGCTCTGGCCGCCGATCTCGCCTCGTTGGGCGGGATGCTCGTTCTCAAAAAGGGCGCGGCTCGCCGGGTGCTGGGCGAGCTGATCGCCGAGACCGGGGCCGATCGGGTCCATTGGAACCGCCTCTACGACGCCGGTTCGGTGGCGCGGGACATGGCGATCAAGGCCGATCTGGCCGCGGCGGTGATCGAGTGCCGGTCTTTCAACGCCTCCCTGCTGAACGAGCCGTGGGAGATCAAGTCCGCCGCCGGCGGGTCATACCGCGTCTTCACCCCCTACTGGCGCGCCGCCAGACAAACGGCGGGGCGGAACCCGCCCGTCGCGAGGCCCACGCACATTCGCACGCCCGCGAAAGCGCCCCGCTCCGACAGGTTGGCGGACTGGCGCCTACACCCGACCCGGCCTGACTGGTCGAGCGGTTTTGGCGACTGGGCGCCCGGGGAGAAGGGCGCCCGCCGGCGGCTGGAAGTGTTTCTCGACGAGGGGGTTCGCGGCTACGCAAAGGCGCGCGATCGGCCGGCGGCGGAGGGAACATCCCGCCTCTCGCCCCATCTCCACTTCGGCGAGATCGGGCCGCGCCAGATTTGGGCAGGCGCCCAGACGGCGGTTGAACGCGGGCAGGCGTCCGAGCGCGCGGCCGAAAGCTTTTTGCGCGAACTCGGCTGGCGGGAATTCAACCATCACATTCTCTTCCATCACCCTGAAATGGCGACGAAAAGCCTGAATGGAGGCTTCGAGGCCTTCCCCTGGCGATCCGATCCGGCCGGGCTCGACGCCTGGCGGCGCGGCGCGACTGGTTTTCCCATCGTCGACGCCGGAATGCGCCAACTTTGGAGCACCGGATGGATGCACAACCGGGTGCGGATGATCGTCGCCTCCTTCCTGGTCAAGGATCTGCTGATCGATTGGCGCGACGGCGAGGCTTGGTTCTGGGACACCTTGGTCGATGCCGACCCCGCCAACAACGTCGGCAACTGGCAGTGGGTGGCCGGCTCGGGCGCTGACGCCGCGCCCTATTTCCGCATCTTCAACCCCACCCTGCAGGGTGAGACCTTCGATCCCGCGGGGGACTATATCCGCCGCTGGGTTCCGAAGTTGGCGCGTCTTCCCGCCCCCTTCGTCCACCAGCCCAGCCGCGCCGGACGGGAGCTTTTGGGTGAGGCGGGCGTCGACCTGGGCGTCACCTACCCGGTTCCCATCCTCGCTCATAAGGCCGCGCGGGCGTGTGCGATGGAGGCCTATCGCAGCCTTTCTAACGCGGATCAAACGTCGCCGGCGCCATCGCGGGGGAGAGCCCATGCCGCCCGATGACGCCCTTCCTGGCCGGGCGGCGCCCGCCCGGATCGCCCTGAACGATCCGGAGCTCCGCAAGGCGCCGGGCGCCTTTCGCGCGGCCATCTCCATCGCGCGGGAAAACTGGCTCGCCGGCACGCTCACCTTTGTTTTGCCCTCGGGTCGCGAGGTGCGCATCGACGGCTCCGAGTCGGGGCCTGACGGGGTGCTGATCGTGCGCGACTTCCGCTTCGTCGGCCGGGTGCTGGCTTCGGCCGATATCGGCTTTGGCGAAGGATTCATGGCCGGCGAGTGGGATACGCCCGATCTCTCGACCCTACTCGAGGCCTTCACCCGCAATTTTGACCGGCTGGAACGGCTGGTCGAGGGTAATCCCTGTATGCGCGCCGTGAACTTTCTTAGCCACATTCTCCACCGCAACAGCCGCCGTGGCGCACGCCGCAACATTCACGCCCACTATGACCTCGGCAACGCCTTTTATGCGCGCTGGCTCGACGCCGGGATGACCTATTCCTCGGCCCGCTACGAAAGTCCCGGCCAGCCCTTGAGCGCTGCCCAGCACAACAAATACGCCAGCCTGGCGCGCCAGATCGTCCTGGAGCCCAGCCATCACGTGCTGGAAATCGGCTGCGGCTGGGGCGGTTTCGCGGAGTTCGCCGCCCGCGACATCGGCGCGCGGGTGACCGCCGTCACCATCTCGCCGGCCCAATACGAATTTGCCCGCAAGCGCCTGTTCGACCAGGGCTTGGCGGACAAGACCGACATCCGACTGATGGACTATCGCGACGTCCAGGGCCGGTTCGACCGGGTGGCCTCCATCGAGATGTTCGAGGCGGTGGGCGAGGCCTACTGGCCGGCCTATTTCGGCAAGCTCCGCGACGTGCTCTCGCCCGGCGGCCGGGCCGGCCTGCAGATCATCACCATCCGCGACGAGCTGTTCTCGGTCTATCGCGGCCGCTCCGACTTCATGCGTAAATACATCTTCCCCGGCGGTATGCTGCCCAGCGAAACCCGCCTGCGCGAGGAGACCGACCGCGCCGGCCTGGAGTGGAAGGCCATCGTCCGCTTCGGCCAGAACTACGCCGACACCCTGGCCGAATGGACACGCAGTTTCGAAGCCGCCTGGGAAGACATTCGCCGCCTCGGCTTCGACGAACGCTTCCGGCGGTTGTGGCGCTTCTATCTAAGCTACTGCGAGGCGGGGTTCCGGACCGAGCGGACCAATGTGGTGCAATTGAGTTTGGTGCGGGGATAGGGGATGAAATCACAAGCTTGGTTGTTTGTCGTGAATGTCGGATTCGGCTAACCGCGCATTTACTGAATCCGGTTTGGATCAAACCAACGAGCCAAGCCGGGGATGCCAAGTCAGAAGCCGTTCTCCCCACCGAGCCGCTATCTGCTCTGCCCGGTGTCGCACCCCATGCGATGCATCAAGGATGAAGAACGCCCTGGCAGAGTAGGCCGACGCTCGAAGGGCATCGACAGTCAGAAATCCTGCACCGCGCAGCCGTTCGCCCCAGTGTTCCAGTTCGTGATGGTGGCCGCCTTTCATGCGCGTGTGATGGTGATAAACGATCAGAGTGCGTTCGGGACTTCTGAGCGCTTGAAGTTCGGCTAGGCTGACGCTCTTGCCAGCCTTCGACGCCCCCGAGTTGAAGCGCTTGGTCTCCAACCCATTGTCTGGATCAATGAACACCAAATCGCAGCCGCTTACCCTTGATTGGACGCGCCGAAACCACTGTTCGCGTGCGAGCATACGCTGACCAGGCGTACCCGTCGTGGGAATGCGATCGTCGCAATAGACCCCACCCGGGAGCACATCTGCATGTTGGAGAGCTTCCACTCGTCGTTCGCCCGCCGTAACGACCTTTCTCAGGCGGTCAAACAAATCCGGATCAAAGCTTCGCCACCGGGCAGCTTCGTCAAGGTAGGCGATATGGACACCGTCAGAGTTGTGATCTTCGTCGGGAAAGAGCCACCATGCCACTCCCAACCGTCGCCCCGGCATGATGGCTCTCAATATTGAGAGCTTCACGTAGTCCCCGATGTCCCCAACGTAGCGATCCTGCATGACGCCCCTCAATCCTGGATTATTTATACAATGCGCCGTGGCGAAGGTCAGCGGTGGGGCGTCACCGATTTCGACGCCCAAGCAAGTTGCTCTAACCCCCCGGTCGTCATCCCGGAAAGACGGCAGAGCCGGCTTGTCCGGGAACCATTTGGGCCGCGCTCACGAGAATGTCGTTTCGCCCCTCCCTGGGTGGGTTGCGTTGAATGTGGGGCGATGGGTCCCGGATAAGCCGCGCTGGCGCGCGTCTTTCCGGGATGACGGATCAGTGAGTCAGCCGAGAGGTCAGCGTTCCGATCCCACTCCCGCGCCTTTCCGCTTGCGCCCGCCGCCTCCACTGGCGATCTAGCGGCCATGCTCCACTCCCAGATCCGGACCGACATCCTCGCCGCCATCGGGAACACGCCGCTAATCCGATTGAACCGGGCCAGCGCGGCGACTGGGTGCGAGATTCTCGGCAAGGCGGAGTTCATGAATCCCGGCGGATCGGTGAAGGATCGCGCCGCCCTCTATATCGTCCGCGACGCCGAGCAACGGGGGTTGCTGCGGGTTGGCGGTCGCATCGTCGAGGGCACGGCCGGGAACACCGGCATCGGCCTGGCCATGGTGGGATCGGCTCTGGGCTATCGCGTCACGATCGTCATTCCGCGCACCCAGAGCCAGGAGAAGAAGAACGCCATTCGCCTGGCCGGCGCGGAGTTGGTCGAGGTGGACGCCGTTCCCTACGCCAATCCGGCCAACTATGTCCGCTATTCCGGACGCTTGGCGGAGGAACTGAACCAAAGCGAACCGGCCGGGGCGATCTGGGCCAATCAGTTCGACAACCTGGCGAACCACGCCGCCCATGCCCAGACCACCGGGCCGGAAATCTGGGCCCAGACCGGCGGCAAGGTGGACGGCTTCATCTGCGCGGTGGGATCGGGCGGCACTCTGGCGGGCGTCGCCGAGGCCTTGCGGGCGCGGCACCCCGCCGTCGCCATCGGCCTTGCCGATCCGCACGGAGCGGCGCTCTACAACTGGTATGCGCACGGCGAATTGAAGTCGAAAGGATCCTCGATCAGCGAGGGCATTGGACAGGGCCGGGTGACGGCCAATCTGGAGGGGTTGAAGATCGACCATCCCTATCGCGTCTCTGACCCGGAAATGCTGGAAACCCTCTACGATCTAGCCCAGCACGAGGGGCTTCTGATGGGCGGTTCCACCGGAATCAATGTCGCCGGGGCGATTCGTCTTGCCCGCGACCTGGGACCCGGCCACACCGTGGTGACCATTCTCGCCGACCATGGTTCGCGCTATCAGAGCCGGCTGTTCAACCCCCAGTTCCTGAAGGAGCGCGGCCTGCCGCCGCCGCCTTGGCTATGACCCGCACGGACCCTCTGGTTTCCACCGATTGGCTCGCCGCCCATCTCGACGACGCGGACGTCGTCATCCTCGACGCCACCTGGTTCATGCCCGACGCGCCGCGCGACGCCGCCGCCGAATTTGCCGAGCGCCATATACCGGGCGCGGTCTTCTTCGACATCGACAGGGTCGCCGACCGGGCCAGCCCCCTGCCCCACATGCTGGCCGACCCGGCCGATTTCTCCGTGGCGGCGCGGCGGCTCGGCGTGAACCCCGACTCGACGGTGGTGGCCTACGACCCCCTTCGCCTGTTCTCCGCCCCCAGGGTATGGTGGAACTTCCGCGCCATGGGCCATGCGCGCTCCGTCGTCCTCGACGGCGGCTTGGCCAAATGGCTCGCCGAGGGCCGGCCGGTGGAGAGCGGCTGGCGCGAACCGGTCCACGGCCAATTCAAGGCCCGCGCCAACCCTGTCCTGGTCCGCGACCTGGAGGCGGTGCGCGCGGCGCTCGCCGCCGGGTCGGAACAAATCCTCGACGCCCGCCCCGCCGACCGCTTTTCAGGCCAGGCGCCCGAGCCTCGCCCCAGCCTTCGTTCCGGCCATATGCCCGGCGCGCTCAACCTGCCCTGGTCCTGCCTGGTCCGGCCCGATGGGACGCTCCTCCCCGCCGATGAATTGCGCGCCGCCTTCGATGCCGCCGGCGTCGATCTGACCGCGCCCATCGTGACGAGCTGCGGTTCGGGGATCAGCGCCTCACTCCTCACCCTCGCCCTGGCCCGGCTGGGCCGGGACGACGTGGCGGTCTATGACGGCTCATGGAGCGAATGGGGCGCCCGGTCAGATACGCCAGTGGTCACGGGTGACGCTTGAAAGAAGGCGATCCAATCACCCCGCCTAGGGCCGCCACTCGGCTCATTCACGCCGGCCACGCGCCGGCCGCGTTGCCGCGCACGGTAGGCCCGCCGATCGTTAAGGGCTCGACCGTCCTGCTACCCGACGCCGCCTCCCTCTATGACACCACCCGTCTCACCTACGGTCGGGGCGGCCTGGCCACCCAGGAAGTTCTGATGAGCGCCCTGGTCGAGCTGGAAGGTGCGGTCGAGGTTCGCCTCTTCCCGTCGGGGCTCGCCGCGATGACCGGCGCCCTGCTGGCGGTCCTGAAGGCGGGCGACGAGGTTCTGGTCACGGAGGCGGTCTACAAACCCACCCGCCGATTCTGCGACCATGTGTTGCGGCGCTTCGGCGTCGGCGTCCGCTACTACCCGCCGCGCACCGCGCCCGAGGCCCTGATCGCCATGGCCGGCCCGGCCACCCGCCTGATCGTGCTGGAATCTCCCGGCTCCCTCAGCATGGAATTGCAGGACGCCCCCGTCATCGCCCGCCTCGCCCGGGCGCGCGGCATTTTCACCTTGATGGACAACACCTGGGCGGCCGGCTTCTGGTTCAAGCCCCTGGCGCATGGCGTCGATATTTCTGTCCAGGCCCTGACCAAATACGTCGGTGGCCATGCCGATGTGTTCATGGGCTGCGCGGCGGCGACCGATCCAGCGCTTTGCAAGGCCCTCGACCAAGCCATCTGGGATTTCGGCTGGGCCGTGGCGCCGGAAGACGCCTACCAGATGCTGCGCGGCCTGCGCACTCTTTCGACCCGCCTGGCGCGCCATCAGGAGAGCGGCCTCGCCGTCGCCGTCTGGCTGGCCGACCAGCCCCAGGTCGCCGAGGTCTTGCATCCCGCCCTCCCGGCCTCGCCCGACCACGCCCTGTGGCGGCGCGACTACGGCGGCGCGGCGGGCCTCTTTTCCATGGTCCTGAAGCCCTGTCCCGCCCGCGCCGTCCACGCCTTCCTCGACGCGCTGCGGGTGTTCGGCCTGGGCTTTTCCTGGGGCGGTTTCGAGAGCCTCGCCCTCGACGCCGATCCGCAGTTCGACATCCGCGAGGGCGGCTCACCCTTCGCCGGCCCCGTGATTCGCCTGAATATCGGGCTCGAAGATCCGGCCGATCTCATCGACGATCTGCGGCGGGGTTTCGCGGCGCTCGCGGCGGCAAGCTGAACGATCGCGCGCCGATCCGGCCGGTCCATTGACTTGGCGACCCCGGCAGGACTCGAACCTGCAACCGTCCGCTTAGAAGGCGGATGCTCTATCCGGTTGAGCTACGGGGTCGATCGACCCGTCAGTGGGTCCACGGCTGCCTACGATGGAACGCGAAATTGTCCGCATACGCCTTCGGAATAATTCTTGATTCCCTCTCCACCAGAACTTCGAAGGAAATACCGTGGCGCTGAGCATAGGCGACCGCCTCGTCGCGCGTGTCGAACGCCAGACGCACCTGGCCCTTCATGTCTGTCGACGTTGTCCAACCCATCAGCGGATCGGAAAGGCGCGCCGAGGTGGGTTCGAACTCCAGCATCCAGACCTTCGTCCTGGCCTTGCCCGACTGCATGGCGTTCTTGGCCGGCCGGAATATACGGGCGAGCATTCGGGCGCCTCCTTGTCGATTTCGCTCTTCGATGGTCGGGGCGAGAGGATTCGAACCTCCGACCCTCTGCTCCCAAAGCAGATGCGCTACCAGGCTGCGCCACGCCCCGTGGCCTTCGAAGGATCGGGCGCTCTCTTGCCACGCGCGCGGCCGAGCCGCAACGCGCGGTTCAGCGCGCGCGTCGGCGCATGATCTTGAACACCCCGGAGGCGCGGGCCAGATCGCGGCCGGCCATGTGGGCGCGGCCCTCGACAAAGGCGATGTCGCGGGCAAGCCGGGTCGCCCGCGCCTCGCCCAACACCCAGTCGCCGGCCCGCCCCATGTCCAAATAATCGACGGAAAGGTGGATGGTGATCGGCGTGGCCCTGGCGGCCCGCGCCGCCGCCGAAGCGAGCAACCCATCCAGAAAGGCGGCCAACATGCCGCCGTGGATCAGGCCCAGCCCGTTGCAGTGGCGCCCTTGCACGAAGAACGCCTGCTCGGCGCCGGTCGCCTCGGGGCGATGGAAAAAGGGGCCGTTGTGAGCGGTGAAGGCGCCGCGACCGCGCGATGGCCGGAATCCGTCCGGCGGCGGCGGGAGCGCCGGCGCCTCGATCACCGGCGAAAGATCCGCTCACGCACCTGGTCTCCGGGCTCGGCGCCCATTTCGGCGGCACGCCCGCCGCGCAATTCGAGAACACCCAGAACCGTGCCGCCGGAGGGTATGGGCGCCTCCGAAAGCGGGACGGCGCCGCGCGCAATGGATACGATATGGCCGTCCGGGGCGATGAACAGCATGTCGAGCGGGACCAGGGTGTTCTTCATCCAGAAGGCCACGGGCCGCGGAGCCTTGAAATCGAACAGCATTCCCCGATCGGCGGCCACGCTTTTGCGGAACATGAGCCCTTTTTCGCGGGTGGCGTCGGTGTCGGCCACCTCGACCTCGAAATGAAAGACGCCGCGGGCGGTGACGACGTCGAGGGGCTCGACCCTCAGGGACTTCGCCGGCGCGCCGGACCCGGGCAGCCACGAAAGCGCCAAGGCGGCCAGGGCGGCCAGGGCGAGCAGCGCCAGCCGGCGCGCGGGTCGGAGGGTCGAGTTCACGGCCAAACGCTCCCAAGGTTGGTCTTCGGCGCTAAACTTGGCCCAATTCAATCTCCGCCACAACTAGGCCCTTGGGGCCCTCGGCGAAACTAACCTTTACGTCGTCTCCCGGCTGCAGATCCTCGACCCCACCGCGACGCAAGGTCTCGATATGAACGAAAATGTCGCCTGGCTGCGTGTCGCGGATGACGAAGCCGTAGCCCTTGGCGCGATTGAACCATTTCACCTTGGCGCACTCGAAGGGCCCGCGCGGCGCAGAGGGATGGCGCGGCGCGCCGTCCATGCGAGACCGCCCGCCGCCGCGGTCACGCAATGGCCCCGATCCGCGGCCATCACCGTCGGGGCGATGATCGCGCCGTGATCCACCCTGGCCGCGCCCGTCGCCGTCGAAGGCGCGACGCGGGTGCTCCTCGCGCGGCGGCGCGGCTGTCTCGTCCAGATCGACGATCTCGGACACCTGCCAACCCTTGGGTCGTTTGACCACGTCGCAGACGATGATCGACCCCTCGAGCGCGCCTTCCCGGCCGGCGCTGCGAAGCGACGTCACATGCAGCAGGACATCGCGCAGGCCGGTCTGGCTGGCGTCGTCAGGCACGATGAACCCATAACCCTTGCCGGCGTCGAACCATTTTACGCGCCCGCTGATCCGCACGGAATCGTCCGGCGGCACATGGCCTTCCAAATCGTAATCAGACATTGGCCCCTCAGCCCCGTTCCCGCTCCTCGTCGCGCGAGAACGCCGAACATAGCACTTTCGCCAGCAAAAAAAGAGGGGTCAAGATATTTCCGCAAGTATCGGCGCCGGGGTGATCGATCGCCATCGGCCGGCCGGCCCACGATCGATCTGGCGTCCGCGCGGTCGCGGCCTGGCAGGCCCTAGGGGAGTCGAACCCCTCTTCCCAGATTGAAAATCTGATGTCCTAACCGATAGACGAAGGGCCCAGAGGCGCGCGGGAGCGGGGGATATATCCGCCGCCCCAGAGGGGCGCAACCCTGTGGCCGTCCGGTGTAGGTAGCACACGATATGGCCGGTTTAGGTAGCACACGATCTGTCCGGTGGAGGCGGGTCTCCTCGCGGGGAGATCGGCATGCGGCGGACGGCGGCGTTACAAGGTGTGCGAATGATCAAG
>JBPCMA010000053.1:0-16623 GCA_051002715.1 Caulobacteraceae bacterium
ACCTCCCCCTCTCTCGAGGGGAGAAGGAAAAAGATTCGGGCTCCCCTACTCCTCCCGGGGGAGCCAAGGGAAGGGGGGGGGGTGGCGCGGCGCTCTTGTTCGCGCCGCGACGGAAGGGGCGTCCGACGGCGTCACTACCCTCACCGCAACGCAGCGCAAAACCGCTGAATGCGCCCGCAGGCCTCTTCCAAGAGGTCGGTGGCGGCGGCGTAGCTGACGCGGAAGAAGGGCGACAGGCCGAAGGCCTGGCCGAACACCACCGACACCCCTTCGGCGTCCAGCAATTCGGCGGCGAAATCCTCGTCGCCGGCGATGACCCGGCCGCTCGGCGCCCGCTTGCCGATCGCCCCGGCGCAGGAGGGGAAGACGTAGAAGGCCCCTTGCGGGGTCGGGCAGGAAAGGCCGCTCGCCTGGTTCAGCATGGAGACCACCAGGTCGCGGCGTTCCTCGAACAGCCGCGCGTTGGGGGCGATGAAGCTCTGTGGCCCGTTCAGCGCCTCCACCGCCGCCCATTGCGAGATCGAGGCGGGGTTGGAGGTGGTCTGGCTCATCACCTTGCGCATCGCCGCGATCAGCGGCTCGGGGCCGCCGGCGTAGCCGATCCGCCAGCCGGTCATGGCGTAGGCCTTGGAGACGCCGTTCATGGTCAGGGTGCGCTCGTAGAGCCCCGGCGCCGCCGCGGCGATGGTCGAAAAGGCGAAGCCGCCGAACACCAGATGCTCGTACATGTCGTCGGTGAGGACCCATACCTGGGGATGGCGGGCCAGCACCTCGCCCAGCGCCGCCAGTTCGCCGCGCGTATAGGCCGCCCCGGTCGGGTTGGACGGCGAGTTGAGGATCAGCCAACGGGTGCGCGGCCCGATCGCCGCCTCCAGGTCGGCGGGGGCCATCTTGAAGCCGCGCTCGGCGGCGGTGGGCACGAACACCGGGGTCCCGCCGGCCAGCAACACCATGTCCGGATAGCTGACCCAATAGGGGGCCGGCACGATCACCTCGTCGCCGCCGTTCAGGCTGGCGACCAGTGCGTTGTAGATCACCGCCTTGCCGCCGGGCGAGACGTTGATCTGGGCGGGCGTGTAACTAAGGCCGTTTTCGCGCGCGAACTTGGCGCACACCGCGGCCTTCAGCTCGGGAATGCCGTCCACGTCGGTGTATTTGGTCTTGCCCACCCAGATGGCCTCGACCGCGGCCTGCTTGATGGTGTCCGGCGTATCGAGATCGGGCTCGCCGGCGTCCAGGGCGATGATGTCACGGCCCGCCGCCTTCAGCGCCCGCGCCTGGGCCGCCGCCGCCGCCGTGGCGGACGCCTTGACCCGGCTCAAGGTGGCGGACTGGGCGAACATCGGCGCGACTCGGAGTGAGGGCTGGGCGGAGCCGTTCCTTAAGGCGCGGCCCCGGCGCGCGCAACGCGAAGCGGCCTTGCGCCCCCTTCGTCACGGCGCGAGAAGGAACGCCGCGGAAGGTCTCCCCCCGAGCGTGGAGAAACGCCTCATGCGCCGGCTGATCGATTTCCTTGCCGCCCTGGACGCCCGCGCCTGGCGGAGCGTGGCCGTGTCCTTCGCCCTGTTCGCCGCCGTGGGGCTGGTGTTCCTGGCCGGCGCGCGCCTCATGGGTCTGGGCGATCCGGCGGCGGCGCGGGCGTGGCTCGTCGCCGCGCGGGGGCCCTGGGCCCTGCCGGCGGCGGTGGGCGCCTTCGCCGTGCTCGCCTTCGTGGGCGCGCCGCAATTCGTGCTGATCGCCGCGGCGGTGGTGGCGTTCGGGCCGGTTCTCGGCTCGATCTACAGTTGGGTGGGGACGATGGTTTCCGCCCTGGTCGGCTTTGGCCTCGGCCGCGCGGTGGGGGCCCGAACCTTCGGGACCTTGAAGAGCGACAAGGCCCGGCGGTTCCTGGCCCTGATCGGCCGGCGCGGCTTTTCCGCCAGTCTCATCGTCCGCCTCGTCCCCTTCGCCCCCTTCGTGGTTGTCAACATGGCGGCTGGCATGGCCCCCATGCGCCTCGCCGACTTCACCGCCGGGACGGCCATCGGCATCCTGCCCAAGATCGCCCTGACCGCCTTCGCCGGCGGCTCGCTCGCCGCCGCGCTGCACGGCGGGCGGCCAGACTCGCTGGCGTGGCTGGCCCTGGCGGGGGCGGCGTGGATCGGCTTGGGGCTCGTCGCCCGCGCCTGGCTCAAGGGGCGGGAGCGGGAGGCGGCGGCGAAATGAGATCGCAATGACATCGCCCGGCGGGCTTGCTCTCGCCAGCCGGGACGGGCACCGGTAGGGCGATGAGCCGACCCCCGCGCCCCCGCCCCCTGCCCGCCGCCGCCGCCCCGGCCTGGGCGGCGCCGGAGCGGCCGATCGCCTGCGCCATCGTCGGCATGGGCCAGCGAGGGCGAAGCTTCGCCCGCCGCCTGGGCGCCCTCGAAGGGGTCGAGCTGCGCTGGTTCGTCGATCCGGTCGCCGAGCGCCTGGAAGAGGCGCGCGACGCCGCCGGCGGCCCGCCCCCCCGCCTCGCCGCCGACGCGCGCGAGGCCCTGGCCGACCCGGCCGTCGAGGCGGTGTTCGTCGCGGTTCCCGACTGGCTGCATCGCCGCTTGGCCGTCGCCGCCTTCGCGGCCGGCAAGCACGTCTTTCTGGAAAAACCCCTGGCCACCACCCTGGCCGACGCCTGGGCCATCCTGGCGGCGTGGAAGGCTAGCGGCCGGGTGATGCAGCTGGGCTATGTTCTTCGCGAGACGCCCTTCTATCAGGCCATCCGGCGGATTGTCGGCGAGGGCGCCCTGGGACGCATCCACGCCCTGCGCCTGACCGACGACCTGGGGGTCGTCCACGGCGGCAGCTTCATGCGCCGCTGGCACCGCAAGGAGGCCAACAGCGGCGGCCTGATGGTCCACAAGGGCTGCCATGACCTCGATCTGGTCTGCTGGCTGCTGGACGACCGGCCGGCCCGCGTGGCCAGCTTCGGCGGCAATGAGCATTTCGCCCGGCCGGCCCCGGCGCCCTTCTGCTCGGTCTGCCCGGAGCGCCCCATCTGCCCCTACGCCGACACCGGCGCCTTTGAGGCGCGCGGCCCGGCCCAACGGGCCGACCCCACCGCCTTTGGCCTGGACATCTGCGTGTTCGGCGAGGGCCACGACATCGTCGACAACCAAGTGGTGGCCTTCGAGATGGCCGGCGGGGCGCGCGGCGCCTTCAGCCTGGGGATGCAGAACCCGCGCGGCTCGCAAAGGACCCTCTCCATCCTGGGCGACGAGGGCCGCCTGGACGGCGTCTTCGACGAAGGCGTGTTCACCCTCGCCACCAACGACGGCGCGCCGCCCCAGGCCTGGTCGGTGAAGGCGGCCGGCGGCGGTCACGGCGGCGGCGACATCCGCGCCCTCGTCGCCTTCCTGGACGCCTGCCTCGGCCGCGCCCCCCCCGAAGTCACCGACCCCGCCGACGCCGTCCGCGGCCTCGCCTTCGCCCTGGCGGCGGAGCAGGCGCGGCTGGGCGGGACGGTGGTGCGGGTGGGGGAGGATCTGGCGTTTTTTTCCTGAAAGGAACGTGTCCGCCTGGCCGCCGCGTCAGCCCTTTCCGCTCAACGAGCACGCTTCTATAGAAACAGCGAATGAACGCCTCGGCTGTCCGACTAAAATCAATCTTGGTGCGACCGGCTTGCCGCGCCGCCATTGCCTGGGCGCCCTAGTGGGGAGCGCGACGAAGGGCAAACCCGGCGCTGGCGCGAAATCCTCGGCCGAGATCGCGCCCGCCATCGCCCGAACCGGCAAGTATCGCCTACGCCAGGAAGCGATCATCCGCTCGGCGGTCGAGGTGCTGAACCACAAGGGCGTCAAGGGCATGACGCTGGCCGAGGTGGCGGCCAAACTCAAACTGGCGCCGACCGGCATCATCTACTATTTCCCCAGCAAGGAGGAGCTTGCCGCCGCCTGTTTCCTCAAGGCGATCGAGGCCTACAATCGGCTGATCGACGAGGCGGCGCGGGGTTCGACGGCCGAGGCGCGCCTCGCCAATTTGGTCCGGCGCTATTTCGCCTTCCGCCGCGCCGTGGCGACCGGGGCCGCCGACCCCATCGCCTTCTTCAACGACGTTCGCGCCCTGGGCGACACAGGCGTGAACGAGGCCTATGTCGCCATGTTCCGGCGCGCGCGCGCCCTGCTGGAGCCCGCGCCGCCGGCTGGGATCGATCGTTCCGCCCTCAACGCGCGCACCCATCACATTCTCTCGCAATTGTTCTGGGCGGTCGCCTGGCTGCCGCAATACGATCCGGACGATTTCGAGCGCGCCGGCGAGCGGACCCTCGACATTGTGGAGCATGGGGTGGGCGCCAGGGGGCGCGCCTGGGCGCCGGCGCCTCTCGACTTCCCGATGGCGCGCCCCGCCGCCAAGGGCGCCTGGGAGGCCTTCCTGCGTTCGGCCACCGAGCTGATCAACGAACAGGGCTATCTGGGCGCTTCGGTCGAGAAGATCTCCGGGCGCCTGAACGTCACCAAGGGTTCGTTCTACCACCACAACGAGGCCAAGGACGACCTGGTGGTGGCCTGCTTCGAGCGCACCATCGACATCATGCGCGGCGCGCAGCGGGCGGCCGAGCGGCTGGCCGTGAGCGGCTGGGACCGGCTGTGCGCCACATCGGCGGCCCTGGTCGAGCTTCAGGTCTCCGGCGCCGCGCCGCAACTGCGCACCTCGGCCGCGACCTCGGTCCCGGAGGCCATCCAGCCCCAGCTGATCCAGAAGTTCGACCGGGTTTCCGGCTATTTCGCCGCCACGATCAGCGACGGGATCGCCGACGGCTCGATCCGGCCCATCGACGCCAATATCTGCGCCCAGATGATCACCGGCGCGCTGAACGCCGCGTCGGAACTGCGCTTCTGGGCGCGCGGCCTTTCGCCAAAGCAGGCCAGCGCCGTTTTCCTGCGACCTTTGTTCGAGGGCATGACGGCGTCGGCGGCCTTCCCATAGTCGCCGGACCGCCCAAGGGGGTCACGGGTTGCGCCCCTGCCGCATACTTACTACTCAAATCAATCCATGACGGAAGCGATGAGTCTGGAATCCGTGTTCGACCGGCCCTTCGGTGCGCTCGAATCGGTGCTCCGCGAGCAAGCCAGGGTGCTTGGCGACAAGGCCGCCCTCATAGACGCGCGCCGCACGGTCGGCTACGTCGAACTCGACGCCCTGATGGACCGCATCGCCGCCGCCCTTCAGCGCGACGGCGTGGCCAAGGCCGATGTCGTCGCCATCTGCGCCGGAACCAGCGTCGAATACGCCGCCGCCTTCCTGGGCATATTGCGGGCCGGCGCCGTGGTCGCCCCCTTGGCCCCGTCTTCGACCCCCGAGAGCCTGCTCGTCCAGTTGAACGATTGCGGGGCCAAGGTCCTCTTTCTCGACGCGGCGGTGGCTGAACACCTGACCGGTGTGCTGGCCAAGGTGACCGCCAAGCGGGTCGCCCTCGATGGCTCCGGCGCCGGCCGGCCTTTCGAAACCTGGCTCGCCGCGCCGGGTTCGCGACCGGCCCCGATGAAGGTCGATCCCGACCAAGGTTTCAACATCATCTATTCGTCCGGCACCACCGGCGCGCCAAAGGGCATTGTGCAGCCGCACGCCATGCGCTGGGCGCAGATCGGCCGGGGAGCCTATCCGCCGGACGCGGTGACCATGATCTCGACGCCGCTCTACTCCAACACGACGCTGGTTTCCTTCTTGCCGACTCTCGCCAACGGCGGCACGGCGGTTCTGATGGCGAAGTTCGATGCCGAGGCGTTTCTGCGCCTTTCGGAAAAACACCGGGCCACTCACGCCATGCTGGTGCCGGTGCAGTATCGCAGGCTGATGCTGGAGCCCGATTTCGACCGCTACGACCTTTCCGCCTACCAGATGAAATATTCCACGTCCGCGCCCTTCGCGGCCGAACTGAAGGCGGAGGTTCTGCGCCGCTGGCCGGGCGGCCTCATCGAATACTATGGGATGACGGAAGGCGGCGGCTCCTGCATGCTGGTGGCGCACGAGCATCCGGGCAAGCTCGCGACCGTTGGCCAACCCATCCTTGGCCACGACATCCGCCTGATCGGCGAGGACGGCGCCGAGGTGGCCGCCGGCGAGATCGGCGAGGTGGTCGGGCGCTCCGGGGCGATGATGGTCGGCTATCACAACCAGCCGGACAAAACCTCCCAGGCCGAATGGCGGAGCGCCGAGGGCCTGCGTTACATCCGCACCGGCGACGTGGGCCGCTTCGACGCCGACGGCTTCCTCACCCTCATGGACCGCCGGAAGGACATGATCATCTCGGGGGGATTCAACATCTATCCGAGCGACATCGAGGCCGAACTGACCCGGCACGAAGCGGTGCTCGAATGCGCCGTTGTCGGCGTTCCCTCGGAGCGATGGGGCGAAACGCCGGTCGCCTTCGTGGCGCTGAGGCGCGAGGCGGATATCGGCGCGGGCGAGCTCAAGGCCTGGGTCAACGCCCGCCTCGGCAAGACCCAGCGACTGGCCGACCTGCGCCTCCTCGGCGCTTTACCGCGCAGCCACATCGGCAAGGTTCTCAAGCGCGACCTGCGGGACTCATATACCGCCGACGCCGCCGGTTAGGCGCCCCGCGGCAGATAGTGTCTGGACCGCTAGAATCTCGCCTGAAACTCGATGCCGTACACCCGCGGCGGATTGACGTAGTAGCTCACCTGGCCGGAGCTTGGGAAGTCCGAGGGGGCCTTGACCAGGTTGGCCGGCCCGTACACCCACGAGCCGGTTGAATAGTCGATGATCTGCCGCTGGTCGGTGACGTTGCGGGCGAACAGGATCACGGTATAGCGCCCTTTCGGTGGTTGATAGAGCAATCGAAGATCAAGATTATAATAAGACGGCGCGCTGAAGCCGGAATTGTTGAATATTGAGTAATACTGCTGGTCGATGAAGCATAGGTTGCCGATAGAGATATGTTTCCGAGCGGCAGATGGAAGGTGTAGACCGGATTTACGGTCACCTTGTTCCGGGGGGACTGCGGAAGGGTGCTGCCGTTGAGGTTGGCGTGAGCGGCGCTGACGCACTGACCGGGCGTGCCCACCGGCCCGGGCGCGCCGGTGCCCACGCACCCGGGCGCCAGTTGTGACACGTCGACGATCGGCCCGTTCGGCAGACTGAAGTCGGTGAAGCGCGCGTTCAGATAGGAGTAGTTGAAGGTCAGCTGAAAGTCGCGGGTCGGCGACCATACCGTCTCCAGCTCGAAGCCGTAGGTGCGCGCCCGCTGTGCGTTCACCAGCTCGCTGGTGATCAACCCGGCATTGTCCACCGACAGGAACTGCTGAAGATTGTGGTAGTCGTAGTAGTAGGCGTCCGCATCGACAAGCAACGTGCCGCCGACCCTCTTCTTCACCCCCACTTCGTAGTCGTAGAGCGTCTCTGGCCCAACGGTCGGAATCGGCGAGACGTTGAGAAGGCTCATGCCGCCCGACTTGTAGCCCTTGGTGATGTCGCCATAGACGAGGGTGGTCGAGTCGGGCTGCCACTCGGCGCCGATCTTGCCCGTCCAGTCCGACGACGACACCACCGCCGATTCCCGCACGGTACCGAGGTCGACCGCCGGCAGCGTCGGGGCGCCGAAAATTCCGGCGATGTCGAGGATTTCGCGGTAGGTGACCCCGCCGCTCTTGCGGTCCCAGTTGTAGCGCAGGCCGCCGGTCAGCTTCAGCGTGTCGGTGACGCTATAGTCGACATTGCCGTAGATCGCCTCGGATTCGTCGCGCAGCTGGGCGACCTGGCCGTAGTAGGCTCGATTGGGATTGGGCGCCGAATTGGGCGGATCGGCGAGGGTAGGATTGTTCGGCTCCTCATCGTAATAGGGCGATGTATAGTGGTTCCAGTACTGGAAGGCGCCGACGATCCAGCTCAGGCGGCTGGCGTTGTCGGATTTAAGCTGCAGCTCGTTCTGATACCACTGTTCCTTCTGGTTGCCGGTATTGATCTGGCTCAGGAATCCCGGTGGAAGGGCTCCGTAGGTGGCCGTGGAGGGCGTTCCGTCGGCATCGGATTGGTAGAGATAGTCGTACTGGCTGTAGCCGCCGATGTATTGCAGGGTGGCGCCTTGAAAATCCCAATTGACCTGGCCGGTGAAGGTCCAGTCGTTGTTTTCCTTGGTGTAGCCGACGACATTGTCGTTGACCGCCCAGGGATTGGTGATCGTCGGATTGCTGGCCGGCGGCAGAAGGTCGGTGGGGTTGGGAACCAGGCACTGATAGTCGGTCCCGTTTATGGTCGGACAGTTGGCGGCGCCGAACGGCGTGTTCTTCGGAAACGGCGTGTACTGGGTCGGATTGAAACCGGACGACGACGCGTTGTTCAGCCCGTAGGGCGCCGCGTTGTCCAGAAGGTAATTCTGGACTTTGAACCATACGCCGAAATTGTTTGTCGGCTTCCAGTCCACCTGCGCCTCCAGCAGGTTCGACCAGCCGGAGCCTGGATGGGTGGGATTGGCGAGGTTGGTTACGTATCCGTCGCCGGTCGGCTGGTTGGCGTAGATGTCGGCGATGCGAAAGCGGAAGTGGTCGGCGATCGGGCCGGAAACGGATCCTTCGACGTAATGATATTCATAGTTGGTCAACAGGGTGCGGAGTTCTTCGTGGAACTGGTCGGTCGGCCGCTTCTCGACGATGTTGACCGAGCCGCCGATGTCGTTCTGCCCGCCGAGCGTTCCCTGCGGGCCGCGCAGGATCTCGATCCGGTCGGTGAAGAAGTCCGGCTGGTTCAGGTAGTCGGGGGAGGGGGTGTAGACGCCGTCGACGAACACCGCGACCCCCGGGTCGATCCCCAGGGTGTTGGTGTAGCGGCCGACGCCGCGCAGGCTGAGGAATTCGCCGTTGAGGCTCATGCTGGGCGTGAAGTTGACGATGTCGCTGGCGGTGAGGATCCCGACCAGATTGCGCCGCTCGTCGGTATAGGCCGAGACGGCCACCGGCAGGTTCTGCAGGCGGGTGTTGCGGGCGGTGGCGGTGACCACGACCTCGCCGACCGCCGTCGCCCCGGCCGCCTGGGTGTTTTGCGAGGTGGCGCCGGCCCGCGCCGCCTGGTCGGACGTCTCGGGGGTGGTGGACGGGCCCGCCTGACCGGCCGTCGCCGCGGAAGGCTGGCCATCAGAGGCGCTCTGGGCGGCGGCGACGCCGGCGCCCAGGAGGAACGCGCTCGCGGCGCACGAAGCCATCAATGACTTTCGCTGAAACATCGCTTCCCCCTTTTTCGCCGACACGGCTTGGGCCCGCGGCCTTCCGGCGCCCGGCCGCGCGGGGAGATAAGCGCCCGCTTTCTCCCCGGCCGACCGGAGGGCCAAAAGGCCTGTTTGAACATCGGGTCTGTTCGCCGCATGGTCAAATAGTTTTTGACCAATCGGTATGGTCGCTTATGTTTGGCGCGCTTTTGCCGGGCGCTGTGGCTTTCGGATCACGGCCCCGGACTCCGATGAGACAACGCAGGAGGACGGCCGGTGGCTTACGGGGTCGAACGCAAGGCGGTGACGGTGTGGTCGGAGGGATCGCGCCTGGCCGCCGTGGCGATGAGACCCGAAGGGGCGCCCCGGCCGGGTCCGGCCATCCTGCTCTGCCACGGCTGGGGCGGCCTGAAGGAGCACCTTGTCGATCTCTACGGTGAATTCTTCGCCGGCGCGGGCTTCATCTGCCTGGCCTTCGACTATCGCGGCTGGGGCGGCAGCGACGGGCGGCTCATCTCGGCCCCGGACACCCCGCCCCTCACCAAGGCGGGCGAGCGGACGGTGAAGGCGCGGGTGATACGCGAGGTGGTCGATCCGCTCGACCAGGCGGCCGACGTGCGCGCCTGCCTGGCCTGGCTGCTCGGCGAGGAGGGGGTCGATCCGGCCCGCGTCGGCCTGTGGGGCTCCAGTTACGGCGCGGGCCTCGCCACCTGCGTGACCGGCGCGGACACCCGGGTGAAGGCCCTGGTCGCCCAGATCGGCGGCTATGGTCACCCGCGCGAGGACTGGTACCGCGACCTTGCCCACCGGCGCATGGCCGACAAGGCGCGCGCGGCGATCGACCCGCCGGTGCCGCAGGGAATCGACGTCGCGCCGGGCCTGCGCGGCGCCCCCGACATCGCCCGCCAGTTCGGCTTCTCGCCGCTGAAGGCGGCCGAGACCGTCCGCGTTCCAACCCTCTTCATCGACGCCGAGTTCGAGGAGTACAACGAGCCGGCCCTGCAAGGCGGCGCGGCCTTTGACATCGTGCGCCGCGACGCCGTGGCCGAGCGCATCACCTTCCCCTGCACCCACTACCAGGTCTACGCCGAGCACCTGGTCCCCGCCCGCCAGGCGGCGCTGGAATGGTTCCAGACCCATCTGTGAGGGGGTGCGTCGCCGATAGCGAGCCCGCACTCTCCTTTCCCATGAACCCCGCGAACCTCACGAAGGGAACTTTCCGCACGTGAAGCCAGGGCAATGCGGCTCGGTTTAGACTGAAGAGGAGAGATTGGTGGACGATCTGAACGGCAAGGTGGCGGTGATCACCGGCGGGGCCAGCGGCATCGGCCTGGCCATGGCCGAGGCGTTCGGCGCCCAGGGGATGAAGCTGGTGATCGCGGATATCGAAGCCGAGCGCCTCGCCGGGGCGGTGGCCGATCTGCGCGCCAAATCCTTCGAGACCGTCGGGGTCAGGACGGACGTGGCCCGCTACCCCGATGTCGAAGCGCTGGCGCGGGAGACCCTGAAGGCGTTCGGCAAGGCCCATGTGGTCTGCAACAACGCCGGCGTGTCGATCACCGGCCCGACCTGGAAGATGAGTCTGGACGACTGGCGGTGGGTCTACGACGTGAATTTCTGGGGCCTGGTGCACGGGATCAAGGCCTTCACCCCGATCCTCATCGAACAGGGCGAGGGCGCCCACATCGTCAACACCGCCTCGCTGGCGGCCTTCATGGGCATCGGCGAGCACGCGCCCTATTCGTCGTCCAAAGCCGCCGCCGTCACCTTGAGCCTCTGCCTCCAAAGCGAGTTGATCGCCGCCGACACCCAGATCGGCGTGTCGGTGCTCTGCCCGGGCATGGTGGACACCCAGATCCACCGGTCCTGGCGCAACCGTCCGCCCGGCGACCGGCCGTGGAGCGACCGCGAGAGCGCCGATCCGGCGCGCCGGCGCGACACCGACGCCTTCCAGGCCCGCGGCGCCCCGCCCGCCCAGGTGGCCGAGGCGGTGGTGGGCGCGGTGAAAGCCAACCGCTTCTACGTCTTCACCTCCGCGCGCTGGCGCGACACCATCAAGAGCCAGAGGGACGTCATGCTGAGTGGCGAGAGGCCGCCGGTCTTCACCTGGGGCGCCGACCTGCGGCCAAAGGCGGCGAAGCCGTGAGCGGCGCGCGATGAGCGGCGACGCCTTCTTCAACCGGCCGCCGCTGACGCTGGCCACCAAGCTGGCCTACGGGAGCGGCTCGGTGGCCTACGGCGTCGCCTTCGCCGGCCTCTCCGGGGCGGTGTTGCAGATCTACCTGAACCAGGTGCTGGGCCTGGCGCCGCTGGTGGTGGGCGCCAGCATCATGGTCTCGCTCATGGTCGACGCGGTGCTCGATCCCTTGATCGGCCAGTGGTCGGACAAGCTGCGCACGCCGTGGGGCCGGCGCCATCCCCTGATGTACGCCGCCGCGGCGCCGGTCGCCGTCTTCTTCTGCCTGTTGTGGAACGCCCCGCGCGGCCTGGGCCCCGGCGCCCTGATCGCCTTCACCCTGGCCATGATGATCGCGGTGCGAGTGTCGGTCAGCCTCTATGAGATCCCCAGCAACGCCCTCACCCCCGAGCTCACCCCAAGCTACGACGAGCGCACCACCCTGCAGAGCTACCGATGGTTCTTCGGCATAATCGGCGGCGCGGCCATCGGCATGGTCCTCAACCTGGTCTTCCTGCGCACCAGCGCCGCCAACCCCGCCGGCATCCTCAACCGCGCCGGCTACGCCCACTGGGCCTTCCTCGCCGCCGCCGCGATGCTGATTTCGATCCTGATTTCGACGCGGGGCACCCACGACCAGATCCGCTACCTGCCTCGGGCCGCGCGCCAGACCCGGAGCTTCGCCGACGCCGCGAGAGAGATTCGCCTCACCCTGACCAACCGCTCGCTCCTGGCCCTGATGCTGGGCGGCGTTCTGGGCGGGGTCGGCGGGGGCATCCAGGCCGGTCTCTCCATCTATCTTTTCACCCATTTCTGGGGCCTGGATCCCAGCCAGATCGGCCTGCTCGTCCCCCTGGGCTCGGTCGGTTCGATCATGGCCGTGTTCCTCGCCCCGCCCCTGGCCCGCCGGTTCGGCAAGAAGGCGGCCACCATCGGGCTCTTTCTGGTTTCGGTGGTAACCACCGCCGGGCCGATCTTCCTGCGGCTCGTCCATATCGTCCCGCCCAACGGCTCGGCCTGGATCACCCCCATCCTGATCGCCGACGGGGTGGTGAACTACACCGTGGCCATCGTCGGCTACATCCTGGTCGGCTCGATGATGGCCGACGTGGTGGAGGACGCGGCGGTGCGCAGCGGGGCGCGGTCCGAGGGCCTGCTCTATGCGGTCAACGGCCTGCTGCCGAAGTTCACCGGCGGCATCGGCGCCTTCGTCGCCGGCGTGCTGCTGACACTCGTGCATTTCCCGGCCCACGCCCTCAAGGGCACGGTCGCCCCGGCCCTGATGACTCATCTGGTGGTGATCTACCTGCCGCTGACCGCCGGCCTCAGCCTCGCCTCCATCGCCGTGCTCGGCCTCTACAGGATCGACCGCCGCGTGCATGAGGAAAATCTCGCCAGCCTGCGCGAGGCGGCCGCCGTCGCCCTCGCCGGCCACGGCATGGAGGCGGCCGAGGCCGGGGAGGGGGCGGTCCCGCTCATCGCCCGGCGGTAGGTCGGCGGCCCGGTCAGGGGAGGGGGCTGTCCCCGCCGCTCAGAGGGGCGCCGTCCGCCTTCAGCGGCCCGACCGGCTGTTCGAGCCGGGCCAGAAGCGCGCGCTCGCCCGGCGCGTCGGTGCGCCCGAGGCCCCCCCAGATGCGATAGCCCACCCGCTCCAGAAACGCCTCGCGCTCGGTGGCCCGCAGCCCTGGCGCCATGCCCAGGAAGAAGTTCTCCTGCTGGCGAATGAACGGGCGGCAGAAATAGGAGAGGATGCCGTGGCGGTGACCCTCGGCGGTCCGGTTGGCCCCGGTGCCGTGGATCAGCCGCCCGTCGAAGACCAGCGCCGATCCCGCCGGCCCCTCCGCGGCGACCGTCCGCTCAGGGTCGTCCTCGGCCGCGCGCTCCCGCCGATGGCTGCCGGGAACGAGCCGCGTGCCGCCGTTCGCCTCGGTGAAGTCGTCCAGCATCCACAGGATGTTGGCCACCACGGCCTTGGGCGTCCAGAAGCCGACATAACCCTGGTCGGCGTGCAGGCCCATCGCCTCGCCGCCCGGCCGGGCGATGTTGGCGGTCAGGCTGGAGAGAATGAAATTCTCGCCGAGCAGGCGCGGCATCGCCTCGAAGACGAAGGGGTGAACCACCAGATCGCGGAACATCCGGCCCTTGTTGACCATCATCCAGATGCGCTGGTTGGCCCCGCCGTCGTGGAAGGCGACGCCCCGGGCCTCCTCGCCCTGGCCCTGTTCGATCACCCGCCGGCGCAACGCCGCCACCTGGGCGGGCGCCAGAACGCCGGCGACGATGCCATAGCCGTGCGTCTCCAGGTCGGCGAAGGCCCGCGCCCGATCGGCGGTCGGCGAAGGCAAGGGCCGTTCCAAGGCGTCCATCGGCGCCCTCCATCAAGCTCCAGCTCCTCGTTTTTTGAATACCCGGTCTGGCCTCGCCGCCGCCAGGGTTTTTTGAGCGCCCTGTCGCGGGTTTCCCTGACGCGCGCTTCCCCTAGCGCCCGGTCATGGTCGCCGGCGGGGCGCCGTAGTGGCAGCTGTGCAGGATCAGGCTGCGCTGGGCGTTGGGGCCGTCGAAGGCGCCCACCGCCCATACGTCGGAGCCGACCGGGGCGACGTCGGCCAAGAGGCTGTCGCCGGCGCGGGAGGGGCTGGGGGTCCGCGCGGCCAGCCACCGCCCGCCCGGCTCGGCCCGTTCGAGCAGGGTGAATTGCCGCCCGCTGGCCGGGTCGAAGCGTGCGCCCACGGCCCAGGCCGTCCCGTCCGGGGCGGCGCCCAGGCCATAGAAATGATTGGCGCTCGCCCCCACGTGCTCGACGCTCTGCGCCTTCAGCGGCTGGCCCTGCGCCCCCAACTCGGCCAGGGCGAAGGTGTTTTCAGGGTCGTCCTCGGCCTCGCCCGCCGCGTGCAGCGCCCCCGAGGCGTCGGTCGCCGCCCCGTAGAGGCGGGTGGTGGCGTCGCCGTCGGCCGGGGGCGGTTCGAGCGCCGTCCAGCGGCCTCCGCGCAAGGCGAGAATGAGGGCCCGGTCGGGCGAGGCGTCCGACGTGCGCTCGCCGACCGCGAAGACGGCCCGCCCGCGCGTCGTCACGCCATAGAGGATGTCGCCGGTCTCGCCGGGATCGGGGCTGGGCTCGATCGCCCAGGCGCGGCCGTCGAAATGCTCGATCAAGGTGTGGAAGCGGTCGATCGGCTGCTCGTATTCCCCCACCGCCCATACATCGCTCGCCGAATGGGCGGCGACCCCGAACAGCACCGCCGCCACGCCCGGATCGGCGGGGTGGGGGACGACCCGCCACGCCGCCCCGTCCCAGGCGAGGATCAGGGTGTGGGAGACGAAGGCGGTCTCGTCGATGGCGTAGCCGACCGCCCAGGCCTGGCCGGTGGCGGCCACGGCGACGTGATGCAGGGCGTTGGCCTGGCGGCCCACATTGGGGCTGGGGATGGCCGACCACGCCTTGCCGTCATAGTGGGCGGCGAAGGTGCGGGTGACGTTGGGGCGCCCGTCCGGAATGTATTGGCCGACCGCCCACACATCGTCGGAGTTGCGCCCCGCCACCGAGGCGAAGGTGTTGTCGCCGGTCTTGCTGATGTCGGGACTGGGGACGACCGTCCAGGCGTCGCAGGCGCCCCCGGCTCGCGCCGCGCCGCCCGCCGAGGCGGCGATCGCCAGGGCGCCGGCCGCCCAGAGCGTGGCGCCCCTCACTTGCCGGTCTCCAGCAGCGGCGTCATGGGAACCACGTTGGCGCTGTCGCAGGCGAATCCCAGGCAACCGAGCCCCAAGGCGAGCTCGATGGTCCGCAGCAGCGAATAGTGGTTGTAGGGCGTGTCATCGATCCGCCCGCGCGGCCCATGACTGGTGATCACCGCGGTATATACCCGGCCGGTGCCGGGCAGGGCGTCGCAGCAGCCGCCCGTCCCGTTGCCCTCGTCGAAGGTGACGATGATGGCGTTGTTCCCCCGCGCCCAGAACGGCGCGGCGGTGATCGCCGCCACCAGCTGGCCGGCATAGGCGTCGCCGCGGCTGACCAGCACATTGTCCAGCACTCCGCCGGGGCCGCCCGAATCGCCGCACCACGGCGGCGAGCCGTGCATGTCGGTGCAATGGTCGGGCACGATATAGGCGAAGCGCGGCGGATCGGCGGTGAGGTCGCCGGCCAGTTCGGTGATCGGCGCCATCTTGTCCCGCTCGGCCTTGGTGGCCAGGTTGTGGCGGAAATAGACGATGCCGTTGTGCTTGGTCCCATAAAGGGCGCTCACGTCCGGCACCCCCTCGCAGCGGCCAGGGAAGCAGACGCCCAGATAGCCGCGATGCGGCATCGACTGCAGATAGCCCTTCCAGGCGATGCCGGCGGCGTCGAGCTGCTCCATCAGGTTGGGCTTGTCGAGCAGGTGCAGGTAGTAGGCGTTGTCGTCGGCGATGCCGAAGGAATCGCCGGCCAGCATGGCGATGTAGTTGGGCTCGCTGGGATCGGTGGTCGAATAATAGCTGGTCGCCAAGCCGTACTGGCGGGCGATGGCGTTCAGGTTCGGCGCGGCCGGATTGCCGATGATCTGACCGAGCCCATGGTTCTCCTCGATGATCAGGAAGATGTGATCATAGGGGGGAGGGGGCCGGCTCGCCGCCGAGGCGCCGCCCGCCGCCACCATCAGCGCCAGAGCAGCCAACCAGCTCGCCACGCGCATGGGGATCACCCAAAAGGGCCCACTCTCAAGGAAACGGACGCTAAGCCCCGCCGGCGACGGCTGTCAATGGCGCGGGCGACCGCGCTGGGTCGCTTTGCTTCGGTCGAACTTGGCCGCCGCGCGTCGTCTTTGCCGCGCCGGACGCCCCCTCCGTCACGCGATGCGAGAGGGCATCGCGCGCCACCTCCCCCGCCACAAGAAGAAAGGGGGAAAACAACGCAATCTCACTTCACTCCTCCCGTGAAAGCGAAGCGCGGCGGGGGAGGTTGCGCGGTGCTCTTGCTTGCGCCTTGACGGAGGGTGCGTCGGGCCATCGCCGATGACTCGACCGGTTGCCAACCAGCCGCCCCCCGCCTAACACCGGGGGCGCGAGCAGCCTCGCGGGATGGGGGGTTCTTAAAGCCGATGCCGACGCTGGACTGGATCGGCAAGCAGACGGTGGTCAATCACCATCGCGAGGTGCCGACCCGGCTCCTGCATTGCGACGGCGCCCACTCGTTCGGCGAGCGCGACGCCGGCAACCTCCTGGTCGAGGGCGACAACCTGGAGGCGCTCAAGGCCCTCCTGCCCTTCTACGCCGGCAAGGTGAAATGCATCTACATCGACCC
>JBPCMA010000054.1:0-28682 GCA_051002715.1 Caulobacteraceae bacterium
CATCTGGGCGATCAGGTTGATGGCGCACAGGCGGGCGGCGGCCTGGCCGGCGGCGAGATCGAGCTCTCCGCCGACCACGCCCAGGATGCCGCCGCCGGCGTCGACGGAGACCTGGCCGGAAAGGTGGACCAGGGTCCCGTGGCGGACGAGGGGAACATGGTTGGCCCCCGCCGCCGTCGGCGGCGCCAGGACGATGTTCAGGCGGGCGAGATTATCTTGCGGCGTGGACATGGCCTGCGTGTTAGCGCGTCCGCCGCCGGCGGGAAAGCAAAAGGCCCGGCGAGTGCTTGAAGCGTTTTTCCTCCCTCCCCTTCATGGGGAGGGTGGATGCGAGCGTTCGCGAGCAGACGGGTGGGGCTCTTGGAGCAGGGCGCGTTGCTCATCGTCACCCCACCCCGCTCGGCTTCGCCGAGTCGCCCTCCCCATCGAGGGGAGGCGTTTGTGCCGATCGTTCAATCGATTGGCCTGGCAAAAGGCCCGGCGCCCTTGATGGGAACCGGGCCTTTCAGATGAGCCGCGACCTCTTGGCGAGGCGCGCCTTGTATTCTTAGCGGGCGGCCTGGACGCGTTCGACCAGGGCGGTGACGCGCTCGTTGAGCGGCGACATCGATTCCTTCATCGAGGCGGCGACGGTTTCGCCCATCTTGCCCACTTCGGCCACGTAGGACTCGAAAGTCGACTTGGCGAAGGCGGTCTGCAGTTCGACCGCTTCCTGCAGGCTCTTGGCGCCGGCCAGGCTCTTGGCGGCCACGACCTGGCCTTCCAGGGACTTCCTGGAATAGGCGATGGCGCGGGTCCCCAGGGTTTCGGCGCCCTTGGCGGCGGCGGTCGCCGAGGCGACGACGGCTTCCAGGTTCTTGCGGGAATTGGCGTTCATCTCGGAGAGGGCGAACATGGATTTTTCGACCGAATCCTTGAACGCCCGGTTGCCGGCGGCGGTGAACTGCTCGGCGGTGTCCTTGACGGCGGCGGCGGTGGCCATTGTGGTGTCTCCTTGGGTGAAGCTCGCCCCCGTAAGGGCGGGCGTTGCGATCGGGAGGCGAGCCCGCCACGGATGTGGCCGCGCGCCTGTCACCCTAGGTAAATGCTGCGCCGCAATAGTCAATGGCTAATTTGTGCGCTGCACCATTTTTTCACATTCCCGCGAGCGCCTCCGGCCGCGCCCCCGCGACAATCGGTTCCGTCAACTCTTGTTTACCTTCGCGCAACAATGGTGAACTCATGGTAGGGGTCGAGGGGTAGGCGTCGTCCATGTCGCCGCCGATTCCCGCCGCTCGGAGCTTTGCCCATGAACGAGCCCGCCCGTCGTATCGCCCTGGCCCTGGCGGCCGCCCTCTGCCTGGCGGCGCCCGCCGGCGCGGCGTTCGCCCAGACCCCCTACTTCCACATCGCCTATGGCGAACCCAAGAACACCGCCATCGTCATGGACTACCGCACCGGCGAGGTGCTCTACGCCGAACGGGCCGACAGCGTGCGCTACCCCGCCTCGATCACCAAGGTGATGACCCTCTATCTGGCCTTCGAGGCTTTGGCGGCCGGCCGGCTTCATCTGACCGATCTGATCGTCGTTTCTCCCCTGGCCGCCGCCCAGCCGGCGACCAAGCTGGGCCTGCGGGCGGGCGACACCATCACCGTCGAAAACGCCATGCACGCCATGGCGGTCCATTCGGCCAACGACATGGCGGTGGCCATGGCCGAGAAGATCGGCGGCACCGAATCGCGGTTCGCCGCCCTGATGACCCTGAAAGCCCAGCAATTGGGGATGATCAACACACGCTATGTCAACGCCAACGGCCTACCCGACAACCGCCAGGTGACCACCGCGCGCGACATGGCGATCTTGACCCGCGCCGTCCTCAGGGACTATCCGCAATACTACCGCTTTTTCAGCACTCAGATGTTCACCTACAACGGCAAGACCTACGTCAACACCAACCATCTGCTCGGCACGATGCCCGGCGTGGACGGGCTGAAGACGGGCTTCACCAACGCCGCCGGCTTCAACCTGGACGCCTCGGCCATGCGCAACGGCAACCGCCTGATCGCCGTGGTCATGGGCAGTTCATCCAGCGCGGCGCGCAACGCCAACGTCGAGGGGCTGCTGCTCACCGGCTTCGACGTGCTCGAGCGCCGGTCGCGTGGCGAGCGGCTGACCACGGCGCAGAACCTGTTCACCGAGGCCCCCTTCCCCTATCCTGCCGCGGGCCGCGCGCCTGCCGGCCAGGGCGAGGGCGACGAGGATCCCATCGACGTGGTCCTGACACGCAACACCGCGGCCCCGGCCGCGATGACCGTTTCGGGCTCCATGGCGGCGGCCCGGGCCGTCGCGCCCCGGCTGGCCGCGCGGCCGGTCAAACCGCAGGCGCGCAACTGGTGGGTGCAAGTCGGCGAGTTCAGGAGCCATCGGCAGGCCAAGGCCCAGGTGGAGGACGTTTCGCGGCGGTTCGCCCGCCTGTTCGACAACGCCGAGGGTTCGGTGGACGGGGGCGGGCGGGTCTATCGCGCCCGCTTCTCCGGCTTCGACGAGCAGGCGGCGCGGGAAGCCTGTTCGACGGTGAAAAACCGCGGCCTGCCCTGCGAAGTGCGCGGGCCGGTCTGACCATTATTTGAGCAATCGGTCGCGCGCCGCGTTGAGCTGGGCGGCCAAGCCGCTGGTGCCGCCCTGGTCGGGATGAGCCCGGCGGATGAGATGGCGATAGGCCGCCTCGATCTCGGCGCGCGTCGCCACGGGATCCACGCCAAGTATCGCCCGCGCCTGGTCGAGGCTCATGCCGCTCGCGTCCGGTTCGGCGGCGGATCGGGGCCGTCCCCCGCTCCGGGCGCCTTGCCCGAGGAATATGGAAACGGCGATCAGAGCCAGGCTCACCAGCCAGGCGCCGCGCAGGCCCGCGCCGACGGCTCCGACAGCGGCGAGAGCTGAAATGACCGCCGCCCCAGCCCGCGCGCCCAGACGCGCCCGCGCCGGCCGTCTGCCCGCCCAGACCAGCAGGAGAAGCACGCCCGCGGCGAGGGCCAGCCAGATCATGAGCGGGGCTTTTTAAGCTACTCGGCCGCCAAGGCCGGCTCGGCGGCGCCGGCGAGGCCGAGGTCGTGCAGCAACAGGCGCAGTTCCTGGCGCGCCGCGACGTGGGCCAGCGACACCTGGACCGGCCGCACGGTGCGCGACAGGTCGCTGACCGTCAGGCCGAAGGGGAAAAGCTCGCGATAGATCACCCGGTCGCGCAGGCCGGCGATGGCGCGAAAGCCGACCCGCCGCGACAGCACCGCCAAGCGTTCGTCCACCCGGCGGCGATTGCGCGCCTCGACCGAGGCCAGGCGGTTGCGCAGCACCACCCAGTCGATGGGCCGCCCGCCGCGAACCGCCCGCGCCTTGCGCGCCTCCCACACCGCCTCGGCGTAGAGGCTGGGCCGCAGAACCTCCAGGGTGAGTGGATCGACGGCGCCGAGCATGGCGAAATCCACGAAACTGTCGTTCATCGGGGTGACGATGAGGTCGGCGTGGCCGTGGGCGGCGCGGGAAAGCTCGGTGTCCGCGCCTGGCGTGTCGATGAGCACGATGTCGGCCTCTCCCGCCAGCGCCGCCGCCAAGTCGTCGCCGTCGCGCGCCGGGGGGACCGCGGGTTGCGGCAGGCCGGCGTTCTGGGCGCGGTCCCAGGCGGCGCGGCTGGCGAAGAAGCCGGCGGCGGACTGCTGGCGGGTGTCGAGGTCGACGACGGCGACGCAGGCGCCTTCGTGGAGGAGGGCGACGGCCAGATGCACCGCGACGGTGGACTTGCCCGCCCCGCCCTTCTCGTTGCCGATCACGATGACCCGCGCCGCGCCCGGCTCGCGCCCCGATTCTCGCCCCGATTCTCGCATCGACATCATCACCGGTGATTGCGGCGCCGGCGCGCATGGCGCAAGGCCCGTCGCATGACCTCGCTCACCACGATCCGAACCGGCGCGGAGTTGCGCGCCCATGTCGCCGCGTGGCGGCGCGCCGGCCACGGCGTCGCCCTGGTCCCCACCATGGGGGCCTTGCACGCCGGCCACCTGTCGCTGGTCGCCCTTAGCCGGCGGCGGGCCGACAAGGTGGTGGCCAGCCTTTTCGTCAATCCCAGCCAGTTCGGCCCGGACGAGGACTTCGCCGCCTATCCGCGCGACGAGGGGCGCGACGGCGCCTTGTTGGCCTCCGCCGGCTGCCATCTGCTCTATGCGCCGGGCGTGGACGAGGTCTATCCGGCCGGCTTTTCCACCACGGTCAGCGTGGCGGGGGTCTCGGCCGACATGGAGGGAGCGGTCAGGCCGGCCCACTTCGCCGGGGTCGCCACGGTGGTCGCTAAGCTGCTCATCGCGGCGGGGCCGGACATCGCCGTGTTCGGGGAGAAGGACTATCAGCAGCTTCAGGTCATCCGCCGCCTGACGCGGGATCTGGGCCTGCCGGTCGAGGTCGTCGGCGCGCCGATCGTCCGCGACACCGACGGATTGGCCCTGTCTTCTCGCAACGCCTATCTGACGGCGGACCAGCGCGCGGTCGCCCCGGCTCTCCACCGCGCGCTCGTGGAGGCGGCCAGCGACGTGGCCCGAGGGGCGGCGGTGTCGGCGGTCGAGGCGGACGGCGCGGCGCGTGTCGCGGCGGCGGGCTTCGACGGCGTCGACTATTTCGAGGTTCGCGAGCGCGGCGACCTGACGCGGCTGGGGCCGGGGCCGATAGCGGGCGCCGCTCGCATCCTCGCCGCCGCCCGGCTAGGCAGGACGCGGTTGTTGGACAACGTCGCGACCTGACTCACCACGCCCCCAGGTCGCGCAGCTGTCGGGCCAGTTCCAGGGGCATCGCCTCTCCCCGCCCCGCCTCGTGAAGATCGGCCGGCGCGCCGGCGCCGGCGAGGTAGCGCCAGCCCTGAAAGGCGCGGCGGGGCGTCGGCGCGGTCAGCATCACCGTCTCGTCCAGGGTGACCTCGCAGCGCGCCGCGGCGCCCGCGCCCACCGTCTCGACCGCCAGGATGCGCTGGCGCGACAGCACGAAGCCGCGATAGACTCGGTAGAGTGAGCCTCCGTCAATGAGCTCGGCGGCGCGCCTGGGAGTCTGGCGGGTGCGCATGATCCACGGCCGGCCCCGCGCGTGCGAGCCGCGCCACCAGGCCAGCAGCTCATCGACACTGTCGCAGCCCACGCACAGCTTGATCAGATGCAGCGTCACCGGAAGCGGTCAGGACGCCGGGTCGAGCCTGGCCAGCACGGCGCCTTCGGAGACCTGGTCGCCCTCCGCCACCGCGATCTCGGCGACCACCCCATCGAACGGAGCGGTCAGGGCGTGTTCCATCTTCATCGCCTCGAGCACCACCAGGGTCTGACCGGCGCGCACCGCCTCGCCCGGCGCCGCCGCGACCTGGGCGATGCGCCCGGGCATGGGGGCGCGGATCAACCCGTCGCTGGCGGCGGCGGCGGAACGGTCGGCCTTGGCGTGGAGGCCCAGCGCATAAGCCTCGCCGCCGGCGAAGACAACCACCTCGCCGCCCTTGCCGACCGGGGCCGGCGAGGCGGCGGCGAAATCGAACCGCGCGCGCACCGGGACGCCATTGGCGAACAGCCAGGCTTCGGTGACCGGCGGCGCGTTCAGGCGAAAGCCGGCGGCGCCGCGCGCCGAACTCCACGGCGAGGCGTGGCCCTCGCTCCCCGATGGGCCCACGACGCGCCCCGCGGCGGCCACCGCGCCCGGCGGCGGGGAAGCAGCGGCCAATGCGGTCAGGGTCTCGAGTCGCTCGGCGATGAAGCCTGTGTCCACCTCGCCCGCCACGAAGTCGGGATCGGACGCGCAGTGGGCGAGGAAGGCGGCGTTGGTCTTGACCGGCCACACCTCGACCGACCGGCAGGCGCCCGCCAGGGCAGCCGCCGCCGCCTCGCGCGTCACGGCATGGACGATCAGCTTGGCGATCATCGGATCGTAGAAGGGCGTGATCTCGCCCCCCTCTTCGACGCCGCTGTCCACCCGAACCGAGGCCGGCAAGCGGAAGTGGGTCAGGGGGCCGGTGGATGGCAGGAAACCGGCCGACGGGTCCTCGGCATAGAGCCGGCCCTCTATGGCGTGACCGTTCATGGCGATCTGGCCCTGAGTCAGGGGCAGGGCTTCGCCGGCGGCGATGCGCAGTTGCCATTCGACCAGGTCGAGGCCGGTGATCGCCTCGGTGACCGGGTGTTCGACCTGCAGGCGGGTGTTCATCTCCATGAACCAGATGCGGTCGGCGCGTAGGCCTTGCGAGGCGTCGGCGATGAACTCCACCGTGCCGGCGCCGCGATAGTCCACCGCATGGCCGGCCCGCACCGCCGCCTCGCAAAGCTGCTGGCGGGTCTCCGCGCCCATGCCCGGCGCCGGCGCCTCCTCGATCACCTTTTGGTGGCGGCGCTGGATCGAGCAGTCGCGCTCGAAGAGATGGACGACGCCGCCGTGGGCGTCGCCGAAGATCTGCACCTCGATGTGCCGGGGGCGGGTGATATATTTTTCCAGCAGAACCCGATCGTCGCCGAAGGCGCCGGCCGCCTCCCGCCTGGCCCCGGCCAGGGCGGCGGCGAAATCCTCGGCGCGCTCGACCTTGCGCATCCCCTTGCCGCCGCCGCCGGCCACCGCCTTGATCAGCACCGGCCAGCCGATCGCCACCGCCTCGGCGGCGAGGCGATCGGGCGCCTGGTCCTCGCCCAGATAGCCGGGCGTCACCGCCACGCCGGCGGCGGCCATCAGGCGCTTGGCGGCATCCTTGAGGCCCATGGCGCGGATGGCGGCGGGCGGCGGACCAACCCAGACGCGGCCGGCGGCGATCACCGCCTCGGCGAAATCGGCGTTTTCGGATAGGAAGCCATAGCCGGGGTGGATGGCTTGGGCGTCGGTTTCCTCGGCGGCGGCCAGAATCTTTTCGCCCATGAGATAGCTCTCGCGCGCCGGCGGCGGCCCGATGAGAACAGCTTGGTCGGCTTCGAGCACATGCGGCGCGGACGCGTCGGCCTGCGAATAGACCGCGACGGTGCGTACGCCCAGGCGCCGCGCGGTGCGGATGACCCGCCGGGCGATCTCGCCGCGGTTGGCGATCAGCAGCGAGTCGAGGGGCGGCCGGCTCATGCCGAGCCCATGGTGGTCAGGCCAGCCGCGACCACGGCCAGCATCAGCAGGCCCAGGGCGATGGCCGACAGCAGGCCGAGCAGGAACATGCGGATGAGCGTACCGATTACGCTGGTCCCATAGGCGCCGCGCATGTGGATGAAGAGGTGGACCGGCGCGGCGAAGATGAGCAGGCCGCCCAGCGACTGCAACGGCCGCCAGATCGCCAAGAGGGTGATCGTGGTGAACAGTAGGCCCTGGAACGACAGGGAATGCATCGAGAAAATGGCGTGGTCAAAGATGTAAAACCGGCGGTTGAAAATGAACAGCAGGCCCAGAATGGCGGCCGAGATCGGCAGGAAGGCGATCGCCACCCGATGCAGCCAGCCTTCAAATTGCAGGGTGAACTCGCGCGGATGGGCCAGGGCGTAGTTAGCCTTGGGCGTCGCCCAGGCCGCCACCGCCTTCACCGTCGGGCCGGCGCCGGCGAAGGCGTAGGACGGGATGCGCCCGGGGTGGGCGACCGATGTCACCTTGGGTGGTTCGACGAAGCCGCGCAGGCTGCCGGCCAGAAAGAACAGGATGACGGCGACCAGAAACAGGCGCAGCGGCGGAATCTGGTAGGCGCGCCGGCCGGCCAGGTAGTCGCGGGTCAGGGTCGCCGGATGCAGGACGAGGCGCGGCAGGGTGCGCAACAGCCGCCCGTCGGCGTGAAACACGTTCTCGAAGAGTTCGACAACCAGCGAAGCGATGGTGCGCTCGAAATCCTCGGCGAGCTGGCCGCAGGCGTGGCAATAGGGGCCGGCCAGGGGCGTGGCGCAGTTGGCGCACGGCGCGCCGAGCTTGGCCGCATGGACGGCGCGCCATTGCGACAGGCCGCCAACCGAGGCGGCGGCGGCGATTTCCAGATCGCGATCCACGTCCCTCGCGCCTCGCTCCCTTAGCCCTGCCAGCCCGGCGCGCGACGCTCCAGGAAGGCGCGCACGCCTTCGCGGCCTTCGTCGCCGGCGCGGGCGCGGGCGATGCGGCGGGCAGTGTCTTCCATCAGGGCGTGGTCTATCTCGCGCCCGGCCACGTCGGCGACCAGGCGTTTGGAGGCGGCCACCGCGCCGGGGGCACAGGCCATGATTTCGCCGGCGATCCTCTGCTTGGCGGCGGTCAGGGCGGCGGCGTCCTCCACCACCTCGTCGATCAGGCCGATGTCGTGGGCGAAGGCGGCGTCGAACGTCCGGCCGGTGGTGAAGAGGCCGCGCGCCCGCCGCGCCCCGATGGCGGCGACCACATAGGGGCTGACGGTCGCGGCGATCAGGCCGAGCTTCACTTCCGAGAAGGCGAACCGCGCCTCCCGCGTCGCGACGGCTAGGTCGCAGGCTGCCGCCAGTCCCGCGCCGCCGCCGAACGCCACGCCATCGACCAGCGCCACGGTGAGGGCCGGCAGATCGTGCAGATGTTTGAGCATGATCGCCAGTTGCATTGCGTCGTCGCGGTTGTCGGCTTCGGTGTGATCGGCCGCCGCCCGCATCCATTCGAGATCGGCCCCGGCGCAGAAGGTTCCGCCCGCCCCGGCCACGAACACCACCCGCACCCCGTCGGCGCCCTCCAAGGTCTCGAACGCCTCGCGCAGGGCCGCGATGACTTCGGCGTTGAAGGCGTTCTTCTTGTCGGCGCGATTGACTGTGACGGTGGCCGCCCCCTCGGCGGTCGCCTCGATGGTGACCAGGCTCGATTGCGAGTCGGTGTCGGCGCCTTCGACAAGGGGATCGGCGATGGGATGGGTCATGGGCTCTTTCTTACCGGGCTACATACGGAAGACGCCGAACCGCGTCGCGGGGATCGGGGCGTTCAGAGAGGCGGAAATCGCCAGGCCCAGGACATCGCGGGTCTGGGCCGGATCGATGAGGCCGTCATCCCACAGGCGGGCGGTGGCGTGATAGGGATCGCCCTCGGCCTCGTAGCGCTCGCGGATGGGCGTCTTGAAAGCCTCTTCCTCCGCCGCCGGCCAGGTCTCGCCGCGCGCCTCGGCGCCGTCGCGGCGGATGGTGGCCAGGACGCTGGCGGCTTGCTCGCCGCCCATGACGCTGATCCGGCTGTTGGGCCAGGTGAAGAGGAAGCGCGGGCTGTAGGCGCGGCCGCACATGCCGTAGTTGCCGGCTCCGAACGAGCCGCCGATCAGCACGGTGAACTTGGGAACCTCCGCCGAAGCGACGGCGGTCACCAGCTTGGCCCCGTCCTTGGCGATGCCCCCGGCCTCGTATTTGCCGCCGACCATGAAGCCGGAGATGTTCTGCAGGAAAATGAGCGGAATGCCGCGCTGGCAGGCCAGTTCGATGAAATGGGCCCCCTTGAGGGCGCTCTCGGAGAAGAGGACGCCATTGTTGGCCAGGATCGCCACCGGATAGCCCCACAGGCGGGCGAAGCCGCAGACCAGAGTGGCGCCGTAAAGGGCCTTGAACTCATCGAACCGGGACCCATCGACCAGGCGGGCGATGATCTCTTTCACATCGTAGGGCGCGCGCACGTCGGTGGGGATGACGCCGTAGAGCTCCGCCGGGTCGTGCGCCGGGGGCTCGGGATCGCGCACGTCCATATCGAGGCGCTTGACCGTATTGAGATTGGCGACGATAGCGCGGACGATCTCCAGGGCGTGCCCGTCGTCGGCGGCCACATGATCGACCACGCCGGAGCGGCGGCCGTGGGTGTCGGCCCCGCCTAGTTCCTCGGCGCTGATCACCTCGCCGGTGGCGGCCTTAACCAAGGGAGGGCCGCCCAGAAAAATGGTGCCCTGGCCGCGCACGATGATGGTCTCGTCGCTCATCGCCGGCACATAGGCCCCGCCGGCCGTACATGAGCCCATGACGCAGGCGATCTGGGAAATCCCCTCGCCGCTCATCCGCGCCTGATTGTAGAAGATGCGCCCGAAGTGGTCGCGGTCGGGAAAGACCTCGGCCTGATAGGGCAGGTTCGCCCCGCCGCTGTCGACCAGATAGACGCACGGCAGGCGGTTCTGGAGAGCGATCTCCTGCGCCCGCAGATGCTTCTTGACCGCCATTGGGAAATAGGCGCCGCCCTTCACCGTGGCGTCGTTGGCGACGACCATCGCCTCGCGCCCCGATATCCGCCCGACGCCGCAGATCAGGCCCGCTCCAGGCGCCTCCCCATCGTAGAGATCGAAGGCGGCGAGCTGGCCGATCTCCAGGAACGGTGAACCCATATCGAGCAGGCGCTCGACCCGATCGCGCGGCAGGAGCTTGCCGCGCTCGGCGTGGCGCCGCCGGATGGTCGCGGAGCCGCCCAGTGCCGCCTTGGCCACCCGCTCGTGCAAGGCCGCCGCCAAGGCGCGGTTGAGCCGCGCGTTGGCCTGGAAGGCCTCGCTCTGCGTATCGATGGCGGTCGCGAGTTGCGGCATGAGCGAGCCATAACCCCGTCGCGCGGCGGTGGGAAGAATCGCCGGCGATCGTGCTGACGCCTTTTCCTCAAAGGCCCGCGCCAATCGACCCGGCCGGCCGGCCTTGCTACATTTGGCGGGTGACGGCGTCGCTTCCACGCGTGAGAGGATTCCCGCAACAGCGCCTCGCGCTGGCGCAGGCGTCCTCGCACGAACGCGGGGACTTCGTCGTCTCGCCCGCCAACGCCGAGGCGGTCGCCGCCGTGGACGCCTGGCCGGCGTGGCCCGGCGGCCTGCTGACACTCGTCGGCCCCGAGGGGTCGGGGAAGACACACCTGGCCAGGGGGTGGGCGAGGCGGGCGGCCGCGGCGATTTTTTCGCCCGGCGATCGCGATGTCGCGGCTCTGCGGCGGCGGCCGGTGTTGGTCGAGGACGCCGACCGCCGGGCCAGCGACGAGACCTTGTTCCACCTGATCAACATGGCGCCCGGCGGCGGCTTGCTGCTCACCGCCCGGCTGGCCCCGCGCGAGTGGGCCACAGCCCTGCCCGACCTTCGCTCGCGCCTCGACGCGGCGCCGGTGGCGAAGATCGGCCCTCCCGACGACGCGGTGCTGGAGGGGGTGATGCGCAAGTTGTTCCGTGAACGGAACATCAGGGCGCCGGACGACGTGCTCGCCTATCTGATCCGCCGCATCGAACGGTCGATTCCCAGCGCCCAGGATGTGGTATGCCGTCTCGATGAACGGGCGGACGCCGAAAAGCGCGACATCACCCGCGCCCTGGCGCGAGAGGTTCTCGAGCCCGAGGACGCGACCCTCGATCTGTTCAATTCGTAAGTTGGGCGGGGCGCCGTCATGAGCCGATCCGCCGTCGCGCTCGCCCCAGCCCCCTCCCCGCCATCGCCGGCCCCACCCGGAGCGGCCCTCATCCACGCCCCGGAGCGGTTTTTCAACCGGGAAATCTCGTGGCTGGCGTTCAATCGCCTGGTTCTCGAGGAAGCGGCTAATCCGCGCCATCCGCTCCTCGAGCGCCTGCGTTTCCTGTCCATCTCGGCCAACAACCTGGACGAATTCTTCATGGTCCGCGTAGCCGGACTCAAGGGCCAGGTGCGCGAGAAGGTGCGGGTGCTGAGCCAGGATGGCCTCACCGCCGGCCAGCAGCTGCGCCGAATCAATGCCGAGGCCAATCGGCTGATGACCGATCAGCAGCGCCTATGGCGGGAAATCCGCGCCGAGCTGGCCGCCGAGGGGCTTCGACTGCTCGACGCGCGGCAGGTCACCCCCGCTGATCGCCCGGGCGCCGAGGCCATCTTCGAGAGCCATATTTTTCCGGTTCTGACGCCGCTCGCCATCGATCCGGCCCACCCGTTTCCGTTCATTCCCAATCTCGGCTTTTCTCTCGCCCTTAAGCTGCGCCGCCGCTCGGACAACAAGCAGCTCTACGCCCTGGTGCCGGTGCCCAATCAGGTGCCAAGGTTCTGGGAACTGCCGCCGGTCGCCGGGCGGCGGCGCAAGCCCGAGCGCCGGTTCGTGGCGCTGGAGAGCTTTCTGATCCTCTTTCTCGACAAGCTGTTTCCCGGCTGCAAGGTCGAGGGCAGCGGGCTTTTCCGCCTGATCCGCGATTCCGACGTGGAGATCGAGGAGGAGGCCGAGGATCTGGTCCGCGAGTTCGAGGCCAGGCTGAAGCGCCGCCGCCTGGGATCGGTGGTGCGGGTGAAGGTCCACGCCTCCATGCCCGACGACCTTCGCGAATTCATTCTCGAGGGCTTGCGCACCGAGACGCAGGACGTGGTGCGGATGGACGGCAAGCTGGGCCTGGCGCAGCTCGAACAGCTCATTCCCGCCGATCGCCAGGATCTCAAGTTCCCCGCCTTCCAGGCCCGCTTTCCCGAACGCATCCGCGACCACGGTGGAGATTGCTTCGCCGCGATCCGCGAGAAGGACATCCTGGTCCATCATCCGTTCGAGAGCTTCGACGTGGTGGTTCAGTTCCTGTTGCAGGCGGCGCGCGACCCCAATGTGCTGGCGATCAAGCAAACACTCTACCGCACGTCCAAGGACAGCCCCATCGTCGCCGCTCTGATCGAGGCGGCCGAGAACGGCAAGAACGTCGTCGCCCTGGTCGAGATCAAGGCGCGCTTCGACGAGGAGGCCAACCTGAAGTGGGCCCGCGACCTGGAGCGCGCCGGCGTCCACGTCGTCTTCGGCTTCGTGGAATACAAGACCCACGCCAAGCTTTCGCTGGTCGTGCGGCGGGAAGGCGAAACCCTGCGGACCTACTGCCACTACGGCACCGGCAACTATCATCCGGTGACGGCGAAGATCTACACCGACCTGTCTCTCTTCACCACCGATCCGGCCCTGGGGCGCGACTCGGGGCGCCTGTTCAACTACATCACCGGCTACGCCCAGCCCGAGCGACTGGAGAAGCTCTCCTATTCGCCGATCACCATGAAGGCCGACCTTTTGCGGCTGATCGAGGCCGAGGCGGCCAACGCCCGCGACGGCAAGCCGGCCGCCATCTGGGCCAAGATGAACGCCCTGGTTGATCCGGAGATCATCGACGCCCTCTATGGCGCCAGCGCCGCGGGAGTTGCCATCGAACTCGTCATCCGCAGCATCTGCTGCCTGCGACCGGGGCTGCCGGGGCTTTCCGACAACATCCGGGTCAAGAGCATCGTCGGCCGCTTTCTCGAGCACGCGCGCATCGTCGCCTTCGCCAACGGCAAACCCATGCCGTCAACCGAGGCGCGGGTGTTCATCAGCTCGGCCGACTGGATGCCGCGCAATCTCGACCGGCGCGTCGAGGTGATGACGCCGGTGGAAAATCCCACCGTCCACCAGCAGGTGCTGCAGCAGATCATGGTCGCCAACCTCAACGACGAGGCGCAGAGTTGGCGGCTGGATTCGGCCGGCGCCTATCACCGCTCGGTCGGCTGGAACCGCAAGGGCGCCTTTTCCGCCCATGACTATTTCATGACCAACCCGTCCCTGTCGGGCCGGGGCCACAAGGTGAAGGATCGGCCGCGCGCCTTCGAGCATGTCGGCGCTAGAAGATAGCCCCCAGGCGGCGAGCGCAGCCGTCATCGATGTCGGCTCCAATTCCGTGCGCTTGGTTCTCTACCGGCTGGAAGGCGGCGCCCTGTGGACGATCTATAACGAGAAAGTGCTGGCGGGCCTGGGTCGCGATCTGGCCACGACCGGGCGGCTGTCGGCGGACGGCGTGGCGTCCGCGCTCGGTGCCCTGGGCCGCTTCCGCGCCCTGCTCGACGCGGCCCGGCCGGAACGGATCTTCGCGGTCGCCACCGCCGCGATCCGCGACGCGACCGACGGGCCAGCCTTCCGCCGCCGGGCCGAGGAGGAAACCGGCCTCGAGCTGCGGGTCCTGAGCGGCAAGGAAGAGGCGCGCTATGGGGCGTTGGGCGTCCTGGCCGGCGCCCCGGCCTCGCGCGGCGCGGTCGGCGATCTGGGCGGCGCAAGTCTGGAGCTGACGCGGCTTTCAGAGGGTCTGCCGGCGCGCGGCGTCAGCTTGCCATTGGGGCCGTTCGCACTCGGCGAAGAAGGTCGTTTCGACTCGGCGCGGGTGCGCGCGGCGGTGACCAGGCACGTCGATCCGATCGCCCCTTCGTTCAGCGCCGACACCTTGAACGCGGTCGGGGGCGCCTGGCGTAACCTCGCCCTGCTGCACATGAAGTTATCCGACTATCCGCTCGGCATCGTGCATCAATATGAACTTGCCCGCCGCGAAGCCGTCGAGGCCGCCCGCTTCGTCAGCCAGCAATCGCGCGGCTCGCTGGAGCGCATCGAGGGTGTCTCGCGCCGCCGGGTCGAGGCGCTTCCCCACGCGGCCGTGGTGCTGGAGGCCCTGATCGAGCGGCTGAACATCCAACGGGTGGTCATCTCCGCCTATGGCCTGCGCGAGGGCCTGCTGCGCGAGGCCTTCGGGCCCCCGATCCTGGCCGCCGATCCGCTGGTCGCCGGGTGCGCGGCGCTAGGCGGTCGGCCGGAGGCGGCCGAAGCGCTGGGCGCCGGTCTCCAGACCTGGATGGCCCCGGCATTCGCGAAACTGGCCCCGGTGTTCGACGCGCGCGAACCGGTGCTGCTCGCCGCCGCCTGCCGCCTGGCCGACCTCGGCGCCCAGCTCCATCCCGACCATCGCGCCGACCTGATCTTCGACCAGGTGCTGCGCGCGCCCATCGCCGGCATGAACCACGCCGAACGCGTGTTCCTGGCCTGCACGGTCTTCGCGCGTCACACCGCGTCCAACGCTCCGCGGGAGCCACGCACGATCAATCGCCTGCTCAGCCCCGAGCGTCTTCAGCGCGCCCGCGCCCTTGGCGCCGCCCTTCGCCTCGGCTGCGACCTTTCGGGCCGCAACCCCCCCCTCCTCGCCCACGCCCGTCTCGACTTCAAGCCTAGCACCGTCGTGGTGTCGGCGCAGGAGGCGTGGACCGCGGTTCTGCTGGGGGAGCACACGGCCAAGCGGGCGGCGACCTTGGCGGGGTTGCTGGAGCGGGATTTCAAGATGCGGGCGGTGAGCCTCGACGCCGGAGCGCGGCCTTCCAGTCCGCCGGCGCGGTCTTAGAAGGCATTGCAAATATAGCAACCATGCCATATCTCAAACGGTGAACGGAACCATGACATGGACCGTCGAGACCCTTGGAGCCATCGTCGATGCGGAGATCGCCGCGCTGCCAAAGGACATGCAGGCCTCCTTCCTGCGCTTGTCGGAACGGATCGAAGCTGTGGGTCTGGAGCGGATTGGCCAGCCTCACGTCAAACACCTCCGGGGCAAGCTTTGGGAGATGCGGTTCGGCGGGCGCGAAGGAATAGCCAGAGCCATCTATCTCACCGCGATCGGGCGTCGCGTCATCGTGGTGCACGCCTTCGTAAAGAAGACCCAGAAAACGCCGCGGTCGGCCCTTGAACTGGCCGAGCGCCGGGCCGAGGAGATCAAGCCATGACCAGTCTAGCAAAACTCCGGCAAAAGCTGCTGACCGATCCAGAGGTGAAGGCCGAGTACGATCGGCTCGGACCGATCTTCGCCGTGGTTGGAGAGATGATCGCGGCGCGGCGGTCGGCCGGCCTGACGCAGACCCAAATCGCCACCCGGATGGGCACATCCCAATCGGTCGTCGCGCGCCTGGAGAACGCCCGGCATATGCCCACCTTCGAGATGGTCGCCCGCTACGCGGCCGCGATCGACAGCCACCTCGATATCCGCCTTGTGCCCGGTGGCGGCGAGCACGGCGCGTCACGGGTTTGGTGATGGGGATCGGAGCTGCTTTAGCAGAGTATATCGACGAGAGCGGTGGCGCGCGCGAGTTGGAAACTCCAATTCGCGGCGCGCGTGACCGCCCTTATTACAAGTCCGGGCAAAGACCGCCAAGCGGGGGCTGTTGACCCTTGGCTATGAGCTTGAACGTCGCATTCGCGCACGCCCGCGCGCGAATAGTGCCTGGGCTCTCAATACCTGTGTCAAGGGCTCTCGCGGACAGGAAGTCACCTTGATCCACTGCAACGGAATGCAAACGCTCGCTGGGCGCCATGACGTGGATTCTGGCGAACAGGCTTGCGCCTTTCGGTTCGTCACTCACGACGGACGTGTACGCTCCGACCGACTCTGGGCCTTGGGGAGGATAGTCGGCGCGCTTGCCGGCCGTGAGAAGCACCCCGGAAATAGCCGTTGTCACCTGGGAGGTTTCGCGCGGATCGCCCTCGATCACGAGAGTTGATATCCTCAACTGAAACACGGAATTCCCGGAGCGAGGATCATAGTGGCGCCTAGCCGATGGATCACTTCACCGGTCACGGCCTCACGAAACGCTTGGACTTGATCCGCGTACCGTGCCCCGCTCACCGTGTCGGGAACGTAGGAATCGAAGCGGACCGCGCGAACTTTCAGGTTGGCGACTTGCGCCCGGGAGAGGGGATTGGCGGATTCCTTCGGTTTCACAAAACCGTCCGGCGCGGCGGCGATGGACGCCCATGCGAGAACAACAATCAAGAACCTCACCGCTCCATCCCCGCCGCCTTCGGCCCGCGCCGTACCTCCACTACCCGCACCCGGCCGCCGTCGAGGACCAGGGCAAGTTCGCCGCGTTTCACCTTGAGGGCGTCCTCGCCGAAGGCTTCGCGGCGCCAGCCGTGCAGGGCGGGGGTGTCGGCTTCCTCGTCGTTGGCGATCCTTTCGAGATCCGAGACGGTGGCGATGAGTTTGGAGGCGACGCCGGCGTCCTCGGCGCGGGCTTTCAGGAGCACCTTCAGGAGTTCGACCACCGCGCCGGCGGCGGGCGAATGGGCGGCGTGGGCGCGGGGGACCACGGGGGCGTAGGCTTCCGGATCCTTGAGGGCGGCGCGGATGGCGTCAAGGAGGTCGGGACCGAACCTCGATCCCGCGAACCCCTTGGGCACCGAGCGCAGGCGTTCGAGGTCGGCGGCGGTGGTCGGCGCCTGGGCGGCCAGTTCGTCGATGGCGTCGTCCTTGAGGATGCGGCCACGCGGCTGGTCGCGCGCCTGGGCGGTGCGTTCGCGCCAGGCGGCCACGGCGCGGAAGACGGCGAGGTATTTGGCCGTGTGCCGGCGCGGCTTGAGGCGCTTCCAGGCGATCTCCGGGTCCATGTCGTAGAGGGCCGGATCGGTCATGGCCGCCATCTCCTCGGTGACCCAGGCGATGCGGCCGGCCTCCTTCAGGCGGGCGTGCAACATGGGATAGAGGCGGGCCAGATGGGTGACGTCGGCCAGGGCGTAGGCGAGCTGCGCCTCGCTCAAAGGCCGCCGCGCCCAATCGGTGAAGCGGTGCGATTTGTCGAGATCGATCTTGAGCATCTGGCGGACCAGGGCGTCGTAGGCGATCTGTTCGCCGAAGCCCGCCGCCATGCCCGCGATCTGGGTGTCGAAGAGCGGCTGGGGGATGGCGCCTAGATTGTGGAAGATTTCCACGTCCTGGCGGGCGGCGTGGAACACCTTCTCGATCGAGGGGTCGCGCAGCACCTCCAGGAAGGGCGCCAGGTCGAGGTTCTCGGAGAGGGGGTCGATCGCCGCCTCGATCATCGCATCGCCCAGGGGCGCGGCGGCCTGGATCAGGCACAGCCTGGGCCAGAACGTGGTCTCGCGCATGAACTCGGTATCGACGGCAACGAAAGGCTGTCCGTGCAATCGCCGGCAGAAGGCCGCCAGTTCGGCGGTGGTGGTAATCGGCGTCATGGGCCAGCTATAACCCGGCGGGCGGGTGAATCGGCAAGGAAGATGCGCCGGCGCGCCTCGAACGGTTGATTTTCTTCAAGGATTTCATGACCGATCGCCCCAATGGCTTGACCTATGCCCAGGCGGGCGTCGACATCGACGCCGGCGCCGCTCTCGTCGAGCGCATCAAACCCCTGGCCCGCGCCACCCGGCGGCGGGGCGCCGACGCGGCCCTGGGAGGGTTCGGCGCTCTGTTCGACCTGAAGGCGGCCGGCTACGACGATCCCCTGCTGGTCTCGACCACCGACGGCGTGGGCACCAAGCTGAAGGTCGCCATCGAAACCGGCTTGCACGACGGGGTGGGAATCGATCTGGTGGCCATGTGCGCCAACGACCTACTGGCCCAGGGCGCGGAACCGCTGCTGTTCCTCGACTATTTCGCCACCGGCAAACTGGACGTGGAGGCCGCCGCGCGGGTGGTGGCGGGGATCGCCGAGGGCTGCCGGCAAGCCGGCGCCGCCCTGGTCGGCGGCGAGACCGCCGAGATGCCGGGCCTGTATGCCGAGGGCGACTACGATCTGGCCGGCTTTTGCGTCGGCGCCGTGAACCGCACCGGCGTTCTGCCGCGCCTCACCGATCAGCGGGCCGGTGATGTGATGATCGCCCTGGCCTCCTCGGGCCCGCATTCCAACGGCTATTCGCTGATCCGGCGGATCGTCGAGCGATCGGGACTGGCCTGGACCGCGCCCGCGCCGTTCGCGGCGGACCTGACCCTCGCCGAGGCGTTGATGACCCCCACCCGCATTTACGTCGCGAGCGTTCTGCCCCTGGCCAAGGCCGGCCTCATCAAGGGCGCGGCGCACATCACCGGCGGCGGGCTTATCGAAAACCCGCCCCGCGCCATCGCCGAAGGACTTTGTCCCCGGTTCGACTGGGCGGCGTGGCCAAGGCCGGCGGTGTTCGACTGGCTCCAACAAGTCGGCGGCGTCGCCGAACAGGAGATGCGCCGCGCCTTCAACCGCGGGATCGGCATGGTGCTGATCGTCTCGCCGCGAAATGTTGGGGCGGTGCTGGCCGGGCTGCTGGACGCGGCCGAGACGGCGTTCGTGTGCGGGGAGCTGGGGCGACGCCCCTGAAAATCCTTCTCCCCTTGCGGGAGAAGGGCCGCCGCTCTACCCCACGATATCCCCCTCCACGAAAAACTGCCCGATCTCGATCCGCGCGTTGTCGTCGCTGTCGGAGCCGTGAACGGAATTCTCGCCCATCGATACCGCGAAGAGTTTGCGGATGGTGCCGTCGGCGGCCTGGGCCGGATTGGTGGCGCCCATGACCTCGCGGTATTTCGCCACCGCGTTCTCGCCTTCCAGAACCTGAACCACCACGGGGGCGGAGGTCATGAAGTCCACCAGTTCGCCAAAGAACGGGCGATCCTTGTGCACCTCGTAGAACTGTTCCGCCTGGTCTCGGCTCATGTGGATGCGGCGCTGGGCGACGATGCGTAAGTCCGCGGCCTCGATCACCGCGTTGATCTTGCCGGTCAAATTCCGGGCCGTGGCGTCGGGCTTGAGGATCGAGAAGGTGCGTTCGGTCATGGGCGTTCAAACACTCGCGGGCGGTTGGAAAACAGGAGGGGCCGGTCTATAGCGGCGCGCGCCCGCTCCGCCAAGGCGGCGCGATCAGGCGCCGTAACCCCCACCCATGCTTCGCATCCACGACCTGGTCTACGACGCCTGGGGGCGGCGCTTTTTCGACCACGCCACGGTCACCCTGCCGGTCGGGGCCAAGGTCGGCCTGGTGGGGCGCAACGGGGCGGGCAAGACCACCCTGTTCCGCCTGATCATCGGCCAGCTGTCGGCCGGCGGCGGCGGCATCGACACGCCCAAGGCGGCGCGCATCGGCTCGGTGGATCAGGAGCACCCCGCCACGCCGGTCCCCCTGCTCGAAACCGTTCTCGCCGCCGACACCGAGCGCGCCCGTCTGACCGCCGAGCTGGAGGCCGCGCCGCCCGAGCACCTGGGTGAAATCTATGCCAGGCTGAACGCAATCGACGCCGACCGGGCGCCGTCGCGGGCGGCGGAGATCCTCGCCGGACTGGGTTTTTCCACCGCCGATCTGGCCCGGCCGATGGCCGAGTTCTCCGGCGGCTGGCGGATGCGGGTCGCCATGGCCGCCGCCCTGTTCGCCGAGCCCGACCTGCTGCTCCTGGACGAGCCCACCAACTTTCTCGATCTGGAAGGCGCCCTGTGGCTGGAGGCGCGGCTGCGCAAATATCCCCACAGCGCCCTGATCATCAGCCACGACCGCGAGCTTCTCGACCATTCGGTTGACGCCATCCTGCACCTCACCGAAGGCCGGCTCGACTTTTACACCGGCGGCTTTTCCGATTTCGAGCACCAGCGGGCCGAGCGGCTGCGCCTGCAGGCGGCGACGCGGACCAAGATCGAGGCCAAACGCGCCCACATGCAGGCCTTCGTCGATCGCTTCCGCGCCACCGCCAGCAAGGCCCGCCAAGCCCAATCGCGGCTGAAGATGATCGCCAAGCTGGAGGCGGCGCCGTCGGTGGTCGAGGACAATGTCGCGCCGTTCCGCCTGCCCTCCCCGGGCCGCCCCCTTGCCCCACCCCTCGTCCGCCTGGAGGGGGTGTCGGTGGGCTACGGCGGCCCGTCGGTGCTCAGGAATCTCAATCTGCGCCTGGACCTGGACGACCGGATCGGCCTGCTGGGCGTCAACGGCTCGGGCAAGACCACTTTCGCGCGGATGATCGCCGGCAATCTCGTCAGCGGCGGCGGCCACGTCCATCGCGACCGGCGGATGAAGGTCGGCTGGTTCCACCAGCATCAGATCGAGGCCCTCGATCCCGCCGACACGCCGCTCGCCATCATCCGCCGCGCCCTGCCCGACCTCACCGATTCGCAGCGCCGCTCGCGCCTGGCGCAGTTCGGCATGACGGTGGAAAAGGTCGAGACCACGGTAGCCAATCTCTCCGGCGGCGAGCGGGCGCGGCTGCTGCTCAACATGGTGGCGATGGAAAAGCCCCACCTGCTGATCCTGGACGAACCGACCAACCACCTGGACATCGACAGCCGCCGGGCGCTGACCGAGGCGCTCAACGATTATCGCGGCGCGGTGATCCTGATCACCCACGACCGTTCGCTCATGGAGCTGGTGGCCGACCGCCTATGGCTGGTGGCCGGCGGGACGGTGGGGCCTTTCGACGGCGACCTGAGCGACTACGCCCGCTTCGTCCTCGACCGCGCCCGGAACGCGGCGCGTGGACCGGCCAAGGCGTCCCCCGCTCCGGCGCCGCGCGCGCCTCGCCCAGCCATCGGCCCGCTGAAACGCAAGCTGGAAGCCACCGAAGCCGCCCTGGCGCGGGAAACGCGTCTGGCCGCGGAGTTGGACGCGGTCCTCGCCGACACGGCGCTTTATGCCGATGGCGGCGCGGCTGCAGCGGACATCGGCCGCCAGCGCGCCAGGGTCGGCGAACGTCTGGCCAAGGCCGAGACCGAATGGCTACGCGCCGCCGAGGTCTACGAGGCGGCGAAAGTCGAACCTTGAGCTCCAAGATATTTCAATCCTGCTTCTCCCACCCCCGGCTCTCGCCTTGGCGCCAATAGGTCACCGGATGGCCGGCCGCCTTGAGGGCCGGCCAGCGGGTCCGCGCCGCCGTCACCGCCGCTTCGTCGTGGCCGTCGAAGATCACAATGCACCGTTCGAATTCCGTGAGGTCGCCTGGTTCGGCGTCATCGACGACGAAGAGGGCCTTGGCGCCGTTGGCGTTGTCGTCGGTGGTGGTGAGCAGGATGGGCTGGCGCGCCGCGCCGGGCTCATCGGCTGTCCCGTGGGGCAGGAAGCTTTCGTCGCGAAAGGCCCACAGCCAGATATCGAGATATTCGACGCGGGCCGGATCGTTCGACCGCACCAGAGCCCGCCAATCGCGCGCCAGGGTCTTTTCCAGCAACTCCGGCAGCACCTGATCCAGGCTCGCGCGCTCGAGATGGTAGAACCACACCTCGCAGGCCATCGGCCCCCTCAATCCTCGTAGTGGTCGGCCACCAGGCGGTCGAGGAGGCGGACGCCGAAGCCGGTGGCGCCGTTGGGGATGGTGGGGACGGTGGAGGCCGGCTTCCAGGCGGTCGAGGCGATGTCCAGGTGGGCCCAGGGCACACCGTTGGTGAAGCGCTGGATGAACAGGGCGGCGGTGATCGAGCCGCCGTAACGGGGCCCGACGTTCTTCATGTCGGCGACATTGCTCTCGATCTTCTTCTCGTACTGGGCCGGGAGCGGCATCCGCCACAGGGGATCGTCGGAGGCCTTGGAGGCGGCGAGCAGGTTTGCCGCCAGCTCATCGTTGTTGCTGAACAGGCCGGCGAGGTCCTTGCCCAGCGAGATGATGATGGCGCCGGTCAGGGTGGCCAGATCGACGATGAACTTCGGCTTGAAACGGTCCTGGCAGTACCAGACCGCGTCGGCCAGGACGAGGCGGCCCTCCGCGTCGGTGTTGATCACCTCGACGGTCTGGCCGGACATGGTCTTCACCACGTCGCCCGGCCGCTGAGCGTTTCCGTCGGGCATGTTCTCGACGATGCCCAGGATGCCCACCGCATTGATCTTGGCCTTGCGGGCGGCCAAGGCGTACATGGTTCCGGCCACGGCGGCCGCGCCGCCCATGTCGGTGATCATCTCCTCCATGCCCTCGGCGCCCTTGATGGAGATGCCGCCGGTGTCGAAACAGACCCCCTTGCCGACAAAGGCGATAGGCGCCGCGGCGCGGTCCTTGGCCCCCATCCACTGGATGACGGCCAGCTGGCTTTCGCGCACGCTGCCCTGGCCGACGCCGAGTAGAGCGCCCATGCCCAGCTTCTTCATCTCCTTCTCGCCGAGGATTTCGACCTCCAGGCCGAGGTCGGCGAGCTTTCGCACCCGCCGGGCGAACTCTTCGGGATAGAGGATGTTGGCCGGTTCGGAGACTAGGTCGCGGGTGAAGGCGATGGCGTCGGCCAGGCCGTCCAGGGTCTTGAAAGCCTTCTTCGCCGCCTTGGGATCGTCGACGGCGATCTGGATTCGTTTCACCGAAGGCTTCTTCTCCGCCTTTTCGGTGGTGCGGTATTTGTCGAAGCGGTAGGCGGCCAGGCGGGCCCCGAAGGCGGCGTGGGCGGCATAGTCGGGCGGGGCGCCGGGCATTTGCAGCACCAGGGTGTCGGCGCCGCTGGTTTTGACGGCTTGATAGGCGTGGGCGGCGGCGAGTTCGGCGGCGCGGGCGTCGAACTTGTCGCGCGCGCCGCAGCCGACGATCAGGGCCCTGGCCGCCTCGAGGCCGTGGGGCGCGACGAGATCCAAGGTCTGCCCCACGGCGCCGGTGAACCGGCCGCCGGCGATGGCGCGCGCCACCGCCCCGGCGGTGGCTTGGTCCAGCGCCTCGGCGGCGCCCGACAGCGCCCCGCCCTCGAAGGCGGCGACGCCCACGGCAGCGTTCTTTCCGACCTGGGTGTCGGACGCGACGAATTCGATTTTCATGCCAATCTCCAAGAGACGGTGGGCGGCTTAGTCCAATGTCGCGGCGGGCGAAAGGCGGTCAGGCGCCGGCGGGGGCCAGCGGGCTGAGGCCGAAGCGGTTGGCCCCCTGTTCGCCGGGCAGGACGACGAGCTCCACCACCGCCCAGACGATCACCGGCAGGGCGAGCACCGCCGTGGCCCCGCGCGGGTTTGGCCAGATCATCACCAGGGCGAGCAGGGTGAGCGCCGCCCACCAGCCCGAGCGCCCGCGATCGTGCAACCGCTTGGAAATGACGCAGGCGGCAGAGGCCAGCAGGACCGGATAGACGAACCAGAAGGTCAGGAGCCGCAAGGTCGAACCCGCCACCGCCTCATAGATGGCCGAAACGATGAAAAGGGCGATTGCCGCGATCCAGAACGGCGCGCGCGCCGCGCGACCCTTGGGCGAGGCGAACAATTCCCGCCAGTCGATGAGCCCGCCGTTCATCCGTTGCTCCGTTCGATCCGCGCATCAACTCGATCCGGCAAACCTAGAGGGCCGGATGTTTCCGCGAAAGAGCGAACCCTAAGCAAATTCCGCCAGCACGTCGTCGGCCGCCACGCTGTCGCCGGCCTTGGCGCCCACTGTCTTGACAACCCCGTCGCGTTCGGCGCGCAGGATGTTCTGCATCTTCATCGCTTCGATGACGCACAGCACTTGGCCTTCCTTCACATCTTGGCCCGCTGCGACATCCATGGAAACCACCAGGCCTGGCATGGGCGAGACGACTAGGCGCGAGGTGTCCGGTGGGGATTTGGCGGGCAGGCGCTGGTGCAGGTCGGCGGAGACCGGGGTGAGGACCAGCGCCTTGGCGCGCGCGGCGCGATGGCGGATCACGAAACCTTCGGTCGCCGATCCCACCGTCGCGGTGAAGGCGCGACCGTCCAGGCGCCCGCGAAACAGCGGCGAGCCGGGCCGCCAATCGATCGCTTCGAGCGTCAGCGCCCGCCCCTCGTCCAGGAATTCGACGCCGAGTGTGTCGGCGGCGGCGGTGAGCCGAACATTTCGCCGCTCGCCGTCCGTCACCACCACCCACTCGGTGCGGGTCAGGGGCGAGGTCAGGCCGTTGCCGATCCGCCGCGCCCGGGCGGCCAGGGTCACGTGCATGGCGCACGCGACCACCGAGATCAGGTCGCGCTGCCAGGGGGTGGCTTCAAGACCATGGAATCCATCTGGAAATTCGTCAGGAATATAATTGGTGGAGAGTGCGCCGGCGGCGAACCGATCCTGGTCCATCACCGCCGACAGGAAGGGCGTGTTGTGTCCCGGCCCCTCGATGTGGAAGTCCTCCAAGGCCCGCGCCATGCCGGCCACGGCGCCGGCGCGCTCCGGCGCCCAGGCGCACAGCTTGGCGATCATCGGGTCGTAGAACATCGAGATCTCGTCGCCCTCGCGCACCCCGGTGTCATTGCGGACACGATACGCGCCCTGGTCGCCCTCGGTCGGCGGCTCATAGCGCACCAGGCGGCCGATGGAGGGCAGGAATTTACGGTAAGGGTCCTCGGCGTAGATGCGGGCCTCGATCGCCCAGCCGTCGATGGCCAGATCGTCCTGGCTGAAGGCCAGGGACTCACCGGCCGCCACACGGATCATCTGCTCGACCAGATCGATGCCGGTGATCAGCTCGGTGACCGGATGTTCCACTTGAAGACGGGTGTTCATCTCCAAGAAATAGAAGGATTTATCCTGTCCGGCGACGAACTCAACGGTGCCGGCGGAATCGTAATCGACGGCCCTTGCCAACGTCACCGCCTGGGCGCCCATGGCGGCGCGGGTGGCGGGATCGAGTAGCGGCGAGGGCGCTTCCTCGATGACCTTCTGGTTTCGCCGCTGGATGGAGCATTCCCGCTCGAACAGGTGGACGACGTGGCCATGCTGGTCGCCCAGCACCTGGATTTCGATGTGGCGCGGGTTTTCGATGAACTTCTCGATGAAGATTCGATCGTCGCCGAACGCCCCCTTGGCCTCGCCACGCACGGCGGGAAAGCCCTCCTCCACGTCGCGGCGGCTCCAGGCCACCCGGATGCCCTTGCCGCCGCCGCCCGCCGAAGCCTTGATCATCACCGGATAGCCGATTTCCTCGGCGATCTTGACGGCGTGGGCGGCGCCGTCGATCTCGCCGACGTGACCCGGCACCACCGACACGCCGGCGGCGGCGGCGAATTTCTTGGAGGCGATCTTGTCACCCATGGCATCGATGGCGCCGGGATTGGGGCCGATGAAGACCACGCCCGCCGCCGCGCATTGCCTGGCGAATTCAGCCCTTTCCGAGAGAAAGCCGAAGCCCGGATGGATGGCCCGCGCCCCGGTCTGGCGCGCCGCCGCGATAATCTTTTCGGCCGCCAGATAGGACTCGGCGGCGGGCGAGGGGCCGATGAACACCGCCTCGTCGGCCATCTCCACCGCCAGCGAGCCGGCGTCGGCCTCCGAATAGACAGCCACCGTGGAGATTCCCATCCGCCGGCAGGTCTTGATGACGCGAACCGCGATCTCGCCGCGGTTGGCGATCAGGATTTTCGCGAACATGTCAGCTTGGGGCCGCCCGTTTCCACACTATGTTCAAGCGAGTAGACGCGCGCCGGGAGCTTGACAACCGTCCGGCCCCCTCGCCCTCCCAAAGGAACGCCGCCATGAGCGAGACCACGACCGCCGCCCATCTTTCGCCCTCGGGTTTCGATCTCACGCCGCCCATCGCCGCCGAACGGGCGCGGCTGGAGGCTGGCCTTGGCCGCGAGGAGCGCGAGGTTCTGCTCCATCATGGCACCGAGGCGGCGTTCTGCGGCGGCCTGCTCGATAACAAGGCCGATGGCGTCTACGCCTGCCGTCTGTGCGGTCTGCCGCTTTTCCAGGGCAGGGCCAAGTTCGAGAGCGGGACCGGCTGGCCGAGCTTCTTCGCGCCGTTCGACCCCGCCCACGTCGCCGCCATCCGCGACACCAGCCACGGCATGGTCCGCGTCGAAACGCGCTGCGCGCGCTGCGACAGCCACCAGGGCCACCTCTTCCCCGACGGACCGCCGCCCACCCGCGACCGCTACTGCATCAATTCGGTGTCACTGAGCTTCGTCGCCGACGGTCAGGCCCTGCCCGATCCGCTGGGGCGGGGTGACCGGCTGAGGTAGCGACATCCGACGTTTGACGCCCTCGCCACGACACGAAGAAGGATGGTGATCCGCGAGGCGATCGAGGGGTTGGGCTGGGCCTTCTCGTTTCTGGCGCTCGGCGGCGGCGCCTATGGCGGCATGGCGGCGATGCTGACAGGGCGATTCCTGGCGGCGGCGGCGCCGGCGGACGTGGCCTTTCCCGCCGTGACGCTGCTCAAGCCGCTCCATGGCGTCCACGCCGGCCTGGCGGCGGCGCTGGAGAGCTTTTGCGCCCTGGACTACCCCGGCCCGGTCCAGATCCTGTTCGGCATTCAAGACGCCGGCGACCCCGCCGCCGAGGTGGTCCGCGCCCTGCGGGCGAGTCATCCGGAACGCGACATCGGACTCATCATCGATCCCAGCCTTCACGGCGCCAGCCGCAAAGCCTCCAACCTGATCAACCTCGCCGCCCGGGCCAGGCACGACATCCTCGTCCTGAGCGACGCCGACATCCGCGTTGAGCCGAACTACTTGCGCGCGGTGGCCGCGGCTCTCAGCGCGCCGGGCGTGGGGGTGGTGACCTGCCTCTACCGGGGCGAGGGCGTGGGAAATCCGTGGTCGCGACTGGCGGCCATGGGCATCGACTACCGCTTCCTGCCCGATGCGATCTGTGGCGTGAAGTTCGGCATGGCCTGGCCCTGCTTCGGCTCGACCATCGCCCTTTCGCGCCGGACCCTCGCCGCCATCGGCGGCTTCGAGGCGGTCGCCGACACTCTGGCCGACGACTATGAGATCGGGCGAGCCGTGCGCCGCCTGGGGCTTTCCCTCGCCATTCCGCCGATGACCGTCTCCCACCTCTGCCACGAGGCGTCGGCCGGCGCGTTCATCGACCACGAGATTCGCTGGGCCCGCACGGTGCGCCTGATCGACCCGGCCGGCCACGCCGGCAGCGCCGTCACCCACGCCCTGCCGCTGGCCCTCATCGCCGGGGCCCTGCTCGCCTTTCAGCCCCTCGTCCTTGGCCTGATTTTCACCGTTTTCGCGGTGCGTATCGCCGCGAAATTGCGTATCGACGCGGCGACCGGGGCCGGCGCCGGGCCGTGGTGGCTCATTTTGCCGCGCGATGTGCTATCCTTCGCCGTCTTCCTGGCCAGCTTCGCGGGCCGTTCCGTGGTCTGGCAAGGGCGGCGGTTCGCCGTGGATCGCCGCGGCGGTCTGACCGAGTTTTGAGGTTTTTCAATGCTTCGCACCCTGTTCCTTCAAGCCCCCTCCTTCGACGGTTTCGACGGCGGTGCCGGCTCGCGCTATCAGGCCAGGCGGGAGATCAAGTCGTTCTGGTATCCCACCTGGCTGGCCCAGCCCGCCGCCCTGGTGGAAGGCAGCCGGCTGATCGACGCGCCGCCGCACCGTCAGAGCCTGGCGGACGTGGCGCCCCTGGCCCGCGACTACGACCTGGTGGTGCTGCACACCTCCGCCCCGTCCTTCGCCTCGGACGTGAAGACCGTCGAGGCGCTCAAGGCCGTCAACCCGAACCTCAAGGCGGGGTTCATCGGGGCCAAGGTGGCGGTGGATGCACAGGGCAGTCTCGCCAGCGCGCCGGCGGTGGATTTCGTGGCCCGCAACGAATTCGACTTCACCATCAAGGATGTGGCCGACGAAATTTCCTGGGCCGACATCGAGGGCCTGAGTTATCGCAATTCCGCGGGAGTGATCGTCCACAACGCCGACCGGCCGATCGTGGAAGACATGGATTCCCTGCCCTTCGTGACGCCGGTCTATCAGCGCGACCTGAAAATCGAGAACTATTTCATCGGCTATCTGAAACACCCCTACATCTCGATCTACACCGGCCGCGGCTGCAAATCGCGCTGCACCTTCTGCCTGTGGCCACAGACGGTGGGCGGCCATCGCTACCGCACCCGCAGCGTCGGCCATGTGATCGAGGAGATCGCCTGGGCCCAGAAAGCCTTTCCGCAGGTCAAGGAGTTCTTCTTCGACGACGACACCTTCACCGACAACCTGCCGCGCGCCGAGGCCATCGCCCGCGAACTCGGCAGGCTGGGCGTCACCTGGTCATGCAACGCCAAGGCCAATGTGCCGCGTGAAAGCCTCAAGGTGCTGAAAGACGGCGGCCTGCGCCTGCTGCTGGTCGGCTACGAGAGCGGCAACCAGCAGATCCTCTACAACATCAAGAAGGGCATGCGGATCGAGGTGGCCGAGAAGTTCACCCGCGACTGCCACGACCTGGGGATCACCATCCACGGCACCTTTATCGCCGGCTTGCCCGGCGAAACCCGCGAGACCCTGCGCGAGACGGCGGCCTGGGCGGCCAAGATCAATCCCCACACCATCCAGGTCTCGCTCGCCGCCCCCTACCCCGGCACCTTCCTCTACAAGCAGGCGGTGGAGAACGGCTGGCTGGACGCCG
>JBPCMA010000055.1:0-8905 GCA_051002715.1 Caulobacteraceae bacterium
GGCGCCCAAGGTCAGCGCGACGAGGCTCGCGCCCGCGATAAGCAGCGACCGTCCGGCCGCCGAGACTGAAGAGATCTTCATGACATAGCCTCCCAGTGGATTTGCACATCGACCGGCGTCGCCAACCCGCGAACGCCTTGCGAAGACGGGATCGATGCGTGAAGGTCCGGCTCGATGAAATGAGCCAGAGCCGATCTTTTGCCGATTTTTTGCCGATCAGTCGCATGAACGGCGAGACGGGCGGTTTGTCCCGGTCGCCCACGATCGATCTGACCGCGACCCCTGACTTCGCCTTGGGCGCGGCGCGGGTGCGACCCTCGACGTGCGAGGTCCTGATTCCCCGCGGGGCGATCCGGCTGCAGCACAAGGTCATGCAGGTGCTGGTCGCGCTGGCCGAGGCCACCGGATCCACGGTTTCGCGCGATGTTCTGCGAGCGCGGTGCTGGGGCGGCCAGCTCGTGGGCGACGATTCTCTCAACCGCTGCATCCAGCGCCTTCGACAGCTTTCCGAAACCGAGGCGCCGGATTCGTTCAGCCTCGAAACCCTTCCCAGACTCGGCTACCGGCTGACGGCGAAGGACGCCGATCCGCCCGCCCCCGCGTCTTCACGGCGCAAAGGCCGCCAAGGCTGGAAAACATGGGCGGCCGGCGCGGCGGTGCTAGCCCTGGGCGGTGTCGCCGCCGTCTTTTCACGACAGCCCGCGCCGACGCGCTGGTCGGTGGAGCGGTCCGAGCCCCTGGTCTCCACGCCCTTGCGGGAAGGCCACCCGGCTATCTCGCCGGATGGGAAGATGCTGGCCTATTCGGCCGGCTCGGACACGGTCAGCCGCCATATCTACCTGAAGCCACTCGCCGGCGGAAATCCGATCCAGCTTACCGACGACGGTTTCGACGACGCCGCGCCCGCCTGGTCGCCGGACGGGGCGCGCCTCGCCTATGTCGCTGATCGCGCCGGCGAGCCTTGTCGAATCATGGTCGCCGCCGCGCCGGCCGGCCCGGCCCGGCAACTGGCCCGCTGCCAGGGCCAGGAGCGGTCCCGCGTCGTCTGGAGCCGGCGCGGCGAGGCGTTGCTGTTCGCCGATAGCGCGACGCAAACCGAGCCGACGGGGATCGTCAGCCTGGATCTGGCTACCGGACGGCGATCGGCGATCAGCCATCCAGTGGGTGGCCTGGGCGACCGCGAACCGTCGATCTCGCCCGATGGACGCTGGCTCTTTTTTATGCGGGACTCCGGCGAGACGTCCGCGCGCCTGGTTATCCACGACCTGGGGACCGGACGCGAACGGACCCTCGTCGTGGTCGAAACGGGCGCCGGGGGCGCCGCCTGGGCCGAGGATTCGAAGAGCCTTTTCGTTGTGGTCGCGAGCGGAGCCGAATCGGTCCTGTGGTCCTATCCGATCGCCTGTGGGCGGCGCGCGCTGGTCGCCGTCCTGCCCTTGATACTCGGGCGTCTCGCGTCGGGCCCCGGCGGCCTTCTCGCGGCGGAAATCGTCGCCCACCGCCTCAACGCGGCCCGCCCACCCAGTCGTGGCGAGACCGCGCCCGTCGTCATCGACCCGGCCAATGGCGAGACGGATTCGCTCGCCTATTCCTCCGACGGCACCCTGGCCATGGGCTCCGACCGATCCGGGGATTCCGCCATCTGGCTGATGCGCCCCGGCTCGCCGGCCCGGATGCTGCTGAATTTCGCCGGTGGCTATCCGCTCGACCTCAGCTGGTCGCCGGACGGCTCAGCCTTGGCTTTCGTCGCCGTCCGAGGCCAGGCGATCGCGGTGCGCGTGGTCGGATCCGCCGGCGAGGCGCGGGCAAGCATCCCAGTGCGTGGCGTCGAGGCCGGCCGGCCGGCGTGGAGCGCCGACGGTCGTTCGCTGGTGTTTCCCGTGCGCGACGGCGGCGGCTGGCGGCTATGGCGCGCCGACCTGGCCGGACCGGCCCGACCCCGGCCGATCACCGGCTACGGCTGGGACGCCGTACGGGTGGCGGGCGACACCCTCTATGCGGTAAGATCCGACCGGCCGGGGATCTGGCGCCTCGGCCCACCGCCCCGGCTGATCGCCGCCGGGTTTTCCGGCCGAGCCCGCGAGGCCTGGACGATCTACAAGAACGAGATCGTGTTCGCCGAAGACGGGAAGAATGGCCGCCGCCGCCTGCTGTCGCTCTCCCTGTCAGGCGGGCCCGCCCGCGCCTTCGCCGCCATCCCCGACGCGACCTCCGAACCGGACTTCGCCATCGATCCGCGCTCGGGAACGCCGACCTACATCGCGGTCATCAGCGACGAGTCGGACATCGAACTGTTTCACTTGGCGCGAAGATAGGGGGCGGCAGGGCGCCGCCCCTACGCCGACGCCTCCACCGCCTCGGGATCGACCGTCGGGCTCAGCAGCGGCCCGAAGGCGGCGCGGAAGGCGAAGAGGGCGAGGCCCGCCCCGAACACCAGGGCGGCGTGCAGGGCCCAGAATTTCGCCCCGCCGAGCGGCTCCAGCAGGCCGCCCAGGTATCCGACCAGCATGTTGGAGGCGAAGAGGTTGAGATAATAGACGCCGATGATCAGGCCGGCGATGGCCCTGGGCCCGGCGCGGGAGAAGAGGGCCAGACCCACCGGAAAGATGTTGGCGAAGCCGATGTCGTTGACGATGTGGAACACCAAGCCCCAGAAGAGGCCCACCTTGTGGCCGCTGGCCGCCTGTTGCAGGGAGGCGACGGTCAGGGCGAGCGGGGCCAAGCCGCCGATCAGGGCGCCGATCGCCAGCTTGGTGATCTCCTGCGGTTCGCGCCGGCGCTTGGCCCACCAGCGCCAGAAGGCCACCGAGGCGACGATGGTCACCGAACTGATGATGGCGTCCAAGGAAATCAGCCAGGTGACCGGCATCGACTGGCCGAAGAACACCAGGTCGTAGTTGGCGTTGCCCCACACCAGGTAGGCGTTGAAAATCTCCTGGTTGCCGACCCCCGAGAGGGCCAGGACCGGCAGCAGGGCGACCAGGACGGCGACGGTTTTGATCTCGCCGGGGGCCAGCCTGGGTCGCTGGATGCGCGCCAGCTTGCCTTCGCCCGGACGGGCGGGCACCCGGCGAACCGTATCGGGCGGCAGCCAGCGGCGGCCGGAAAGATAGACGGCCAGGCCGATCAGCATGCCCACGCCCGCCGCCCCGAAGCCCCAATGCCAGGCGACCTTCTGCCCCAGGGTGCCGCAGACCAGCGGCGAAACGATCACCGCCACGTTCACCCCCAGCAGAAACACCTGGAAAGCGTCGGCGCGGCGCAGGTCGCCTGGCGCATAGAGTTCGCCCACCTGGCTGGCGATATTGCCCTTGAAACAACCCACTCCGACCAGCAGGCAGGTGAGGGCGAGCAGGAAGGAAGCCTCGAAGGCCATCAGGAAATGGCCGATGGCCATCAGGATGGCCCCGATGGTCACGGTGAGAGTGCGGCCCAGCAGCCGGTCGGCGATGAAGCCCCCCGCGATCGGGGTCAGATAGACGCAGCCGGCGTAGAGGCCGAAGATGGCCGAGGCCAGGGCGGCGGTGGAAAGGTGGCCATAGACGCTCTCGATGCCGGCGCGGAAGGCGGCGAAGCCGGCCACGTGCTCGACATGGCCGGGCAGGAGAAGCTGCTGGCCCATGTAGAGGACGAGCAGGGACTGCATGCCGTAGTAGGAAAAGCGCTCCCAGGCTTCGGCGAAGACCAGGTAGCCCAGGCCGATGGGATGGCCGAAAAAGGTTCTGACCCGCGGCGCTGGAACCGCCGCCACGCCCACCGTCATCCCCGCCTCCCGCGCGATCGCTGGTCCGCTAAGGTTCGCCTCATGGCAGGTTGGGGGCGGGCGGGCAACTCAGGAAGAAAAGGGACGGGGCCGCCCTCGCGCCGGACCCCCGGACAGGCGCCGCTCGCGGGAGACCGGCGGCCGGTGGCTAAAGTGGGATATTATCGTGCTTCTTCCACGGGTTGGAGACGGATTTTCCCTTCAGGCTCTTGAGCGCGCGCACGATGCGGCGGCGGGTTTCGGCCGGCATGATCACATCGTCGATGTAGCCGCGGGCGGCGGCGACGAAGGGGTTGGCGAAGTGAGCCTTGTATTCGGCTTCGCGGACCTTCAGCTTTTCGGCGTCGCCGATATCGGCGCGGAAGATGATCTCCACCGCTTGCTTGGGCCCCATGACGGCGATCTCGGCGGTCGGCCAGGCGTAGTTGAAATCGCCGCGGATGTTCTTGGAGCTCATCACGTCGAAGGCCCCGCCATAGGCCTTGCGGGTGATCACCGTGACCTTCGGCACGGTCGCCTCGGCAAAGGCGAAGAGCAGCTTGGCGCCATGCTTGATGAGGCCCCCCTGCTCCTGCTTGGTGCCCGGCATGAAGCCCGGCACGTCCACGAAGGTGACGAGGGGGATGTTGAAGGCGTCGCAGAAACGCACGAACCGCGCCCCCTTTCGCGAGGCGTCGATGTCCAGGACGCCGGCCAGCACCTGCGGCTGGTTGGCGACGACGCCGATCGTCTCGCCATCCAGGCGGGCGAATCCGGTGACGATGTTCTTGGCGTAATCGGGTGAGATCTCGAAAAAATCCGCCTCGTCGGCGACCTTGATGATCAATTCCTTCATGTCGTAGGGCTGGTTGGGGTTGGCCGGGACCAGGGTGTCCAGGGACGGCTCGGCGCGGTCGGGGCCGTCGAAGCTCTCGCGGGCCGGCGGCTTTTCGCGGTTGGAGAGGGGCAGGAAGTCGATGAGGCGGCGGACCTGGGTCAGCGCCTCCAGATCATTCTCGAACGCGCCATCGGCCACCCCCGATTTCAGGGCGTGGACCTTGTAGCCGCCGAGGTCCTCGTGGCTGACGTCCTCGTTGATGACGGTCTTCACCACGTCCGGGCCGGTGACATACATGTAGGCGGTGTCCTTCACCATGAAGATGAAGTCGGTCATCGCCGGCGAATAGACGTCGCCGCCGGCGCAGGGGCCCATGATCACGCTGATCTGGGGGATGACCCCGCTGGAAAGGACGTTCTGAAGGAAGATGTCGGCGTAGCCGGCCAGGGAATCGACCCCCTCCTGGATGCGCGCCCCGCCGGCGTCGAACAGGCCGACGATCGGCGCGCCATTGCGGGCCGCCATCTCCTGGACCTTGACGATCTTCGCCGCGTGCGCCAACGAAAGAGAGCCGCCGAACACGGTGAAATCATTGGAGAATACATAGACGACGCGGCCGTTGACCGTGCCCCATCCGGTGACCACCCCGTCGCCGGGAATACGCTGTTTCTCCATGCCGAAATCATGGCTGCGGTGTTCGACGAACATGTCGAACTCCTCGAACGAATCCTCGTCGAGGAGGACGTCGAGGCGTTCGCGGGCAGTGAGTTTGCCCTTGGCGTGGTGGGCGGCGATGCGCTTGGGGCCGCCGCCGAGTCTCGCCAAGGCGCGGCGCTTTTCCAACTCTTCAAGGATATGCCGCATGAACGCCCCTTGTGGCCGACCTCCCTGCCCTACCGCCGGCGCGGCCCGCTAACAAGCGGCCAGCCACCGCCCCGCCGTTTGCGCGTCGGCGGCCAGCCCTCGGGCGCGGGCGGCGGCCTCCGCGTCGACGCCCCACCGCTCGGCTTGGAAGTCCTCATCCAGGCGCGAGGCGGCGAAGGCGGCGGCGCCGTCCAACCTTCCTTGCCAGAGCGCCAAGGCGAGGATGGCCGAGCCGAACAGGGCGGCGGCGAAAGCCGCGCCGACTTGGGTGAAGGGTTCCATGGCTTCGCCCAGCGCCGCCACCTTGGACAGGGTCTCGGGAGGCTGGGGACGGTGGACGACGCCTGGGCTCTGGACGAAGGCGAGGTTCAGGTCATCCGCCGCCCAGGCCAGAAGGGGCGACCAGACGGCCTCCTGGCGTTCCACAAGGGCGGCCGGCGCCTGCGCCGGATAGCAGAGGAGGTCGGCCCCGGCGTGGCGGACGACCGACGAGACGGCCTTTGCCCGCGCGGCGGCGTCGGCGTCGAGGGCCGCGAAGGCCAGGCGCGTGGCCGGCATGGCGGCGAAGCTGATGGCTTCGCCCTGGGCGGCCCACTCGGCGGCGACAAGATCGGCCAGGGCGCGCGTCGGCAGGATCAGGGGCGGCCCGCCCGGCGAGCGGGGAGGCCGCCCGTCCAGGCGAACGGTGAATGCCGCCTCGCTGGCCTCGACTTCGACAAGGCGATAGAAGCGGCGAGGGTTCGCGGAGGTGTCGGATCGGAGCGCCAATGGGATCCTTGTCATTAAACCAGTCGCGGGGCGCGCGACGGAAGAGGCGGCGGCCCAGCGTTCAACCACCACGATCTCCCCATCCTTGGCAAGGAGGGCCGGCTTGACCATCGACCGGGACTTGCGGGCCGCCATCGCGGTGACACGGTTCGGGCTGGGCGCCCGGCCCGGCGAGATCGACGCGGCGCGCGCCGATCCCCAAGGCTGGCTGGCCGCCCAGATCCGCCCAAAAGGCGCCGATCAACCCGGCGCCGCGCCCGAACGCAGCGGCGAGCGTTTCCGGGAGTTCCGCGCCTATCAGCGCGACCGCGCCGCCGACAAGCAGGCGGGCCAGGCTCGGTCGGCCGTCTCGACGATGGCGCGCCAGGCGGTGCGGCGCGACGCCGGGGCCGACTTCCTGGCCAGGGCCCGCCTGGGCGCCACCACGCCGGCCGGCTTTCGCGAGCGCTGGGCTCTCTTCTGGGCCAACCACTTCACCGTCTCGGCCAACAAGCTGGCCACCGCCGCCCTGGCCGGGCCGTTCGAGGAAGAGGCGATCCGCCCCAATGTGTTCGGCCGCTTCGAGGATCTGCTGGCCGCCGCCTCCAGCCACCCGGCCATGCTGATCTACCTCGACCAGGCCAAGTCGATCGGGCCGGGCAGCGAGGCGGCGCGGCTGCGGCCCCCCGGCGCCAAGGCCCGCGGCCTGAACGAAAATCTCGCCCGCGAGATCATGGAGCTGCACACTGTGGGGGTGGAGGCGGCCTACACCCAGACCGATGTCACCGAGTTCGCCCGGGCCATGACCGGCTGGAGCGTCGAGGCGCCCGGCGCGCCCGGCGACGGGGACGGCGCCTTCCAGTTCCACGAGCGCGCGCACGAGCCGGGCGCGCGGACCATCATGGGCAGACGCTACGCCGAGGACGGCGCGGCGCAGGCCCGGGCGGTGCTGAAGGACCTGGCCGCCAACCCTCACACCGCCCACCATCTGGCGCTGAAGATCGCCCGCCATTTCGTGGGCGACGAACCGCCGTCGAGTCTCGTCGATCGCCTGCGGCGGACCTATGTGGAAACCGGCGGCCAACTCGGCGAAGTGGCCAAAACGCTCATCGCCTCGCCCGAGGCGTGGGACCCGGCGCCGGCCAAGTTCAAGACTCCCTATGAATTCCTTCTCTCCAGTTGGCGGGCCGCCGATCAGGCGCCCTCCGACATCGCGGCCATCGCGCCGGAGATGACCGCCATGGGCCAAAAGCCGTTCAGCGCCCCCTCGCCCAAGGGTTGGCCGGAAGAGGCGGCGGTGTGGTGCGCCCCCGACGCAGTGGTCAAGCGCATGACCTGGAGCGAGCGGTTCGCCCTCCAGGCGACCGGCGATCGCAATCCGGTACGGCTGGCCGATAACGCCCTGGGCGCGCGCCTGACGGCGCCGGTCGCCCGCACCATCGCCCGCGCCGAAACCCGCCCCGAGGGGTTTTCCATCCTCTTGATGAGCCCGGAGTTCCAACGCCGATGACCCGCGCCGATGCCCTTCCCTCCCCCAGCCGGCGGCGCGCGCTGATCGGGGCGGCGGGATTGGGAATCACCATTCAGTTCCTGGGCTCGCGCGCCTTCGCCGACAGCGAGCGGGCGGCGGCGGGCAAGAAGCTGGTGGTGATCGTCTGCCGCGGCGGCCTGGACGGCCTCTCCTTGTCGCCGCCGGTGGGCGACGCTGATTACGCCGCCCTGCGCGGGCCGATCGCCCTGGCGCCCTTCGGCGAGGCGGGCGGCGCCTTGAAGCTGGACGCCACCTTCGGCCTGCACCCGTCGATGACCGCGACCCACGCCCTGGCCCTGAAAGGCGAGGCGCGTATCGCCCCGGCCGTGGCCACCCCCGACCGCGAACGCTCCCATTTCGAGGCGCAGGACGTGTTGGAGGGCGGCGGCGGAGTGGTCTACGGGACCGCCTCTGGCTGGCTCAACCGCGCCCTGGAAGCCATGGGGCCGCCCGGCAAGGTGCGGGCCCTCTCCCTCGGGCCGACCGCGCCGCTCATCCTGCGCGGCAAGATCGAGGCGGTCTCCTGGGCGCGCGGTGGCGGTCTGGGCGGCGATAGGCGCCTGCCCGCCATTCTTCACGACCTCTATGTCGGCGACCCGCTGCTGGGGCCAGCCCTGGCCGCCGGCCTTTCGGCCCAAGCCATGGCCAAGGTGGCCACCGCCGATGCGGCGGCGACGAACGGCGCGCTCCCCCTGGCGAACGGCGCGAACGGCGGGGAGAGCGGGCCACGCCAGGGGGCGGCCCAGGCGCGCAACCTGGGCGCGACCCTGGCCGGCTTCATGACCCAGCCGGACGGAGCCCAGGTGGCGGCGGTGGTCATGGACGACTTCGACACCCATGCGGGCCAAGGCGCGGCGCAAGGAAAGCTGGCCCAGAGGCTCGCCTCCGTCGACGCCTTCCTGGACGGCTTGGCCACCGGCCTGGGTCCCGCCTGGAGCGACACGGTGGTGGTCATGGCCACCGAGTTCGGCCGCACCGCCCGGGTCAACGGCACCGGCGGCACCGATCATGGCACCGCCTCCACCGCCCTCCTCCTGGGTGGGGCGCTGAAGAAGGGCGGCATCGTCGGCGACTGGCCGACCTTGGCCCAGGCGCGCCTCTTCGAGAACCGCGACACCGCCCCGACCCTGGACATGCGCGGCCTGTTCAAGGGGGTGTTGCGCGACCACCTGGGCGTTGAGCG
>JBPCMA010000056.1:0-3894 GCA_051002715.1 Caulobacteraceae bacterium
CGGGGGACGGCGAAGACCGGGCCGATGCCCATTTCGTCGGGGCGGCAGCCAGCGACGGCCCATCCCTTGAAGACGCCCAGGGGCTCGAGGCCGCGGCGCTCGGCCTCCTTGGCCTCCATGATCGTCACCGCCGCCGCGCCGTCGGAGAGCTGCGAGGCGTTGCCGGCGGTAACGAAGTTGCCCGGCCCCCGCACCGGCTCCAGCCGCGCCAGCCCTTCCAGGGTGGTGTCGGGGCGGTTGCACTCGTCTTTGGCGACCGTGTAGTCAACGATGCTTTCTTCCTTGGTCTCCTTGTTCACCACCTTCATCTTGGTGGCCATGGGCACGATCTCATCGGCGAATTTGCCGGCCTGCTGGGCCGAGGCCATGCGCCGCTGGGATTCCAGGGAATATTCGTCCTGGTATTCGCGCGAGATGTCGTAGCGCTTGGCGACGATGTCGGCGGTGTCGATCATCGGCATGAAGATGTCGGGATAGGCGTCGCTGAGGGCCGGATCGACCGGCTCGCCGCCGCCCCGCGCCCCACCGAAGCTGATCGACTCCACCCCGCCGGCGACCACGCACCGCGCGCCATCGTCGATCACATAGTGGGCCGCCATGGCGATCGACTGCAGGCCCGAGGAGCAGAAGCGGTTGATGGTCACCCCGCCGGTGGTGATCGGCAGCCCGGCCAGGAGGGCGGCGTTGCGGCCTGGGTTCATCGCTCCGTGCGAGACATTGCCCATGAAGCAGTCCTCGACATCGGCCGGATCGACGCCGGCCTTCGCCACCGCGTGCTTGATCGCGTGGGCGGCCTGGGAGACCGAGGGGGTGATGTTGAAGCCGCCCCGCCCGGCCTTGGCCAGGCCCGTGCGGGCATAGGAGACGATCACCGCTTCGCGCATGGGTATCTTCCTTAAAATGGGCCGGATAGGTTGCGAGCGGACTCTACCCATCGCCGGGCCGGCGCCTAGATGGAAAAGCGATACAGGAGGGCGCGGCGCCCTCGACAAAGGGCGGCCATATTGCAATATGCAATTTATGGTGACGCGATAGGTAGCACGCCCTTTCGGCACTGAACGACCCGCGCCGCAGGGGCGTTCGTCCGCCGGTCTAACCGGCCGGGCGGGAGATCACGGAATTCGAATGCTCGCAGGATTCGAGCGCCTGGCGCGGAATTGTGGAAGGATTCCGTCGCGACGAGGCTTTTGCGTGGAACCACGTCCTTCCCATTGAATTAGCTTGCTACTATGTATCACTGTGATACATAGCGTGTCGGATGAAGACCCCAGAACCATGGAAAACCCGCCGAAGCCACCGTTCGAATCAGGGCCTGCGCGGCGTCGGACGAACTCGACCTCGATGTGACCGGTCATGCTCGCGTTCAAATGCGCGAGCGCGACATCATCATGGGCGACCTGCTCTTTCTTCTCAGGACGGGGTTTGTCTACGACGCGCCGACGCCCGCCACCAGAGAAGGATTTTTCAGATACGCCGTCGAAGGTACATCGCCGAGCAGCGACGGCAGATCTATTCGAACGATCGTAATTCCCAGCGAGGGCTGTGAACTGAAGATCGTGACCGTGATGTGGAGAGACGAACGATGAAGACCGTGGACTACCGCTACGATGAAAGCGGCCTGGACAACGTGATCCTCAAGGGGCTTCGCGCCCAGACCGATGACGCCGGCGAGACGGTGATCAACATTCCGCGCATCAACCTGCTCCATAAGGTGCTGACCCACGCCGTGGCGTCCAAGTCCGCCGGCCTGCTCCCAAAGGAAATTCGCTTCCTGCGCACCGAACTAGGTCACACCCAGGCCGAATTGGCGCGCCTGGTGGGAAAGGATGCCCAGACCGTGGGCCGGTGGGAACGCGGGGAAACCACCCCCGATCAGGCCGCGGAGATGGTCATCCGCGCCCGGGCGATCGAGCATGCCGGCGTGAAAGCGGCGCCCGCGATGGAGGCCCTCGCCCAAATGACCGTCAAGTCCGGCGCCTCGGGCCCATTCCTCATCGACGCGAGGAATCCCAAGCGCTATCGACCGATGAAAGAAGCGGCCTGAAACACGGCGAGGCGACGTGTTGAGAGCGGCGCGCCGACCAGCCACGCGGGGCGCCAGCAGGGCGCCTGGGCGTCTGGCAGGGTGGTGATCTTTCCCCACCCTCCTTGAGGCCCTCAGACCGCGCCGTGGGCGATGAGGCTCCTGGCGCAGTCGAGGATGGTTTCCTCGGCGCCGCGGGGGCGCCAGCCCAGCAGGTCGCGGGCCTTGGCCGAGGTGAAGTCGCGCCGCCGGCTGAGCCCCGGGGTCACCGAGGCGAGGTCGCGGTCGAAGAGGGCGGCCAGGCGGATGGCGAAGTCGGGCGCCTTGCGGGTGGGGACCTTGGCCGCCGCCGCGCCCAGATGGCGGCGCAGGATGGCCGCCATGTCCTCCATCCACTCGTAGTCGGCCGCGGCGATGAACCGCTGGCCGGCCGCCTCGGGGGCGGTCATGGCGCGAAGCTGCAGGTCGGCCACGTCGCGCACATCGACCACGTTGAAGCCGAGCCGGGGCAGGCCGGGAATCTTGCCGGTCAAGAGGCGCTGGACCACCTGCACCGAGTCGGAGAAGTCGGCCCCCATCACCGGCCCCAGGACCAGGGCCGGATTGATCACGGCGAGCTGGGTCTCGCCGCCGGAGGCGGCTATCAGGTCCCAGGCGGCCCGCTCGGCGATGGTTTTGGAGCGGGCGTAGGCGCCGATGCGCGTGTCGCCGGCGTCGGTCCAGACGGTCTCGTCGAAGGTGCCGTCGTGGGCGTTGTAGGATCCGCCGGTGGCGGCCACCGAGGAGGTCATCACCACCCGCTTCACCCCGGCCTTGATGGCGGCGTTAAGGGCGCGCAGGGCGCCGTCGCGAGCCGGAACGATGAGGTCGTCGGGGTCCTTGGGCTCGGGTACGCCCAGGGGGGAGGCCACGTGCAGCACGAAGTCACAGCCCTCGGCCGCGGCGTCCCAGCCCGCGTCGGAGGTCAGGTTCGCGGCGTGGAAGGTCAGGCGCTCGCCCGGATCGACGACGGTGGCGATAGCGGCGCGCACCGCGCCCTCGCGAGCCAAGCTTCGCACCGTGGCCCGCACTTGGTAGCCGCGCTCGAGCAGGGTGGCGACGCACCAGCCGCCGATATAGCCCGAGCCGCCGGTCACCAGAACCGTCTGTTCGCCGTTCATGGCGGTCTCCTCTTGATCTTTACGACGGTAAGATGGAAGGCCCGTGGTGACAAGGCGGTTGAAGGTGGACGATGACGCGCATGGAAACCCCGCCGCCGGGCGCCCTCGAGGGGGTGCGGGTGATCGATCTGACCCAGTTCGTGCTGGGCCCCTACGCCACCCAGATCCTGGGCGACCTGGGGGCGGACGTGATCAAGATCGAGGCGCCCGAGGGCGACCGGCAGCGCACCGGCGGCAAGGCCCCCAATTCGCCGACCATGGGGCCGATGTTCGTGGCCTTCAACCGCAACAAGCGCTCGGTCGCGCTGGACCTGAAGAGCGAGGCGGGCCGCCAAGCCCTCGCCCGCCTGATCGAGACCGCCGACATCTTCATCCACAACATGCGCCCCGAGGCGGTGACCCGCCTGGGCTTTTCCCACGAGGCGGTGGCGGCGATGAAGCCGGACATCGTCTATGTCGAGGCCATGGGCTATGCGCCGGAGGGCCCCTATGCGGGACGCCAGGCGTTCGACGACCTGATCCAGGCGGCGAGCGGGGCGTGCGGCCTGACCGGCCTGGTCGACGAAGGGGCGGTGTTTCGGCCGCTGCCCTCCATCGTCGCCGACAAGACCTGCGGCCTGTTCGCCGCCATCGCCGCCCTGGCCGCCCTGCGCCACAAGGAGAAGACCGGCGAGGGCCAGTATGTCTGCGTGCCGATGCTGGAGACCTTCA
>JBPCMA010000057.1:0-6268 GCA_051002715.1 Caulobacteraceae bacterium
GGGGGTGCGGGGCGTTGGGGGGGAAACGGCGCACCGCCAGGATGATCTTGCCTTCGTCCTGGTCGACCAGAAACCGCTACGAGGGACGGGAGAACGCGGCGCCGATCGACGAGACTCAATCTGCGCCGCCCCGCCTGAACTGAAGATGAACGAAGTTCAGAGCGCGCCGGCGTTTTGCAGGTGTTCGATTTCGGCGCTCGAAAAACCCCAGTCCTCGAGGGCGTGAGTGTTGTGTTCGCCGATGGCTGGCGGCGGCCCGGCGACTGCCCCCGGAGTGGCTGAAAAGCGCGGCGCGGGCGCGGGCTGAATGACGCCCTCGACCTCGACGAACGTCGAGCGCGCCACGTTGTGGGGATGGGCGGGCGCTTCGTCCATGTCCAGGACCGGGGCGAAACAGACATCACTGGCGCCCATGATGTCGCACCACTCGTCGCGGCTCTTACGCGCGATCACCGCGGCGAGTTTTTCACGCAGCTCCGGCCAGCGACGCCGCTCCATTTGTGACTTGAAGTCAGGATCGGATATTTCCGCCTTTTCAAGCAGAAGCGCATAGAACTGAGGTTCGAGCGAGCCAATGGAAATCCAGCCGCCGTCGGCGCACTGGTAGGTGTCGTAGAAGTGCGCGCCGCCGTCCAGCAGGTTCGAGCGGCGTTCGCTATTCCACATGCCGGCCGCCCTGAAACCGTAGAACATGGCCATCAGCGAGGTCGCCCCGTCGGTCATGGCGCAATCGATCACCTGGCCTTGACCGGTGGCGTGGGCGTGGATCACGCCGGCCAGCAGGCCGAAGGCGAGGTAGAGGGCGCCGCCGCCGAAGTCGCCGACCAGATTGAGGGGGGGAATCGGCTTGCCGGGCGTGCCGATGGCATGCAGGGCGCCGCTGAGGGCGATGTAGTTCATGTCGTGGCCGGCCGCCTTGGCCAGGGGGCCTGTCTGCCCCCAGCCGGTCATACGGCCATAGACCAGCTTGGCGTTGCGCGCCAAGGCCACGTCGGGACCCAGGCCGAGGCGCTCCATAACGCTTGGCCGGAAGCCCTCAAACACCGCGTCGGCGCTCTCCATGAGCTTCAGGCACGCCTCCACTGCCACCGGCGATTTGAGATCGAGAGCCACCGAACGGCGCCCGCGGGCGGTGACGTCGGCGGGGCCGCGACTCGCCGCGCCCTTGCGGTCGATCCGCACCACGTCGGCGCCGAGATCCGAGAGCAACATGCCGCAGAATGGACCCGGCCCGATGCCGGCGAATTCCAGCACCTTCATCCCCAGAAGGGGTCCCTGACCCATGGCGGCGTCTCCATCCGGCGGCTAGCTGGCGAGTCTAGAAGCTCCCTGCCCCATCGTCATGCAAGCTATTGGAGCGGTTACCGGCGTGGCGCCCCATCGGGGGACGGGCGAAGGCGACGACCGCTCGATGGCGTCGGCCCTCGCCCCGTGCTACGCTCCGCCCGCCGCACCCGGTCGCCGGGAGCGTCGTGGGCGGCGATAGGCAAACGCTGCAAGGGGAGCTAGCAATGACCAGATTTCAATTCGCGGGCGTGGCTTCGGCCGCGCTCATGGCGGCGGCGCTTGGCGCCTGCAACCAGACGGCGCCGATAAAGCCGGCGGCCGATACCGCCAAGGTCGCCGACGCGGTCAAGGCGGATGTCGCCCAACTGGTGGCCGATATGAACGCCCACGACTCGGCCAAGGCGGCCAGTCATGATGCGCCCGATGTGGTCGGCATTTTCCATGGGGCGCCGAACGTCGTCGGCGCGGCCGCCGATCAGGCGAGCAACAAGCAGGCGACGGGTGACCCGAACTGGCATGTGACGCTGGTCGATCAGGTCGTCGATGTGCCCGCCTCGGGCGACATGGCGGTCTACCGCTCGACCTACGACAATACCTTCACCGACTCCAAGACCAAGAAGCCGACCACCGTGAGGGTCAACTATCTGGCCGGCTACAAGAAGCAGGCCGATGGCTCGTGGAAGATCGCCTGGTATGTCGTCTCCGACACCGGACCCGCGCCGGCGATGGCGCCCGCCGCCAAAAGCTGAGTCGCTTTCCGCCCCTAGACTATTCCGCGACGGTCTCGCCGCTGCCGCCCAATTCGGCGGGAAAGCCCTTCATCTTGGGCAGGCCGTCGCGCATGGGCAGCACCGTCTCGGCGTAGTTGACATGGACGCCGGGCTTGAAGTCGAGGCTCGGCAGGGTCGCGGCGAACACATCGATGAGGCCGAATGTCGGATGGTTGGTCATCAGATGGCCGCCGCACCGGGTGCAATAGCGCCGCTCGCTTTGCGGTGATTTGGCGAAGGTTCCGATGTGCTCGGCCCCGCGCGTCACCTTGACCGCGTCTGGCTTCCACAGGCTGAAGGCGTTGACTGGCCCTCCCGACCACGATCGGCATGAGCGGCAATGGCAGTAACCCATGCCTTCGGGCGCGCCGGTCGCCTCCAGCGCGACCGCGCCGCAGAAACATTCTCCCCGATGGACATTCGCCATGGCCGGCTCCCCGATGATCCTTGACGGCGTATATTCCTAGGCCAGGTCACGCGGCCCGCGCCAGCCCCGCCAAGTCCTTCAGCAAGCGCTCGGCGGCGGCGAGACGCCCGGTTGGGGTCTCCCATTGGCCCTTGACGACCACCTTGTGGTCCGGCCGCAGGCGCCACGCGGCGCCGTTTTTCTGGATGAACGCCACAAGCCTCGCCGGATTTGCGAAGCGGTCGGCGCGGAAGGCAATCACCGCGCCCTTTGGCCCCACGTCGATCTTGGCCACGTTGGCTTCGCGGCACAGGCCCTTGATGGCCACCACCTTCAAGAGCTGATCGGCTTCGGGCGGCAGGGGCCCGAAGCGGTCGATGAGTTCGGCGGCCAAGGCCTCGCGGTCGTCGGAACGCTCGGCGTCCGACAGGCGGCGGTAAAGGGCTAGGCGCACATTGAGGTCGGGCACATAGGCCTCGGGGATCAGCACCGCCGCGCCGGTGTTGATCTGCGGCGACCAGCCGCGATCGAAGGAAAGGTCGCCTGCCCCTCCCTTGGCGCGCAATTCGCTCACGGCGTCTTCCAGCATCTGCTGGTAAAGCTCGACTCCCACCTCGCGGATGTGACCGGACTGTTCCTCGCCCAGCAGGTTGCCACCGCCGCGGATGTCGAGGTCGTGGCTGGCGAGCTGGAAGCCGGCCCCCAAGCTATCCAATGACTGCAGCACCTGCAGGCGCTTTTCCGCCGCCGCCGTGATCGGCTTTTCGAACGGGGTGGTGAGATAGGCGTAGGCGCGCGCCTTGGCCCGGCCCACCCGTCCGCGAAGTTGGTAGAGTTGCGAGAGGCCGAACATGTCGGCGCGGTGGACGATCAAGGTGTTGGCGGTGGGGATGTCCAGCCCCGATTCCACGATGCTGGTGGAAACCAGAACATCGTAGCGACCGTCGTAGAACGCCTCCATGACGTCCTCGATGCGGCTTGCCGAAAGCTGGCCGTGGCCGACCACGAACTTCACTTCAGGAACCTGTTCGCGCAGGAATTTTTCGATGTCTGGCAGATCGGCGATGCGCGGCGTCACATAATAGGCCTGGCCGCCGCGATATTTCTCGCGCAGCAGCGCCTCGCGGATCGAGACCGGATCCCACGGCGTGACATAGGTCCGCACCGCCAGCCGGTCGATCGGCGGGGTAGCGATGATCGACATCTCGCGGATGCCGGAGAGAGCCATCTGCAGGGTGCGCGGGATCGGCGTCGCGGTCAGGGTCATCACATGCACCTGGGCGCGCAGGGCCTTCAGCGCCTCCTTGTGCTTGACCCCGAAGTGCTGCTCCTCGTCGACGATCACCAGGCCCAGGTCCTTGAATCGGACCTGCTTGGAGAGCACCGCGTGGGTGCCGACGACGATCTCGATCTCGCCTTTTTCGAGCCCGGCGCGGGTCTCTCCCGCCTCGGCCGCCGGGACTAGGCGCGACAGCCGCCGCACCTGCACCGGCCAGCCCTGGAAACGGTCCTGGAAGGTCTTGAAGTGCTGACGGGCCAGGAGGGTCGTCGGGCAGACCAGGGCCACCTGGCGCCCGCTCATCGCCATGACGAAGGCGGCGCGCAGGGCGACCTCGGTCTTGCCGAAGCCCACGTCGCCGCAGATGAGCCGCTCCATGGGCTTGCCGGCGTCCAAATCGGCGAGAACGTCGGCGATGGCGTTAAGTTGGTCGTCGGTCTCTTCGTAGGGGAAGCGGGCGCAGAACTCGTCGAACAGCCCATGCGGGGCGGGGGTCGCCTCCACCTCGTGCGTGGCCCGCGCCGCGGCGATGGCGATCAGGCCCGCCGCCATGTCGCGCAGCCGCTCCTTGGCCCGCGACCGGCGCGCCTGCCAGGCCGCGCCACCCAGCCGGTCCAGGGCCACCCCTTCGCTCTCGGCCCCGTAGCGGGTGAGCAGGTCGATGTTCTCCACCGGCAGGTAGAGCTTGGAGTCGGCGGCGTAGTGCAGCTCCAGGCAGTCGTGCGGCGCCTCCATGACCTCGAGGGTCTTCAAGCCCTCGTAGCGCCCGATGCCGTGGTCGATGTGGACCACCAGATCGCCGGGAGGGAGGGCCGAAGCTTCGGCCAGAAAGTTGGCGGCGCGCCGGCGACGCCTGGGTCGCGCCAGCCGGTCGCCCAGGATGTCGGTCTCCGAAATCACCGCCAGGCTCTCGGTCTCGAACCCAGCGTCGAGCGGCAGCACCGCCCGCTGCGCTTTCTTCGGGTCGGCCGCCTTTGCCGCCTGCCAATAGGGCGCGAGCGTGAGCCCTTCGAGCCCGTGGTCGGCCAACATCGCCCCCAGGCGCTCCGACGAGCCCTCCGACCAGGACGCGAAGATCACCCGCTTGCCGGCGGCGGCGAGTTGCCGGGCGTGATCGGCGGCGGCTTCGAAAAGGTTTACGCTGTCTTGCGCCCGCTCGGCGGCGAAGGCCCGGCCGACTCTCGCGCCCATGTCGACCGCGCCCTCCGCCGCCTCGCGGCTGAACGGCGTGAGCAGGCGCGTCGGCGGCGAGGCCAGCCGCTCGTCCCACTCCTCGGCGGTCAGATAGAGAGCGGCGGGCGGCAGGGCGCGATAGTGGGCCGTGCGTTCGGCCTGTGCTCGCGCCTCGAAAGCGTCGGCGATCATCGCCAGCCTCTCGTCGCGCGCCTGGCGCGCCAGGTGATCGACGCCGATCAGGACGCCGGGCGGCAGATAGTCGAACAGGATTTCCAGGCGCTCGTAGAAAAGCGGCAGCCAGTGTTCCATCCCCGGCCGCCGGCCGCCTTCGCTCACCGTGGCGTAGAGGGGATCGTCGCCCGGCGGGCCGAACGCGGCGAGATAGCCGGCGCGAAAGCGGGCGATGGCCGGCGCGTCGAGCAACGCCTCGCTGACCGGCAACAGATCCACCGCCTTGAGTTGCTTCGTCGATCGCTGCGTTTCCCGGTCGAAGGCGCGGATGGATTCCAGGGTGTCGCCAAACAGGTCCAGCCGCACCGGCTCTTCGCCGCCCGGTGGAAAAACATCTATCACCCCGCCGCGCACGGCGAACTCGCCGCGCTCCGACACCGTCGAGGCGCGGTGATAGCCATTGACGGCGAAATAGCGCTCCATGTCGGCGATATCGACGCTGGCCCCGGCGGCGGCGGCGTAGCCGGCGCGGGTGACGGCGGCGCGCGGCGGCACGCGCTGCAGGAGGGCGGGTGCGGTGGTGACCAGAAGAGCCGGTTTCTTGGCGTCCAGCCCCCGCGCCAGCCGCGTCAGGGTCGCCATCCGGCGCGCCGCCACCCCGGCCGACGGCCCCGCCCGGTCGTAAGGCAGGCAGTCCCAGGCCGGGAACAGAAGGATCTCGATTTCCGGGGCGAAGAAGGCCATGGCGTCGCCGAAGGCGGAGGCGCGCCCCCCGTCGCGCGCGACGAAGAAGCTCAGGCCGCCGCGCGCCCGGGCGATGTCGGCCATGACCAGGGCGTCGAAACCCTCCGGCGCGCTGGTCAGTTCCAGGGCGCCCGGCTCGGTCGCGACGCGTTTTATGTCGGAGGCCAGCGACACCTAATCTTTGCCCGGCCGAAAGGCGCGCAGGCGGGCCATGAGGTCGTCATCGAAGGCCGGCGGCGTCGGCACGGTTCCGGTCATCCAGGCGTAGAGATCCTGATCGGGTTCATCGAGCAGGCGCTCAAACCTTTCGAGCTGAGCGGGCGTCATGCCCTGGGCATGACTGTCCGCGAAGGGGCCCAAAATCAGGTCCGCCTCCCGAAAACCCCGTCGCCAGGCGCGAAACCTGACCCTGTTCAGCCTCGTCTCATCCATGCA
>JBPCMA010000058.1:0-59564 GCA_051002715.1 Caulobacteraceae bacterium
GTGGTGTTCACCCTGATCCGCGAAGGCGACCACCGCCTCTCGCGCCCCCCCGACCTGCGCCGCCTGATCGCGGCGGTGGAGGAGATGGTGGCGCCTTAATTCTTGAGAAGCGCCTCCACCGCCGAGCGCGCCGCCGCGTCGTGCTCGGGAGACTTCAGGGCGAAGGCGACATTGGCGCGCAGCAGGCCGACCGGATCGCCGCAGTCAAAGGTGGCGCCGTCGTAGCGCAGGGCGTGGAAGCTCTGGCTGTTCAGGAGCTGGAGCATGGCGTCGGTGAGCTGGATCTCGCCACCGGCCCCTTTCTCGTGGGCGGCCAGGGCCTCGAAGATCTGTGGCTGGAGGATGTAGCGGCCGGAGATGAAGAGATCGGAGGGCTCGGTCCCGGACGGCGGCTTTTCGACCATGCCGGTCATGGCGGCCAGCCGGCCGCCGAAACCCTCCGCCGCCGCGCCCAGGGCGACGATGCCGTATTTGTGCGCTTCGCCCGGCGCCGCGGGTTCGACCACCACGATGTTCCCCCCCACCGCGTCGTGGGCGGCGACCGCCTGGGCCAGGGCGGGGGGCGCCGCATCCATCAGCATGTCGGGCAGCATGACCGCGAAGGGTTCGTCGCCGATCAGGTCGCGGGCGCACCACACCGCGTGGCCGAGGCCCAGAGGGGCCATCTGGCGCACGAAGCTCATCTGGCCGGGCCCCAGAAGATCGGCGCGGATGGCGGCGAGAGGGCCCGCCTTGCCCTTGGCGGCCAGCTCCGCCTCCAGCTCATAGGCGTGGTCGAAATAGTCCTCGATGGCCCCCTGGCCGCGGCCGACCACGAAGACGAAATGCTCGATCCCCGCCGCCCGCCCCTCGGCGACCACGTGGCTGAGGATCGGCCGGTCGAACACATTGAGCAGGTTCTTCGGCGTCGCCTTGGCGGCGGGCAGGATTCTTGTCCCCAGACCGGCCACCGGCAGCACCGCCTTGCGCACGCGACTCATGTTGGCTCCCTCAAAAAGCGCGCCGGCGGGCTATTCGACCGTCACCGACTTGGCCAGGTTGCGCGGCTGATCGACATCGGCGCCCTTGAACACCCCCACCTGATAGGCGAGCAACTGTAACGGGACGGCGAAGACGAGCGGCGCGATCAGGGGATCGCAGGCGGGGGCGACGATCACCCGCGCCTCGCTCGGCGCGCGCGCCGCGCCGGCCTGGTCGGTGATCAGGATGACCGGCCCGTCGCGGGCCATGACCTCGCTGATGTTGGACAGGGTCTTGTCGAAGAAGGCGTCGTGCGGCGCCAGCACCACCACCGGCGTCGCCTCCTCGATAAGGGCGATGGGGCCATGCTTCATCTCGCCGGCGGCGTAGCCCTCGGCGTGGATATAGCTGACCTCCTTGAGTTTCAGGGCGCCTTCCATGGCGAGCGGAAACATCGGGCCGCGGCCCAGATAGAGCACGTCGCGGGCCCGGGCGATCTCGTGGGCCAGCGGGCGGATGGCCTCCTCGGCGCCGATCGCCTCGCCGAGCAGGCGGGGCGCCTCCATCAGCACGGCGACCAGGCGGCCTTCCTCCGTCGCGTCGATCCGCCCGCGCGCCCGGGCGGCGGCGATGGCCAGGGCGATCAGCACCGCGACCTGGGCGGTAAAGGCCTTGGTGGAGAGGACGCAGATTTCCTGGCCGGCGTTGGTCGGCCACGGGCGGTCCACCTCGCGCGCCATGGTCGATTCGTGGGCGTTGACGATGGCCGCCGTGGCGAGCCCCCGCGCCTTGCACCAGCGCAGGGCGGCCAGGGTGTCGGCCGTCTCGCCCGACTGGGAGATCGCCACCGCCAGGGTGCGGCCGGTGACGGCCGGAGACCGGTAGCGGAACTCCGAGGCCACCTCCACATCGACCGGCAGGCCGGCCAGCGCCTCAATGACATATTTGCCGATCAGCCCGGCGTAGAAGGCGGTGCCGCAGGCGACGATCTGCAGCCGGTCGATGGTGGTGAAATCGAAGCCCCCCGGCGCGGCGGCGCGGCCCGCCACCGGGTCGACGTAGCTGGCCAGGGTATGCTGGCAGGCGTCCGGCTGGTCGTAGATCTCCTTTTCCATAAAGTGCCGGTAGTTGCCCTTTTCGATGAGGGCGGCGGAGACCGAGACGGCGCGAACCGGCCGCTCGGCGGGCTCCCCCGTCCCGTCGAAGATGCGCGCACCGCCGTGGTTGATGGCGACAAAGTCACCCTCTTCCAGAAAGGCGACGCGGTTGGTGAAGGGGGCGACGGCCAGGGCGTCCGAGCCGATGAACATCTCGCCCTCGCCGTAGCCGACCACCAGGGGCATGGCCCGCCGCGCGCCCATCACCAGGTCCGGCTCGCCGTCGATCAGCACGGCCAGGGCGTAGGCGCCGGTGAGCCGGTCGAGAGTCGCCTTGAAGGCGGCGGCGGGCGCCAAGCCCCTGGCCAGCTCGAGGTCAATGAGGTGGGCCACCACCTCGGTGTCGGTGTCGCTCTCGAAGGTGCGGCCGAGGTTCACGAGCTCGGCCTTCAGCTGCGCGAAATTCTCGATGATGCCGTTGTGCGCCACGGTGACCCGGCCGGCGCTCTGGGGATGGGCGTTGCGCAGGGACGGCGCGCCGTGCGTCGCCCAGCGGGTGTGGCCGATCCCCACCGTGCCGCTCAGCGGCTCGGCGGCCAGCACCGCCTCCAGCTCGCGCAGTTTGCCCTTGGCGCGGCGCCGCTCGACGCGGCCGTCCGCCCCCACCGCCGCCACGCCGGCCGAGTCATAGCCGCGGTATTCCAGGCGCTTGAGGCTATCGATCAGGCGCGGCGCGACCGGCCGGACGCCCACGATGCCGATGATGCCGCACATTTTTCGTTCACCCACCCTTCATGCCCACGAGCGCAGATTTTGTCAGGCGCGGCGCGACCGGCTAGTCTTGGGCCGCTCGACATCGACGCGCCGCCTTTAGCATCCGCGGGCGGCCGGTGTCACAAATCAAAGCGTCGGGCGCGGCGGTGGCGCGCGGCAGGGAGGCTGAGGCGATGAGCAAGCGGTCCTACTTCGGCACCGACGGCATCCGCGGCCAAGCCAACCAGTATCCGATGACCGCCGAGGTCGCCCTGCGCGCCGGCCTGGCCGCCGGCAAGCTGTTCCGCTCGGCCGACGACCGGCGCCACTTGGTGGTGATCGGCAAGGACACTCGCCTTTCCGGCTACATGATCGAGCCGGCCCTGGTGGCCGGCTTCACCAGCGTGGGCATGGACGTGCGTCTGTTCGGCCCCCTGCCCACCCCCGCCGTCGCCATGATGACCCGCTCCATGCGCGCCGACCTGGGGGTGATGATCTCCGCCTCGCACAACAGTTTCGCCGACAATGGCATCAAGCTCTTCGGCCCGGACGGCTACAAGCTCTCCGACGACATGGAGGCGCGCATTGAGGCGCACATGGACGAGGGCCTGCAGGAGGGCCTGGCCGCCCCCAAGGGACTTGGCCGGGTGGCCCGCATGGACGAGGCGCAGGCACGCTACATCGAGATCGTCAAGGCCACCTTCCCACGCAGCCTGCGCCTGGCCGGCCTTCGGGTGGTAGTCGACTGCGCTCATGGCGCGGCCTATCGGGTCGCCCCGACCGCCCTCTATGAACTGGGGGCCGAAATCAAGGAGATCGGCGTCTCGCCCAACGGCTACAACATCAACGATGAATGCGGCTCAACCCATCCGGCCGCCCTGATCGCGGCGGTCAAGGAATACCGGGCCGACATCGGCATCGCGCTCGACGGCGACGCCGACCGCCTGCTCATCTGCGACGAGAGAGGCCAGGTGGTGGACGGCGACCAGATCATGGCCCTGATCGCCGCCGCCTGGGCGGCGCAGGATCGGCTGCAAGGCGGCGGGGTGGTGGCCACGGTGATGTCCAACCTCGGCCTCGAGCGCTTTCTGGCCGAGCGCGGGCTGACCCTCGAGCGCACCAAGGTCGGCGACCGCTCGGTGATGGCTCGGATGCGCGACGGCGCCTTCAACCTGGGCGGCGAGGCCTCCGGCCACATCATCATGAGCGACTATTCCACCACCGGCGACGGCCTGATCGCCGCCCTCCAGGTGCTGGCCGAACTGGTCCGCTCGCAAAAGCCGATGAGCGCCCTGGCCCGTCAGTTCGAGCCGGCCCCGCAGAGACACGAGAACGTGCGCTTTTCGGGCGGCGCGCCGCTGGAGAGCGCGGCGGTCAAGTCGGCCATCGCCCAGGCGGAGGGCCGTCTCAACGGCTGCGGTCGCTTGGTGGTGCGCGCCTCGGGCACCGAGCCGATGATCCGCATCATGGCCGAGGGCGACGACGAAAAGCTGATCCGCCAGCTGGTCCGCGACATCGCCGGGGCGGTCAGGGCGGCGGCGGAGTAGGGGGCTGGGCAAATCGGGCGCTTAGGAACTTCGCCTCGATTCTGTCGATCCGGCTACAGCGCGCCTTCCAGTTCCGAGAGACTGCGCCGGATCCGCTCGCCGATCTGAGTGGGGTCAGCGTCCAGAGCTTCGTTCGCGGCGCGTATCGCCCTGGCCTCGACCATCATCTCCCGCGGCGCCTTGTGATTGAGGTAAAGCCAGCGGGAGACATCCGCCCATTCCCACAAGGGGCTGTCGCTGGTCACCCTGGCCACCGGGGCGGGGAAATTCTTGCCGCGCAGGGCCTTGCCGTAGTTGGACGCGGCGGCGCGCGACAGGGAAGCGCGGGCGGCGATGTCCGAGAGGCTGACCAGCGGATCGGGCTCGATGCGCTCGATGACCGCCCCAGCCCCGGTCACATTCGCCGCCGCCGAGGCTATGGCTTCGCCGATGGAGGCCGCCTCGCGGGCGAAATCGACGATGATCACGCCCCTCTGGAACGAGATTGTCGCATCGTCGCAACCGGCGTCATAGAATCGCGACTCGAAATCCTCGGACGCCGGGTCCAGGCCCGAGGCGACAATGGCGAAATCATAGGTCTTCATCAGGCCCGCGCCTTTCCGCCATGCAAGCAGCGATTCACTGCCCGGACGATCTGCCGAGCGTGGTCGCCGGAGTTCCTGGGCGTTCCGTTCACCCCCACTTGGCAACCCTCGCGATCGGCCTGCGGGCAGAACAGGCGGCCCCAGTGGCCCATCTTGCGGAACCGCCAACCCTTGGTTTCGGCGTAGCGAATGGCGTCCTCAACATTCCTGCCTGGGGTGACGCGGCCGGGTCACCTGCGTGCGCCCAAGATGTGCTTGGCGTGAACAAATGTCAACATAGGAGTCATCCGGGCTTATCGCCAAAACCGCCAAGGCGAGCAGAGCTATTTGGGTCGAGGGCCGGATTGCCGCATCCCGTCGTGAGAGCAAAAATAACTCTGACCCTTTTTGGCCGACGCGCCGCCTGTCAGACTCGAACTGACGATCCCCGCATTACGAAGTCTGCGACTGGTATCTCTCCGAAGCACGAAGCCAGCGGCTTCTGGGCCGCAACCGGCGGCCGATCAAGGAATCGACCCTCGCGAACCATGAGGGACGCATAAAGCTCCACATCAGACCCCTGGTCGGCGCTCGCGCGGTGCGAACGCTCACCTTAGCCGATATCGAAAGGATGCAGGCGGAGATCGCTCGCGGCGCGACGACAAAGCCCCGCAAAGACGGCTGCGGAGGAGCGATGAAGGCCGGATTGGGCGTGGCCGGTCGGTCGGTGGCGACGCTCCGAGCCGTATTCGGACACGCCAAGCGTTGCCGACCTCGGGTTTTCTGAACTGCCGATCGCTGGCTTGCTTGGACACGCCCCGATGGGGGTCGCTCAACGGTGTGGTCACCTGAACAAGGCGCTGGTGGTCCCGGCCGACGAGGTTTCACATTGAAAACCTTTTGTCGCGGGTTGCGGCACGCGAGCTGCGAGCGCAAGGCGAGGGCGGGTCACTTCGCCGGGCCAAGCTGGTCCAGCATGAAGGCGTAGGCTTCGGCCGTATCGTGGAAGCGCTGGAATCGCCCCGATTTGCCGCCGTGCCCGGCCTCCATATTGATCCGCAGCACCAGAGGATTGGCGTCGGTCTTGGTCGCTCGCAGCTTAGCGACCCATTTGGTCGGCTCATAGTACTGAACCTGGCTGTCCCACAGCCCGGTCGAGACGAACATCGCCGGATAGGTCTGGGCGGTGACATTGTCGTAGGGTGAATAGGACAGCATGTAGTCGTAATAGGCCTTGGCCTTCGGATTGCCCCACTCGTCGAACTCGTTAGTGGTCAGTGGGATGCTCTCGTCGAGCATGGTGGTGACCACGTCGACGAACGGCACCTGGGCGACGATCACCCGATAGTCCCGCGGCGCCATGTTGGCGATGGCGCCCATCAAGAGGCCGCCGGCGCTGCGACCCATGGCCGCGACCCGGTCCTTGGCGGCATAGCCCTGGGCGACCAGGCCGCGTGTCACATCGATGAAGTCAGTGAAGGTGTTGCGCTTTTTGAGCAGGTGACCGTCGTCATACCAGGCGCGGCCCATCTCTTGGCCGCCGCGGATGTGGCCGATGGCGTAGACCATGCCGCGATCCAGCAGGCTGACCACCGGCGCCGAGAACGTCGGATCGGTCGATACGCCGTAGCTGCCGTAGGCGTATTGCAGCATGGCGGCGGAGCCATCCTTCCTGAAACCCTTGCGATAGGCCAGCGACACCGGCACGCGCGTTCCGTCCCGCGCCCTGATCCACACGCGTTCGGTGACATAGTTGGACGGGTCGTAGCCGATCACCGGCTGGCGCTTCAGCAAGGTGCGCTGGCCGCTCTTCAGGTCGACCCGGTAGGTCGTCGTCGGTGTGGTCAGGGAATCGTAGGTGTAGTTGAGCGAGGTCGCGTCGGCGTCCTCGTTCTCAGCGAAGCTCATGGCGTAGGCAGGTTCGTCGGCGGCGACGAAACGGCCCTCCCCCTGGTCGGGGCGAATGTGCAGCCGCTTCAGTGCCTCGGCGCGTTCCTCGGTGACCAGCGCGCCGTGGAACAGGGTCACCGCCTCGATGAAGACCTTTGGATCGTACGGCCCCACCACGCTCCAGCGCGTCCGATCGCCCCACGGTTCGCCGTCCTTCAGGCTCATCAGCCGGTAGTTGGGCGCGTCCCAATTGGTGCGGAACACCCAGCGGCCATCCAGGTGGTCGGCGTCGAATAGGTGGCCGCGAAGGCGCGGCGACAGCACCGCGAATTCGCTGGGACGGTCGGCGGGGGCGCATCGCTCCTCGTTGCTGACCGTGCTCTGCAGGACGATGCAGACGAAGCGGTCGTCGCGGGTGCGCGCCACGCTCATATAGAAGCTGTCGTCGGTCTCCTCATAGACCAGCCGGTCGGCGGAGGCGGGCGTGCCGAGCACATGAGCCTTGACCCGCTTGGAAAGCAGGGTGACCGGGTCCTTCTCGATATAGAAGACCGTCCGGCCGTCCTCGCTCCACACCAGGTTGGGCTCGACATTGGGTACGGTGTCGGCCAGCACCCGACCCATCGCCAGATCCTTGATTTTGAGGACATATTGGCGCCGGCCGACATCGTCCTCGGCCCAGGCCAGCAGCCTGCCATCCTGGCTCACCGCGGTGTCGCCGATCTGGAAGAAGCCGAGCCCCTTGGCCATGCCGGGGCCGTCGAGCATGACCCGCTCGGGCGCGTCTAAGGTGGCCGCCTTGCGCGCATAGACCGGGTAGTCCTGGCCGGTGTCGAAGCGCGAATAGTACCAATAGCCGCGACGGAAATAGGGGACGGTGCTGTCGTCCTGCTTGATGCGCCCGACGATCTCGTCGTAGAGCACGTCCCGCAACGGCCGGTCCCTGGCCAGGACCACATCGGCATAGGCGTTCTCGGCCTTGAGGTGAGCCAACATCCGGGGATTCTCGCGGGTGTCGTCGCGCAGCCAATAATAGGGGTCGGCGCGCGCGCCGTTGGGCGAGGTCACCTCGAAAGGCCGCTGCTCCGTCGGCGGCGGCGCGGGTGTCTGGGCCTGGGCCTGCCCGGCCAGCATCAACACCAAGGCCACCAGCCCGCCGCGCGCGATCATTCTCGGCCCTCGCGTTTGCATGGAGCTTGTCACGCGTCCGCCGCGTTGGCTAGACAACCGGGATCGTGGGATGTTGAGCTAAAGCTCAGCTCAGCCTCGCCTCGAAGGCCTTCGCGACATCGGGTCCGGCGACCTGCCTCAGATCGCGCAGGAAGGCCTGGGTCGTGACCGGCGGGTCGCGCCGCACCAGGACGCGATCGAGCGCCGGCCTGCCGATCTGCTTTTCGAGGTCGAACAGCAGCACCGGGCCCTTGTCGTAGAGCGCCGCGCGGGTCGGCTTGCGGTTCTGCCCAATCAAGGGCCCGGCGCCGATCATCGCCTTGCGCTTGCGCTCCAGCACGGCGTCGCGTTCCTTGACACCCAGGGTGACCTCGGCATAGCGCAGGGCGAAATACTCGGCCACCGATTCCGATACCCAGGCGCTGTCATAGTCGAGGCCCTGGACGCTCTCCTTCCAGGCGTGTCGGAATTCGTGGGAGACGAAACGGGCGGGGCTGGATTCGTCGAAGGGAGGCGTCGGATCGCCGGGCTTCCTGAAGGTCGGCATGACCACGAAGCTGCGCTCGCCATAGCCGGCGCCGTTGCCGCGCGGCACGATGACCATGCGCACCGGGTCGGGATTGGGCGGGCCATAGAGGCGACGATAGGAGGCCGCCGCTCCGAAGGCGTGTTTGCGCAGCATGGCGACAAGGGGATCGGCCTGATCGGCGGCGTAGAAGTCGACGTCCGGCCCCTTGACCAGTTTCAGCCCGACGGCGCCGTCGATCGGCAGATCGAACTCGGCCGTTTCGCGGTGGATGATCGGCCGGTCGCCTTCGCGGTCGAAATGGCCCTGGGCGACCACCACCAGGTCGGCGGGCAGGCCGCCGATCTCGGCGTCCGCGGTGAAGGGCATCGCCAAGTCTTCCCGGGCCGGCAGCCACATGACTTCGAGATCCAGTTCCACCCGCCGAGGCGAAAGGGCCGGCGGATCGTCGCCGGCCGTGTTCACCGGGCCGTCATAGGCGATGGTGACGACGTGCGTGGTTGGCTTGCCGGCGTAGGTCACGGCGATGCGGTGAAGGTGCGGCAACGGCTTGTCGGCGGGCGTGACGGTCACCGCTCCGCCCGGCCCGGCGGCGACGCGATCTAGCTTGAAGCGGTCGCCGAGGATGAAGGCGGTTTCCCCGCTTGAGGCCGGCAAGGTCACCTTGACGGTGGCCGCGATCCGGCCGGTCGTCGCGTCGACTCGCGCCCTCAGGTCATAGTGGGCGGGGGCGGCCGCCAGGGCCGCGGTCGGCGCGGACGCCACTGATAGGAGAAGCGCGGCCGCCCAGCCACGCCGCGTCGCCCAACCCGCGGAATCGACCATGGCGACCCCTAGCCGGCCGGCGTGACGGTGCGAACCGTCTTGCCGGCGTCGTCGAGGAACTGGATCGACGCCTTGCCTTCCGGCGTCACTTCCAGCAGCAGGCGCGGGCGCCCCTTGGCGTCCTCAAGCGCCAGCATCGATATGCCGGCCTGTTTGCCGACGAACAACCGGGACGCGCCACCTTCCCCCGAGGCGCGGAGCTTGGCGATGATCGCGGTCTTCCGCGGGCCGTCCGGCATGGCCTCGATCCGCGTCAACTTGTCGATGTCCATGGGTTTGCCGGGTGTGAGGGGACAAGAGTAACTGGAGTCCGGGATGAGGCGGGATTTGGCGGGACCACGTGGGACGAAAACCTTACAAACAAAGGGTTTCATAAAAAATGGGCCGGCCGGATCGGTGCGGAGTGATGTCTAGAGTCGGGCGCGGTTTTGGCAGGGTTCGGGACAAGAGCTTTTAGAGTCTCTGGCGCACTGCGCAAGGCCTCTCAGGAACCGCCCAGGAAGCTCTCAGGCCTTTCTCATCAACGGCTTGTGTCGGTAGAGGGAGCGTTGGAGGCCGTCGCCGACGGAACTGGAAGTGGGCGGATTCGCATCGGAAGTGGGCGGTTTAAGTCGCCCAGTTCGCAGGGAGGGCACCCACTTTCGGAACCAATTGAAAGTCCTAATAAAAAATGGCCCGACGCGACCCGGCCGGGCCATGTTGCGGCGCAGCGAACTGGGAGTCGTTTTCAGCGGGTTTTTGGGTCGAGGACGATGCCGCGCAGGCCCAGGAGAAGGACGCGAAGCTCGTCCCAGGTCATCTGGCGACCGCGCTTGCGCCAGGCGGCCAGGCACGAGCGGGTGACGGCGGCGGCGGCCTCGATGGCCCCGCTTCGATCGCCAACGGCCACCAGCGCGCCCTGGCCGGCCCCTTCGGCCAGCGCCGCCGCCCCCGCCGCGAAGGCGTCGATGATCTCGCCGTCGGTGAGATCGACCAGGCGCCGCACCTCTATATAGATGTCGGCGGGGAGCAGAGACTCGCCCAGCTCCGCCCCGGCGCCCTCGCGGTCGGCGAAGTCGCGCCGGGGGTATCGAGCCGCGCCGCTGGTCACGGGGCGTGCATCGCGATGCGATCGGTGACGCCGGCCAGGGCGCGGGCGGCGTCGATGGACAAGCCGAGCCATCGGCGCACCTCGGAGCCGACACCGTTGACCCCGAACGGCGCCTCAACGCCGAGCAGGGGCGGCGCCATCGCCCGCCGCTGCGCCTCGGTAGGCGGGCCGGCGGGAATGTCGGCGGTGCAGGCGAAGCGGACATAACGATTGTAGTCGCTCTCGCGGATGCGCAGGCGCCTGGCCGAAACCTCCTCCAGGCGGCCATCCTCGTGCAGCGCCAGCACGACTTCGATGACCGCCGGATCGAAAACGGTCGCGTATTGGGGCGACAGGACATCGCGCTCGTCGCGCGGGCGCTGGCTCTGGAAATCGCGGTCGAACATCATCTTGACAGGCATCAGGTCTCTCCTTGGGTTGTCTGGTCGATGAGGTCCAGGGCCAGCGCCAGGTAAGGGGGCGGGCGGTTGCGACCGCTCTCCCAGTCCTCCACCGTGCGCTTGGCGACGCCCAGCACCTCGCCCATGGCCCGCTGCGAGAGGTTGCGGCGGGCGCGGAAGGCGCGAAGCTCTTCCGGGGTTGGCGCGGCGGGCGGCGGCATTTGGATCGCCTCTGGGATTGTGATATCAAGGGCTAGGGAGGCCGGTTTCCCGACCTCCCCGCCGGTTACTTTCGCCTTCTTCTGGCGGCCCAACCCATCAAGATCAGGGTCGCCAGTTGAAGCGCTAGGCTCCCGGAGACGTGAAGATGGAAATCCATCTTTTCGGTCTCCCTGTCACCGTGGCGGGATTGCCCGGCGACGAAAAGACCATACCACATAATATGTGGTATGCAGGGACAATCGACCGCATCGGGAAAGTTTTTTCAGGCCGGGCTTTGGAGCCGTTGACCTCGCTGGCCTAAGGGGTATTGTAGCGAAGGTTCGCTCCCGCGCGCGGGAGCGTGGATCAAAACACCTCTGCAGCGCCCGCGAAGATCGCCAGAACCCTCGGCCAACCCCCCGGCCGGGGGTTTTTGCCTCAAGGCGCGTGGGAAGGTCGTGGGCAGTCCTCGCCCTTGCGGCCGGCCGGAAACGCCGGGCGGGTCTCGAAACGAGTTCCGCCGCACCGGAGACAGGGCCGATCGACGAAACCGGCCACCGCTCTGACGCCGGTGGCCTCGTCGCCAACGCCGAGCGCCTTGAGCCGGGCGATCACCGGCTCAAGAGGTAGGGTGCGACGGTGCATGCAGTCCAGGCAGGTCAACAACACCGCGCCGTCGTGCCGGCGGTAGTGGGAAAGGGGGACGCCAGGGTCCACGGGGATGAGGGAGATCACCGCGCGAGTTTGGACGCCACTCTGCGCGCCCGTTCGCGGATTTCCTCCTTTGAAAGAGGCGGCTTCGCCAGGGCGCGCTTCTTACGCTCGGCGGCGGCTGCCTGGTCCGCGGTGGCGACCGCAAGATGTACCTCGATCTTTGCAAGGCTCGCTGAGATCGCGCTGAGGTTGGTGGTTACGAGCACTTCAAATGGGCTCATTGTCTTCCTCCAGGGTTGTCCTTCAGGATTCGTTGTCCAAGCCTGAAGCCGCCGTGGCCTCAGCATAGGCTTTCACGCACTCAGGGACCTGTATAGCCGCCTGGGCCATCCACTTCTCCGCTTCCAGCACCGCCTCCGGACTGGAGTCGCCGTTGGCGACCTTCATCGTCGTGTCGAAAGCCTCGTATTTGGCCGTGTAGGCGAGGCCACAATCGCGGATCGCCTTGTTCAGGCGGGTCCGGTGCGGCTCGGGCACCGCAGGACCAAACAGGCGGTCTTCGGCGTGGCTCATCGCCTTTTCGCAATAGTCCCGGGATGCGGAAAGCTCTTCGTAAACACCGTAGATGTCTCGCCTAGAGGGCGTTATCTTCAGCATCTGGCAAGCCGATGTCGCACCCAAAAATGCGTCGTCCGCCGCTTCGAATTCGGCCACGGCCTGGGCGTGAGTCGGCGCGGTCAGAGGGACTGCCGCTGATGGTGTGTCACTCGGCGGGGCCGGAGAGCGGAACGCGACGGTTTGTGCCCGGTTGGCTGGTCCCGAGGAGTCGCTGGCGGTTGGGGCGGTAGGAAGCATGCTCACCCCGACAATGAAAACCACCAAGGCGCCGATCGCGCCGGCGAGCGACGTTGCGCGCTTTCGTAACCAGGCGAACGGAAGGGGACGAATGAGGCCCACCAACGAGGCAACGAACAAGACGGGGCCGCCGATCATGCAGAGGCCCGTAAGAAATTCCTTCATAGCGCGCCCTCCTAAACCGCCTGCAGGTTGATCGCCGCGACGACGCGGCCGATGGGGATGAGGTTTTCGCCGCTCTCTTCGCCGAGGCGAATTGGATCGATCGAGGGATTGTCGGCTTCCAGCACCAGAGCGTTGGGCTGCAGCTGGACGCGGCGAATGATCGGCCGCCCGTCGAGCAGGAAAGCGTAGACGCGCCGCTCCGCGAGGGAGGCGTCGGGCGCCTTGCAGATGATCGTCCCGCCGGCCGGCGCGATGGCGGTCATGGCGTCGGAGGGCATCTCGGTGAGCCAGAGCCCGGAGACCGTGCGCGCCACCATCATCAGCCAGTCGCGCCGGATGGGCACGAGCTCGATCGCCCTTGGCGGCGCCGCGCTCTCGAAGGTGAATATGTCGTAGCGCGGCAGCGGCGCGAGATCACCTTCGGAAAGGTAGTCGCCGCCTGGATCCTGGACGCCTTCGCCGGTCACCAGCCACTTTGCGTCCACGCCAAGTTCGTCGGCGATGGTGAAGGCGCGGTCGGCGCTGGGCATGGCCCCGCGCAGGTAGCCGTCCATCGTCGTGGAGGCGATTCCCACCGCCCTGGCGACCTCGGCGGACTTGCGAAAACCGATCGCCGTGTGCATGCGCCCCGAAAACCCTGACCTGATCGTCGAATTTCGTTCGTCGGGCGCTTGACTGTCCCGGTTTTTGGGTTCTAATCCCCGTTCGCGGGCAGCGTCAACCCCGCTCACGGGGAGGCCTCGCCGCCGATGCATCCGGAAAATATCAAAGCCGAGCTGCGCAAGCGATTCGGTACGGTCAAGGCCTTCGAGGCCGCCAACGGGCTCGGCGTGGACTCGGTTCGCGACGTCCTGCGCGGCCGATCGGCGCGAAAAACCGCCGAAGCCATCGCCAACGCTCTTGAAAGTCCTCTCACGGCGCTGTTCCCCGGCCGGTTCGCCCAGCTCGAGCAGGATACATCCCGGAAACGGGACGCGCACCGTCTAAATCAGCGCGTCGCCTAGACATGGCCCGCGCCCACGAGGTCGTCGGCGAGATCGTCGCCATACCGCCGATCGCGATTCGGGTCGGCCATAGGCTCAGGCCCATAGACCCGACATGGGCCGCCGCCCTGGGGGCGATCATGGCGGCGGAGGGGCAGCGGACGCCGATCGAGGTCTGCCAACTCCCCGGTGACCGGGGCTATCTGCTGGTCTCGGGCGGCCATCGGCTCGAAGGCGCGCGGCTCGCGGCGTTGCCGACGATCAACGCGGTCATTGTCGACGCCAACAAGATCGAGCGGCGGTCGCGGGAGGTGTCCGAGAACCTCTGGCGCAAGGGCCTGGACCCGATCGATCGGGCGGCCTTCGTGGCGGAGCTCGTTAGGCTGAAGAAGGTCGCCGCCGGCCTCGATCCGGCAAAGGACGGCCGGGCCGCTTCGGCCGTTGCACGGTGGAGCGCCCGCGAGGCGCGGGAGGCGGCGCGCGATGCAACGGGCGCCGTGACCGTTGCATACGGCTGGTCGGTCGAAGTCGGCGAAAAGCTGGGCATCGGCGAGCGCACGGTTCGTCGCGACCTGGCCCTCTATCGCCTTCTCCTGCCCGACGTCGTCGATTTGATCCGGGGCCACCCCCTCGCCGCCAGCGCTGGCCAGCTCATGGCGCTGACACGGCTAACTCACGAGGACCAACGGGCGGTCGCAACGATGATCGTCTCCGGGCGGGCCAAGACCCCGGCCGATGCCGTCGCCACCCTTCGCCAAATTCCCAAACCGAGCCCCGAGACCAAGGCCTGGTCGGCCTTCTTCGGCGGCTGGAGCCGGATGTCGGGGGTCGCTCGCCGCGACGCCCTGGACGCGCTCGCCAGGCAAGGTCTTCCCAAGGGCTGGCGCATCGTTCGCGAAGGGGAGGCGGTGCGATGACGACGGAAGGGATCAAGGCCGAACTGCGCACCCGGTTCGGCTCGCTGAGCTGTTTCGAAATCGCTCAAGGATTGGCGAAGGACTCCGTCCGCAAATCGTTGAAGGGCCGCGTCTCGCGGCGAGTGTCGGAAGCCGTCGCTCAGGCGCTGGGCCGGTCGCCGGAAGAGCTTTTCCCCGCACTGGTCCGCGCCCGACGGCGGCCGGACCGCCAGAGCATGAAGGTTCGGGACCCAGCCGCTGAGGCGGCGACGCAGCGCTTGGCCTCTTTTCTTTCAAACTTCCGGCTGATGCCCGCCCCGCAGCGCCAACAGGCGCTCGCGGCGCCGGTTCGCGAACATGGCGAGGCGGCGCTCCGCCCATGAAAACCGGCCGCGACGACTTGAACGAACTGGTCAGGGTCAGCTCCATCCCGGCCGACGAGCCGATCTTTATTCTGCGGGCGCAGGACGTGGCGGCGGCGGCGACGGTGCGGGACTGGGCAGCGCGGCACTTTGCCGAGCGCTCGTCGGTTTCGGTGATCGAGCAGGCCCTGCGCCAGGCCGACGCCATGGATAAGTGGCCGGTCAAGCAGCCCCTGAACGACGGTCACCTGGCCGATCACGAGGCCAAGCAGCTCGTCTACGCCCACGGCCGCCGCGAGTGGAACAGCGGCAAGATCGTCGCCGAGACCCACGCCACGGCGCTGATGGCCGAGATCGTCCGCACTCTCATCGACTGGGGCGAGGCGGAAGGGGCCGCGCCGCCCGGCGTCCTGGCCCTGATCGCGAAGGCCCAGGAATTGCGGGCGACGCTCGATGGCTAAGCGCCGGGCCGCCCTCCACGCCGACCAGCTGGCCTTCACCTTCGCCGCGCCCAAGCCGGCGCGGCACGAGGCGGACCTGGCCGGCCTGGAGCGGACCATCGCGGCGGGCGTGGCGCGGGCACTCAAGGAAGATTCCCGCTCCCGCGAGGAGATCGCCGGGGCCATGTCGTCGCTCCTGGCCGAAGAGGTGACCCGCTGGATGCTGGACGCCTATGCGTCCGAAGCGCGCGACCAGCACAAGGTTTCGGCCGGCCGGTTCCTCGCCTTGATGGCGGTCACCGAGCGATTCGACATCCTCGACGCGGTGATGATCCGGGTCGGGGCGCGGGTCCTGGTCGGCGACGAGGTCCACACCGCCCGCGTCGGCCACCTCAAGGCCCACATCCGCCGGCTCTCGGGCGAGCTCAAGGCGGCCGAGCGAATGGCCCAGCCGATCGAGCGCGGAGGCCGTGTCGAATGACCGTCCTGGGGGGCGAAAAGACTTGGTTCACGGCCGCCGATCTGGCCGCCCTGGCCCTGCCGGGCCTGCCCAAGGTCAAGCGGGCGGTCAACGAGCTGGCCGCCGACGCTCGCTGGGCGCTGCGGCGCGACAGCGCCGGCAAGTCGCTGGCCAGGCCTCGGGCCGGGCGCGGCGGCGGCCTGGAATACCATGCGGGCCTGCTGCCGCCGGCAGCCACCGCCGAATTGGCCCGGCGCGGCCTGATCGCCTTCGACCCGGCGAGCAACGTGGTGCCGATCAAGGCGCCCGAGCCGCCCGATTGCCGGTGGGCGTGGTTCGAGCGCCAGTCGGATCTGGTCAAGGAGCAGGCGCGCCGCCGCCAGAGGGCCTGCGACGCGGTGGCGGCCATCGAGCGCGGCGGCCAGAGCCGCACCTGCGCGGTGGCGCAGGTCGCGGTCGCCCACGTGGTCTCGCCGGCCACGGTGTGGACGTGGCTGGGCCTGGTCGCCGGCGTCCCGCGCCCCGAGTGGCTGCCCAGTCTGGCCCCGCGCCGCCAGGGCGGCGGGGCCGAGCGGGAGATCGACGCCCAGGCCTGGTCTGTCTTCAAGTCCGACTATCTGCGGCCCGAGCGGCCGACGCTGGCCAGCTGTTACGCCCGGCTAAAGGCCTACGCCGCCCCGCGCGCCCTCGAATTTCCCCACCTCAAGACCTTGCAGCGCCGCCTTGAGCGCGAAGTGGACGGCCGGGTGATCGTCGCCCGCCGATCGGGCGCCGAGGCCCTGCGCCGCCTTCTGCCGCCCCAGCAGCGCACCGTCGCGGGCCTCGCGGCGATGGAGCTGGTCAACATCGATGGGCACAAGTGGGACGTCTTCGTGCGCTGGCCCGATGGCCACGTTCAGCGCCCGATGATGGTGGCGATCCAGGACGTCTACAGCCGCAAGTTCCTGGCCTGGCGGATCGGCGAGAGCGAGAACGTCGCCCAGACCCGCCTGGCGTTCGGCGACCTCTTCAAGGCCTATGGAATTCCGGCCGGCTGCGTCCTCGATAACGGCCGCGCCTTCGCCTCCAAGGCGATGACCGGCGGGGCCAAGACCCGCTTCCGGTGGAAAATCCGCCCCGAGGACCCGACCGGGCTCCTGACCTCGCTGGGGATCGACATCCACTGGGCCATCCCCTTCCGGGGCCAGTCCAAGCCGATCGAACGCGGTTTTCGCGACCTCTGCGACCACGGCGCCCGCCACCCCGCCTTCGCCGGCGCCTATACCGGCAACTCCCCCACAGCCAAGCCGGAGAATTACGGCGAGCGGGCCGTCGATCTGGCCGTTTTCACCCGGATCGTCGGTCAGATCATGGCCGCCCACAACGCCAAGGGCGGCCGGCGGACCGAGGCCGCCCACGGCGGCAGTTTCGATGAGGCGTTCGCCGCCTCCTACGCCCGCGCCCCGATCCGCAAGGCCGCCCCCGAGCAGTTGCGCATGGCCCTGCTGGCCGCCGACCAGGTGACCGCCGATCGGGCGAGCGGGGCGATCCGGCTCTACGACAACCGCTATTGGAGCGAGGCCCTGAGCGCGGTCGCCGGCGACAAGGTCACCGTCCGCTTCGACCCCGACGATCTCAGCGGCGAGGTCCACGTCTACACCCTGGACGGCCGCTTCCTGGCCACCGCCCCGGCCAGAGAAGCCACCGGCTTTCTCGATGTGGCGGCCGCCAAGGCCCGCGCCCGTCTGGAATCCGATCACCGCAAGGCGGCCCGCCGGGCGGTCGAACTGGAGGGCCTGCTCACCGCCGACCAGGTGGCCGCCCTGCTGCCCGGCGACGAGCCGGAGGGCGAGGTGGCCGGCCCGCGGGTGATCCGCCCGGTGCGGATCGCCGCCACGGCCGCCGCCGCCCGGCGCGCGCCGATCATCGACCGTTTCGATTTCGAGGAGATCGCGCCGGCCCGACTGCGGCTGGTCGAATGAAAGGCGGCGGCGGGGCGCCTGAAACGCCCCGCCGCCGAAGTCCACGCCGAACTGGCCCTCATCAACGCGAAGGAGCCTAGCATGAACGCCAACCGCGGCAAAACCGAGTTCACCCCGGAGGAGATCGACGACCTCCGCGACCGCCTGCGCGCCCACAAGGACAAGCTGGGCCTCTCCTGGGCCGATCTGGGCAAGATCAGCGGCGTGCCGACCGGCACCATCTCCAGCTGGGTGCCCGGCGCCTACAACAACGGCAAGCTCTACGACAACCACGACATCCCCGGCCGCGTCTGGCGGTTCTTCGCCTCGCTGGAAGAGAAGGAGGCGCTGGAGGCGGCCATGCCGGCCGAACCCGACTTCCAGCTGACCACTTCGGCGCGGCGAATGATGACGTGCCTGGCCATGGCCCAGCTGGGCGACATGGCCCTAATCTCCACCCCGCCCGGGATCGGCAAGACCGCCGCCATCAAACAGTATGCGGCCACGCGCGGCCAGGTCTTCGTGGTCACGGCGAGCCCCGCCTCGCGCGGGGTGTCGACGGTGCTGATCGCCATCCTCGCCGCCATGGGCGAGCGGGACGCCAAGGGGACCCCGCAGATTCTGTCGGCCCGCGCCCGCGCCCGGGTGCGCGACGCCGGCGCGCTGCTGATCATCGACGAGGCGCAGCACCTGTCGGCGCAGGCGCTGGACGAGGTCCGCTCGATCCACGACGACACCGGCTGCGGCGTCGCCCTGGCCGGCGACGAGACCCTGATCGCCAACCTCAAGCGCTACCCCCAGCTCTATTCCCGCCTGGGCGTCCGCCACAGCCAGCCACGGCCGCTGATCGAGGACATCTCGATCGTCGCCGCCGCCTGGAAGGTGGAGCGTGGCGCCACCCTCGCCTACCTCCACGAGATCGGGCGGAAGAGCGGCGGCATCCGCACCCTCACCAAGACCCTCAAGCTCGCCGTCCGCGCCGCCCGCGCCGGCGGCGCGCCCCTCGATGTCACCGACCTGCGTGACGCCTGGGCGCAGCGGTTCGGAGAGGCGGCATGAGGCCGATCAAAGACCCTGTCCACGGCACCGCGAAGGGCTGCGGCTGCAAGAAGCACGAGATCGAGCCCGGCCGCAGCGTGCCGAGTCGCTGGGACAACCACCTGTTCGAGACCTGGGCCGAGCGCAAAGCGCGGCGCGCGGCCGGCCGGACCGAGGGAGTGCGGTCATGACCCTGCACCTCATCGCCGACGCTCGGCGGGACCTGCGGGCGATCACCGAGCGGGCCGAGCACGGCTGCCTCTCCCCCGAGGGGCTGAAATACCTCGTCGCGCGTCTGGACGGACGATTGGACGACATCGAGGCGATGCTCGACCACGCCGGCCCGGCCGCCCTCGGCCCTCGCCTCGCCTTCGCCCGCCGCATCGTCCGGGGCCTGGGCGTCATCGAGGGGGGCCGGCCGTGACCCGCCCCGAAGACCTGGGAGAGCGGTCGTGATCCGCGCCCCGATCCTCATCGCCATCCTGCCGCGCCGCCGCCCGCCGGGGCCCGTCGCCCGCTGGATCGCCTGGTTGATTCACACCCCAAGGAAGGACTGACACATGGACGCGACCACCGAAACCCGCCTGGCGGACGCCGGCCCAGGCCAGGTGTCGATCGCCGGGCGGCTCTACATGGCCGACGCCAAGGGCGCCCTGGTGCCCGTCGAGTCGGTCAAGGCCCAGCACAAGCTGGAGGACGAGCTGGTGCGCAAGATCGCCAGCTACGCCGAGCCGCTGGCGGCCGAGATCGCCCGCTTCCGCGCCCACACCTTTGAGGACGTGGACGCCTTCGTGGCGCTCATGGAGCAGCAGTATCGGGCGCGCGGCGGAGCGAAGGGCAACCTCACCTTCACCACCTACGACGGGCTGATGAAGGTCCAGGTCCAGGTCGCCGACCAGATCGTCTTCGGCGCGGAACTGCAGATCGCCAAGGGCCTGGTCGACGAGTGCCTCACCGACTGGTCGGAGGGCAGCCGCGCCGAACTCCGAGCCATCGTCCATCGCGCCTTCAACGTCGACCAGGCCGGCCGGATCAATCGCGGCGAGCTGCTGTCGCTGCTGCGCCTGGAGATCGCCGACCCGCGCTGGCTGCGGGCCATGGAAGCGATCCGCGACTCGATCCGGGTGGTCGGCTCGAAGCGCTACGTGCGCATCTATCGCCGCGACAATCCGCAGGCGCCCTGGCGACCGGTGGCGATCGACGTGGCGGCCTCGTGATGGCCTTCCCCAAACACCGGCGGCGGCTCCCTCCTGGCCGCATGCCGCGCGCGCCGGAGGCGTGGCTGGCGGCCCACGACATCGAGCGACTGATCGCCGAGCAGGCCGATCATGACGAGGCGCGGGCCGAGGCGGAATTCGCCGCCCTCCTGGCCGAGCCGGAGCCGGACTGATGGCCAGGCCGAGCGCCACCTTGACCGATGCCTTCGACCGCTTCTGGGCGGCCTATCCGCCGCGCCCGGACAACCCCAAGGCGGCGGCGCGCGAGGTGTTCCTCCGGCGCGTGCGCGAAGGGGCCGATCCGGAGGCGATTGTGCGGGCCGCCGGCCGCTACAGCGCCCTCGTCGGCCGCCTCAGGACCGACAGCGCCTTCGTCGCCCACGCCCGCACTTGGCTCTCCCAGCGGCGCTATGAGGATTTCCCCGAGCCGCCGGCGCCCGCCCCGGCGCCGGCGACCGAGGCCCATCCGCTGGCCTGGCTGGCCGCCGAGATCGGCGAGGCGGCGTGGAAATCGTGGATCGGGCCGCTGCGGGTCGATGGCGCCACCGTCACCGCCCCCACCCGCCTGGCCCTGGAGACGGCCGCCGGCCGATGGGGCCGCGCGATCGAGGCGCGGATGGGCGAGGTCGCCTGGAAGGTGCGGACCAGGGAGAGCGGCGATGTTCGGTGACGCTCAGAACGCGCCGTGGGCCGACGACCAGAAGGATTTCGTCGCCGCCCGGCGGCGCGAGGGCCGCTCGGCCAGCGAGATCGCCGCCCTGGTCAAGACGGAGTGCGGGCGGGTGTGCTCGCGCAATGCCGTGATCGCCATCATCAACCGGATGAACCTGTCGTGCGAGCGGCGCGTCCCCTATCCGCCGACCGCGCCCCGCCGCGAGCCCAAGCCCCGATCCACGCCAAAGGAGAGGCCGGCCAGGGCCGCCAAGCCGGCCGCGACGCCGAGGCCGGCCGCGCCGCCCCCGGCCAGGCCGCCCCCCGCGCCGCTGATCGCCGGCCCGACCGCGCGCGGCCTGCTCGATCTGCGCGCCCATAACTGCAAGTTCACGGTGGGCGAGGCCACCGGGTGGGACCAGCTCTTCTGCGGCGCGCCGGCGGCGCAGGGCGACGTCTACTGCCCCGGCCACCGGGCCTTCGCCGGCGGGGCGCGGATCGAGCCGAAGCGGGCCGACCGCGAGGCCCGGCTCCATCGCCGGCATGCCTGGCTATGAAATTGGCCCTCGCCCTGATCGCCCGCGAGGCGGCGGCCCAGGAGGGCTGTGAGCCGGCCGACCTGATTGTCCATGCCCGGAGCCGCGAGCTGACGGCGGCCCGCCAGCGCGCCTGGTGGGCCTGCCGCGAGCTGCGGCCCGACCAGTCGCTGCCCCAGCTCGGCCGCTTCTTCCACCGCGACCACACGACAATCCTGCACGGCCTTCGAGCCTGCCGCGCGCGCCGCGCCCGCGATCCCGTCGAGCGGGCTGACGGCGATCGGTTGCTGAGAGCGTTCCGGCCCCAGGCCGAGCCGCCCCTCGTCGAATTCGCCGGCGGCGCCGTCGGCGCCCAGATCGCGTCGCTGTTCGACCGGGCGCACGCTCTGCGCGGCCTGTTCGGGGAGGCCGGCCGTGGGTAGACGCCGGCGCCGCCCGCTCATCCCCACGGTGTGGATGGACTGGGACGACTCCATCGCCGACCTCTTCGCGCCCAACGCCCTGGTGCGCGACCTGCGCCCACCATCGCGGGTGAGACTCTATCCCGGCCGCGACCACACCACCCTCGTCGCCCGCTTCGCCGGCGAGAACGGCGCGAGAGCGGTCATCACCATGCGCCTGGGCAAAATATGAATCCCCCCCCCCGGGAACAAAAGCAGCTCCGCGCCTGGCTCGAATACGTGGCCCAGAGCGCCATCGACATGCTCGACGCCTTGGACGCGGCCGATGAGGGCCTGGAGGACGACGAGCGCGAGGAAGGCGCCGAAGGGCGGTGGGTAGCATGACCCTCGCCGTCCCATTCGACGACCGGCTCGACGACATCCTGCCGATGTCCGGCGAGGCGCCGATCCCTCCGGCGCGCCCGCTGACCGCCGGCGAGCGCGCCTGCCCCTGCGGCGCGGCGGCCTCGTTCTTCTTCGTTTGGCCGGGTCCGCAGGTGGATTGGCGGCCCGACGAGGCCTGGTGCCCGCGCTGCGCGCCACCTGACTTCACCCCCGGACGGAGAGCCTGATGGTCGCCTATTCGTTCAAGGGCGCGTTCATATCGCCGATCCTGGCGGGAACGAAACGCCAGACCATCCGGTTGCCGAGGAAGCGCCACGCCAGGCCCGGCGAGGAGGTGCAGCTCTATTTCGGCATGCGCACGCGGTCATGCGCCCTGATTGGGCGGGCGACCTGCCAGCGCGTCTCCGGGGTTCGGATAGACCTGGCGGAGCAGAGCGTGGTTCTCGACGACGCCATCGCGATCGTGGGGGGTGCGCTGAACGATTTCGCGCGGAGCGACGGCTTCGAGGGCCACCCGCCGGCCGGTCTGACGCCTTGGGGGCACATGCATCGGTGGTGGCGGCTGATCCACCAGGGTGACATCTTCGTCGGGACTTTGATTGAGTGGGATCAGCTTCGCCCGTCGAGGGCGCCATGACTCCGCTTACCGGCGCTCAGGCGATCTACCTGAAAGACGTCTGCGATCATGGCCCGCTCGCCCCATGCGGCGACGGCTGGGCGGCGGTCCACGGCGCGCGGATTTACAAGGCGACCGGCATCGCCCTGCGGCGCCGGGGCCCGGTCGATTTCGACATCTACGACAAGGCCTCGCCTCTCGCCGCCACGCTGCACGGGCGGATAGTGCGGAAGTCGCTTCCGTGATCGCGCCACGCGCCATGGCGCCAGAGCGGTCGAGGTTTGAGTTCGTCGCGAGCCACCGCTTGGCCGGCGGCGGCTGGAGCGAAACCTACAAGAGCCGAGTCTGGCCGGAGCTGTGCGTGATCGTTCAGCGGCGATTGCCGTGGACGCAGGTCGAGCGTGTGGTTTTCGTCAACGGAACCGAGGTCCGGTGGGGCGACTGGAATACGGTCGCGGTGTTGCTCAAAGCCTCCAGGCGCAGGCGCGCCGCATGATCGCCCCGCGCGCCATGGTGGCCAAGGTGAAGATCGCCCAGAAAGCGCTGGCGATCGACGACGGCGCCTATCGAGCGATGCTGGCCCGGCTCACCGGCCAGACCAGCGCCGCCCACTGTTCGGCCCCCCAGCTCGCTGTGGTCCTCGACGAACTCAAGGCCAAGGGCTGGTCGCCGAAGTCCCCAAGCGGACCGGCGCGCCGTCCGCGCCTGGTCGATCCGCCCGCCATCCGCAAGGCGCGGGCTCTGTGGATCTCGCTCGCCCAGATCGGGGCGGTGCGCGACCGCTCGGACGCGGCGCTGGACTCCTTCGCCCGGCGCCAGATCGGCAGTGCTCTGCGCGAGGCCGACCAGGCCCGGCTCTACAAGCTCATCGAGGCCTTGAAAGCGATGGCCGAGCGCGCCGGTTGGTCGCAGGAGGGCGACCTCCACGTGGTCACCGATCGCCTCGCCGCCCTCATCGAGGCCCGGCGGCCCTAAAAATGATGGCCGCCCGCGCCGCCTCTTCCGTCGATCTCTTCGTCTGGCGCGAAGTGGCGGACGCGCGCGCCGCGGCCGAGGCGGCGCAGGGGCGGCGGGAAAGGGCGGCCGAGCGCTATCGCTATGCGCCTCGCGGTGAAATCCTCAACCGCCTGAGGGCCTTCCAGGAGGCCACCGAGGAGGCTCTGAGAGCCGGCCTGGCGCTAGCCGAGGCGGCCCGGAAGTCGCTCCATTGACCGTGGCCGAACAATTCGAGGGCCTGGAGGCCACCGCCGCCAATTTGAAGCGCATCCTGGGCGACGACGGGGCGCGGGCGCTGGCGGCGGCGTTCGGCGGCCACCGCCTCTATATCCCGAGGAGCCCCGGCGCCCATCACCCGATCACCGTGGCCCTGGGCCAGGCCCGCGCCGATCGCCTGGCCGGGGCGTTCCACGGGGTGGGGATTGACGTGCCGATGCTCCCCGCCGCCCGGGCGGAGATCCGCCGCCTGGCCGCCTCCGGGGCCACTCGCGCCGCCATCGCCCGCCAGCTCAAGGTCACCGAGCGGTGGGTTTACAAGACCCTCGCCGAGCCCGAAAGTCCGCCCTCGCGGCAGGTCTCGCTCTTCGGCTGACCGCTTCAGCCTGAATTAGTTCAGGGTGAAACCGCCGCGCGGGTGGCCCTAGCGTCCGGTCATGGCCTCCGCCAAACCAACTCCAACGGCGCCGCCTCGTTTCGAGGCGGTTTTCGCACGTCTGATGGAGACCGAGGGCGGGTTCTCCGACAGCCCGGCCGATCACGGCGGAGCGACCAAATATGGCATCTCGCTGCGCTACCTGGCCCAGCAGCGCAAGCTCTCGCCGGGCCCCATCGATCGGTTCGATATCAACCACGACGGCGTGATCGATGCGCCCGACATCGCCGACCTGACGCTCGCCCAGGCCCACGCCATCTACCACGACTATTTCTGGCCGCCGGCCTCTCAGCTGCCAGAGCCGCTCGACGCGGCGGTGTTCGACCAGATCGTCAACGACGGGCTCTCGGCCGGCGCCAAGCTCCTGCAGGTGAGCCTCAACACCCTGCGCCGGGCCGACAATCTGCGGGTGGACGGAGATCTCGGGCCCCGCACCCGCGCCGCCCTGACCGCGACGGTGGCCGCCGTGGGGGTCCGCCGCGTGCTCGGGGAATTCCAGGTCCAGGCCATCGCGCGCTACCGCGCCATCGCCGCCTATGACCCGTCGCAACGGGGCAACCTCAACGGATGGCTCAATCGAGCCGCGGAGCTAGGCAATGTCTGACACCGGACCCACCACTGCCGCACCGGCCTCCTCGCCCCTCGACGCCCGCGGCCTGGCCGCCGCCGTGTTCGTCGAGTGCAAGCCTCTGCTCAAGTCCCGCACCCTGTGGAGCCTGGTCGTGGTCTGCGCCTCGATGTTGGCCGCCCAACTCGGACACAAGATCGCGGACGCCCAGCAACAGCAGATCATCGATCTCGTCACCTCGGTCGTGAACGGCGGAGGCCTGACCGCCGCCGCTCTGTTCCGCGTCGTGGCCACCACGACCCTCAGCTAGCCCACCTAGACCAAAGGAAACGCCCTCGTGAAACTCGCCATCCTCGCCGCCGCCTTCGTCGCCTGCGCCGCCATCGCCGGCTGCGCCAACTTCTCCACCGCTCCCCTCGTCCCCGCCTCCGACCAGGTGGCGGTCGCCCAGGGCGAAGGCGCCCTGGAGACCACCTACAACATCGGGGCTCAGGCCTATCTGGCCGCCCTGCCGCACCTGTCGGCGGCGACCAAGGCCAAGACCAAGCCGGAGATGATCCGCGCCTACCAGGCGCTGACCGCCGCCCGCGCCGCCGAGGCCCTGGGCGACGCCGCCACCGCCGCCGCCCAGGCCCAGGCGCTCGGCGACCTGATCGCAGAGGTCAAGGCCGACCTCACCAACCCGCCCTCTTAAGGACCCACGCTCCCATGCCCATCGATTTCGCCACTATCGAATCGGCCCTCGCGCAGGGCCTGTCCTTCATCGAGCGCCTCGTGCCGCTCGCTGCCCTGGGCGGCCCGGTCGCCGCCGGCATCGGCGCGGCGGTCGGCGAGATCGCCGCCCTGGGCGACCAGGTGCTAGTCGCCGTCGAGGGCGAGCAGGCCATCCTCTCCGCCCCGGACCTCGCCTCCGTGCAAGGCCTGGTCGCCAAGCTGCGCGCCGCGAACGACGCCCTGGCCGCCCAGATCGCGGCGAGCTAGCCGCCCTCAAGGGGGGCGGCGCCCTGATGCTCGTCTCTCCGGAGCTGGGGCTCTTCGGCGCCGCCTGCGCTGCCGTGTCGGCGGCGTGCGCTGCCTATTGCGCCATGCGCGACGGCCGCTGGCGCAAGACCGGCCTGGCCCGCCAGCTGGAGGCGCGGATCGAGGCGGCCCAGCGGACCGCCGACGACTGGCCCGACACCCCGTTGGCCCGGAAAATCATGAAGGAACAGGACCGCTGCGCCCAGCTGCTCAACTCCCACGACCAGTGTCTGCTGGCGGTCGCCACCAGGACCGACCTGGCGCGCATCGAGGGCCAGACCGAACAGGTGCGGCAGCTGGCCAAAGCGGCCCGCGACGGGGTCGACCGCATCGAGGGCCTGCTGCTGCGCCGCGCCCTGTGGAATGAGGGCTGATGGCCGACATCGCCACCGAACACCGACGCCTGACCATCCTGCGCCTGCTGGCCGGAGCTGGCGGCTACACGGCCAATTCGGCCATCGTCCACTCGGCGCTGCACGAGTTCGGCTTCGCCGCCTCCCGCGACCTGGTGCGCACCGATCTGGCCTGGCTGGCCGAGCAGGAATGCATCCGCAACGCCGATGCCGGCGGCCTAGCGGTGGCGACCCTCACCGATCGCGGGCTCGACGTGGCGCGTGGCCATGCCATTGTGCCGGGGATTCAGCGCCCCTCGCCCGGGAGCTGACGGCTGATGGCCGGCCGGTCCAAGGTTTACGACCTCTCGCCGGAGCTGCGCGCGGAGATCGACCGCCTGCTGCGCGGCCGGGTGACGCTCGACGCCATCGTCGCCCACCTGCGGACCTTGACCGGCGAGGCGGACACCCTGCCGTCGCGCTCGGCGATCGGGCGCTATTCGGTGCAATTCGACAAGATCGCCGCCCGTGTGCGCCGCAGCCAGGACATCACCGATCGCCTGGTCGCCGAGGTCGGCCCCCAGGTGGCCGACGGCAAGGGCCTGCAGGTGCTGGCCCAGGGATTTCAGAGCCTGGCCTTCGACCTGCTGGCCGGCATGGAGGAGGGCGCCACGCTAGACCCGGAAAACCTGATGTTCTTCGCTCGATCGATCGGCGAGATCAGCCGGGCTTTGAAGACCGACGCCGACCGCTCCCTTTCGATCAAGAAGGCGGCGCTGAAAGAGGCGGCGGCGGCGGTGAAAGAGTCCGTCGGCGGCGAGGGCGGGCTCTCGGCCGAAACCGCCGACTTCGTCATGAAGAAGATCCTGGGGGTGGCGTGATCGAAGGCCCCTTCCCCAAGACGGAGGCTCACCTCCCCGGCGCCCTGCGCGGGCGGCCGATGGACGGCGTCCTGCTGGGTTATCAGCGAGAGGCGGTGGCGCTGTGCCTGGCCTCCGGGTTCGTGGTCATCGAGAAGAGCCGGCGGATCGGCCTCACCTGGGGCCTGGCCGCCCTGGCGGTGCTGTGCGCCGCCACCCGCCGCTCGGCGCGGGGCAAGAACAGTTTCTACATCGGCTACAACCTCGACATGGCGCGCGAGTTCGTCGCCATCTGCGCCATGTGGGCCGAGGCTTTCGGCCACGTCGGCGCGGAGGTCGGCGAGGAGCTGTTCGAGGACGCGGCCGGCAAGCACGTCGCCGCCTTCCGCATCACCTTCGCCTCCGGCTTCAAGATCGTCGCCCTGCCGAGCCGGCCCCGCTCCCTGCGCGGCATACAAGGCCAGGTGATTCTCGACGAGGCGGCCTTTCACGACGAATTGGAGGAGATGCTCAAGGCGGCGATGGCGATGCTGATCTGGGGCGGCAACGTGATCGTGGTCTCCACCCACGACGGGGTCAGCAACGCATTCAATCAGCTGCTCGACCGCATCCGGGCCGGCGAGCAGAAGGGCGCGCCCCTGACCATCACCTTCGCCGACGCGCAAGGAGACGGCCTCTACGAGCGCACCTGCCTGGTCAAGGGCGAGACGCCGAGCGCCGCCGGCGCCGTCGAGTGGGAAGCGGATATCAGGGGCTATTACGGCGAGAACGCCGAGGAGGAACTGGACTGCGTCCCCCGCGCCGGCGCCGGCTCGCTGATCAAGCCCGAGGACCTGGCGGCCTGCGAGCACGCCGACGCCGGCGATCCCGAGCGCTACGGCGGCGGCCTGATGTATGTCGGCCGCGACGTGGCCCGGCGAGTGGACGGGGCGATCGTCTGGGGTTTCGAGCTGGTCGGCGACGTCCTGTGGCTGCGCGACCGCTACGAAGAGCATGGGGCGACCTTCAAGCACCAGGACGATTACATGGACGGGCTCTTCGCCAGCCGCCGGATCGCCTCTTGCTGGATCGACCAGACCGGCATGGGGGAGAAGGTGGTGGAGGACGCACAGGGCCGCCATGGCTCCTACCGGGTGGTCGGGGTGCTGCTGACCGCCCCCAACCGGCTCGATCTCGCCACCTCGCTGGTCCAGCGATTCGAGCGCGGCCTGATCCGCGTCCCGCCCGACCCGATCATCCGCGCCGACCTGCGCGCGGTAAAGAAGGCCGCCGGCGCCCAGGGCCAGGTGCGGCTGGTCAATGACGACAAGGTACACGCCGACCGCTTCTGGGCCGCCGGCCTCGCCTGCCGCGCCGCCGACACGCCGGGCACGGAATTCGACTATCTGCCCGTCCCGCGCCGCACCGGCCTGGACGGCCCCTACCGGCATGACGATAACGACGGCCACCCGTCCTACCGCGACCGCTACCGCTACGACGGGGCAAGGTCGGGCGGCGGCTCGGGCCGGGCGTCCTTCGGGCGCGGGGCGTGGTGATGGCCCAGCTGCTCGACCAGCACGGCCAGCCGGTGGTCCTGGCCGCCCTCAAGGAGGAGATCGCCGGCCCGACCATGGCCGGCGTGCGGACCATCTTCTCAAACCACATCGCCCAAGGCATCGATCCGGCGACCATGGCCCAGGTGATGCTGGGGGCCGAGCAGGGACTGCCCATCGATTACCTCGACCTCGCCGAGGAGATGGAGGAGAAGGATCTCCACTATCTAGGCGTTCTCTCCACCCGCAAGCGCGCCGTGGCCCAGCTGGAGATCACCATCCAGGCCGGCGGCGACGACGCCCGCTCGGAGGCCGACGCCCAGCTGGTGCGCGACTGGCTCGCCCGCGACCAGCTCCAGATGGAGCTCTTTGACATCCTCGACGCGGTCGGCAAGGGCTTCTCGGCCACCGAGATCATCTGGGACATGAGCGAGCGCCAGTGGATGCCCGGCGCTCTGAAACGCCGCGATCCGCGCTGGTTCCAGTTCGACCGCATCGATGGCGAGACCCTGCTTCTGCGCGACGTCGGGCCGCCGCTCCTCTTGCCGCCCTACAAGTTCATCGACCACCGCCACCCGGCCAAGAGCGGCCTGCCGATCCGCGCGGGGCTGGCCCGACCCGTCGCCTGGTACTGGATGTTCAAATCCTACACGATGAAGGACTGGGTCTCCTTCGCCGAGGTCTTCGGCATGCCGCTGCGCCTAGGCAAGCACGCGGTGGGCGAGACCGAGGACAACATCCGAAAGCTGGCGACGGCGGTCTCCAACATCGGCTCGGACGCCGCCGCCGTGATCAGCGAGTCCATGCAGATCGAGTTCATCGACGGCAAGGGGGCGGGCTCGGGCGGCGACGGGGCGGTCTACAAGCACCTGGCCGACTATTGCGACACCCAGATGTCCAAGGTGGTGCTCGGCCAGACGGCGACCACCGACGCCATCGCCGGCGGCCACGCGGTGGGCAAGACCCACAACGAGGTGCGCCGCGACATCATGGCGGCCGACGCCAACATGCTGGAGGGGACGCTCAACCGCGACCTGGTCCGGCCGATGGTCAATCTCAACAACGGGCCGCCGCCCAGCGGCAAGTATCCGCGAATCCAGATCGGGCTGCCCGAGGCGGTCGACATCAAGGCCCTGGCCGACTCGCTGCAGATCATGGTGCCCCTGGGGCTCCAGGTGCCGGTCAAGTGGGCGCGCGACAAATTCGGGGCGCCCGAACCGGACGGCCAGGAGGCGGTCCTGGCCCCCGCCGCGCCGACTTGGCCGACCCGGCGGCCCCCCGCGCCCGAAAGCGGCCTCGACAGGGCCGAGGAAGGCCAGGTGGCCACCGACCCAGCGGAGGCAGCGGCGACCGCCTTCTTTGCCTTCTCAAAGCTTCTCAAACGCCAATCCGGCGGCGAGGCGGCCTCCGCTGTGGCCGCCCCCGCCGCCTCCGACGCCATCGACGCCGGAATCGACGATGCGCTGTCCGACTGGCGGCCGATCGCCAAGGCCCTGATCGGCCCGGCCGAAGCCATGGTCGCCGGCTGCGCGACCCTGCAGGAGGTCCGCGACCGCCTGGCCGGGGTTGTCGCGGCAATGGACGTCGATCAGGCGGCCACCCTGCTCGCCCAAGCCAACTTCGCCGCGCGCCTGGCCGGGATCACGGGACACACCCTCGCAACCGGAGACAAACCATGATCCGCCTTTTCTACTGGAGCCTCGTCGGACTCGCCGCCCTGGCCATCGCCGGCCGGGCGTCGGCCACCCCGCCGCTTTACACCGACGGCGTCAACGTCCAGTGGCTCGGCGGCTACCCGGCCTCCACCGGGTCCGGGGCCGTCGACAGCGGCACGCTGCGAATGTACTGCGCCAACTGTTCCGGCGGCGGCGGGGGTGGCGGGGCGGTCACCGGCGCGGCGGCGAGCTTCGCCGACGGCTGGGATTCGACGCAGGGCGCCCAGGCCGACGCCGCCTGGTCCGGCTCGGGGGCCGGCTCGCGCATCGCCATCGCCAAATACATCGCCGCCAAGACCGAGGCTGTCCGCGCCCTCCTCGCCGCGCCCCTCGCGGTCACCGGGACCTTCTGGCAAGCGACGCAGCCGGTCAGCGCCGCCGCCTTGCCGCTACCCGCCGGCGCCGCCACCGCCGCCAAGCAGCCGGCGCTCGGGACGGCCGGCGCGGCCTCGGCCGACGTGCTATCGGTTCAGGGGGTGGCCGCCATGACCGCGCTCAAGGTGGACGGCTCGGCGGTCACCCAGCCGGTGTCGGGCTCGGTCTCCATCGCCGGCAACGTCGGCCTTGCCGCCTCCTCTAACCTGATCGGCGCGCTCACCGGTTCGACCGGGGCCACCGGCGCGCTCTCGATGCACAAGCTGATCGCGGCGGCGACCACCAACGCCACCTCGGTCAAAAGCAGCGCCGGCCGCATCTACGGCGGGACGGTCGCCAACGTCGCCGCTTCCACCCGCTATCTCAAACTCTACAACAAGGCCTCGGCCCCCACCGTCGGAACAGACACGCCGGTTCTCACCCTGCCGGTTCCCGCCGGCCAGACGCTCAGCCTCTCCACCATGCTGGCCGGGCCGTTGGGGGCCTATTTCTCGACCGGCATCGCCTACGCGATCACCGGCGCGGCGGCCGACGCCGACACCACCGCCGTTTCCGCCGGCGACGTGATCGTGGGGATGCTCTACCTGTGACCGCCACCCTCGTCCTGCGCGGGGTCTACGACGCCAGCGGGGCCGGCCAGGTGATCGTCGGCCAGCCGGCGGTGTGCCTGCTGCAGCTCACCATGCCCAACCCAGCCGGGTTCGGCCCCGATGTGCCGCAGAGCCTGGACGGCCGCGCCTTCGTCCAGCGGTTGATCGCCGGCGACGGGACCGTGGTCGCCGCCGCGGCCGGCCAGGTGCTCGACCAGGGGCAGATCCGTTTTACCCTCGACGCGGTGACAATTCTGGGCCTGCTGCCGGCGGGCGCCGGCGCGGTCGACCTGCAACACGCTCTGGTCGAGCTGCTGTCCGGCGGTGACGACCTGGTCATGATCCGGCCGTTCGCCGTCCGCACCCCCAACGCCGGGGCGCAGACCGCGATCTTTACGCTCGACACCGACAGCGCCGGCCCCACGCCCTTGATCGTGCGCTACGCCGGCGCCCCGGCCGCCCCGCCCTGGACGCCCATCGCCTTTTCGGCCGCCGGCCTCTTGCAGGACGGCGAGGAGCTGGGGCCGCTCTCATGGCCCGCGCCGATCACGTTCGATCCGCTGCTGTGCAGCGCCAGCTCGCGCGCCGGGCCGGTCCTGCCGCAAACCTACACGGCCTGGAATTGGGGGACTCCCTTCGCCAACGTGAGCTTCCCGGCCGGTCAGCGGGTCGGCCAGGTCGTACTCCTCGACGCCGTCCAGCCGGGCCAGGCGCAATATTACGTGACCTGCCCCAACCCGGCCGACATCACCCAGGCGGGGCTGGCGATCACCTTCGGCGGCCGGTGAGTTGGCGCAGATCGGCGATCCCGTCTGGCTGGGCAACGCCTCGGCGACCACCGGGTTTACCGTCGCCCTCACCTTGACCGCCGCCGTCCCGGCCGGCTGGACCGTCCTCGTCCCCGCCGCCAACGAGGGCGGGGCGTCGGTCACCTCGATCGTCGACGACCAGGGCAATGCGCCCTATCCGCTCCTGATGGCGGTCAAGCCGACCGGCGGGGCCTCGCAGATCGCCCTGGCGCTGGCCATCGCCAATCCCCTGCCGATCGGGGCCAAGATCACCACCACATGGAGCAACAACCAGAACCTTCACCAGATGGGCGCCATCGCCATCCCTGGGGTCGAGGCCATCGACCGTGAGGCCAACAACGCCAAGGGCCTCGGCCAGGCGCCGTCCATCTCTTCGGGCGTGATGATCCAGCCCAGCAACGAACTCGTGATCTTCACCCTCCTGGAGATCGGCGGCGGGGCGGACGCCGGATACATCCCAGACCAGGCCCTCAATCCCTTCCCGGCCATGACCGGCTCGTCGGTCCTGCACTGGGGATTCGTCCGGCCGCCCAACCGCGCGCCGATCGTCTACGGGCCGCAATTCGCCGGTCCGATGAACTGGGGGGCCAAGGCCCTCGTCCTGCGCGGCTCGGCCCCGATCGCGGCGGTTCGGCGCCGTCAGAGCCAGGTCCTGCGTGGCGGCGCCGCGCCGGCGCCCAGGTCGCCGGTGGTGCGCGGCTATCAATACGACAACACCAAGGTGGACGGCTCGGGCAATCCTCTTTTCTTGACCTCGATGTCGTTGCTGCCGGCGAGCATCTACCGGACCGGCGTCGACAACACCAAGATGACCTCGGCGCCCGCCTTCTACGACACCTTGATGGGCCAGGTCGGCGGCGCGGGCTACAAAGTACTCGCCAACCTCAAAAATCACGACGTGACCGGCGCCACCAATCTGGCCGTCCCGCCGCCCGATCCGGCGCTCTACAGGGCCCAGATCACGGCGCTGCTCGATCGCTACCCCGGCCTTATCACCTGGATCACCGTGGAGAACGAGCCGGACAGCGGCCTCAACTACCAGCAACAGCCGCCCGGCCTCGACCCGAACGTGCGGGACAACAGCCAGGCCATCGCCGACGCCACCGCCGCCGCCTGGATCGCCCAGCTGGGCCTCGCCGCCCAGGCCGTCACGGCGTGGAACCTCGCCAACCCCGGCCACGCGCCCGTCCAGCTGGGGGCCGGCGGCATCTCCAGCAGCGGCCTCAAGCTGGCTCGATGGTATTTTCTGTGGACCGGCGGGTTCCGCGCCCAGGCCGACGCCTTCGCGGCCCTGGCCTTTGCCGGCGCCAACGACGACGGGGTCAAGGCGAGCGACCTGCCGACGGTCGCGGCGCCCACCCGCACCATTTTCGCCGCGAACACCCTGGCCTGGACGCGCACCCTGCAGACCTGGGCCATGCTGCGCGCGATCCGCCGCTCGGGCGTCCGCTGTTTCTGCCAGCATCTGTTCGGCCGGGCGGTGGACATGGCGCCGCAGCTCGACGCGTTTCAGTGGGTTTGCAAGTTCGTCGGCCTGCCGGCCATCTCCGACGCCATCGGGCAGAAGGACGAGACCGTCCTCAACACTGTCGCCGTCGCCTCGGTGGCCGAGATCGCCGCCCTGGCGCTGTGCTCGTGGTTCGGGGCGACGCCGAAGGCCGGCGACAACGCCGCGCCGATCACCTACCCGGATGGCTCGGACAACGTGCAGGGGCCGCCCGGAACCCTCAACGCCCGAGGCCTGGCGCTGGCCTCGGTGATCGCGGCCTGGCCCTGATATGGCGGACATCTCCCTCAAGCCCCTGCCGCCGGCCGAGGCGATCAAGTATTTCCGGGGGAAGGGCCTCAAGGCCAGCTTCGCCTGGCAGGACATGTGGCAGGAGGAGCACGCCAAGGCGTTCACGGTGGCCAAGGCCATGCGGCCGGCGGTGCTCCAGGACATCCGCGACGCGGTGGACAAGGCGTTGGTGAACGGCACGACGTTCGAGACCTTTCAGAAGGGCCTGAGGCCGCTCCTCCAGGCGCACGGCTGGTGGGGCAAGCAATGGGCGATCGACCCCCTCACCGGCGAGAAGAAGGTGGTGCAGCTGGGCAGCCCGCGCCGCCTCCGGACGATCTTCGACACCAACATGAGGACCGCCTACGCCGCCGGCCGCTGGGAGCGGGTCCAGGAGACCAAGGATACGATCCAGTTCCTCCGCTACGAGACCGCCGGCGACGACCGGGTGCGCCCCGAGCACGCCGCCTGGGACGGCACCACCCTGCCGGTCGACGACGACTGGTGGGACGACCACAACCCGCCCTGCGATTTCGGCTGCCGCTGCACCACCGTCCAGGTCTCCCAGGACGAGCTCGACCGCCACGGCGACGCGGTCACCGACAAGCCGATCGCCTTCCCCGAGCGCGGCTACACCAACCCGCGCACCGGCGAGGTGGTGAGCGTCGAGGGCGGCATCGGGCCAGGCTGGGGCTACAACGTCGGCAAGGCCTACCTGGAGCGCGACACACCCTCGCCGATGGGCGCGCCGGACGAAAGCGATGCCGGGGGCGAGGGCGAGGCGGGCGCGGCGGCGATCGTCGCCGGCTCCCCCGTCGATGACTTTCTCGCCGGCTTCGGGGCCTCGCTCGAAAAGACGGTGATCTGGCCCGACAAGACCGGCGATGGCCTGGTGATCGGAGTGGGCCTGTTCAAGGACTCCGTCGGTCGCCCGGTGCGGCTGCCGGCGGCGACGATCGCCGCCCTGCCGCTGATCGGCCAGGCGCTAAGCGAGCCGGACGAAATCCGCCGCGCCTGGCGTTTCGGGCCGACCGGCGACTCTCTGCTGGTCCGGCGCTATTTCGCCAAGGTCCATGGGGCCGACGTCGTCGTGGACTGGGGCGGCGGCGGCTGGTGGGCGGCCACGTCCAAGGGCGGCGATCTCGCCCGCCTGCGCCAGGGCGCCGTGGCCTGGCCGCCCTAGGCGTTCCGCGCCGGCCGTGCCAGGCTAGCGGCCCATGAGACGGGCCCTGCGCATCCTCGCTGTCGCCGCGCTCGCCGCCCTGGTGACCGGCGGCGGCTTCTGGGCTCTGGAGCCCGGCCGCCCCTGGTGGGTGACCGCCTATGCCTTCACGGTTGTGACCGGGGTGATCTTCGCCCTGCTCTTCGACCTGCGACGATGGTGGCGCGGCGGGCGCTGAGCAAAGAAAAAGGCCCCGGCGTCCCCGCCAGGGCCTTTCCCTAAGATCGCTAAAATCGCAACAGAGCCTAGCTGGTGATTTCCTTCACCGGCGTGCCGTCGGCGTTCTTCTCGGTGGTCACGTGGCTCTCCACGTGCTCCTTGTTCTTGATCTCGCCGACCTTCTGGCCGTCGCGGTCCAGCTCTTGCACGGGGCTGCCGTCGGCGTTCTTCTTGCCGGTCCCGAGGACATCGCCCTCGTTCTTGATGGTGGTGTCGGTCACTCGTCTCTCCTTAAGAGGGGTTTGCAAACCCGCCGCGTTTGGCGGACAACTCCGAGCGTGCGCTTTTCGGCGCGCCCCCTTCACCCTGAATTAGTTCAGGGTGTTTTGCGCCGGCCGGGGCGGCGACAAGTCGCGGCGATGTCGCGCTCGCCCCTCCATCTGCCCAACACCGCCTCCTGCGCCCACAGCGCCGACGTGGCAGCGAGCGACGGCGCGCCGAAAGAGTACATCCAGCTCTTCCCCATGGGCGTCGTGCGAGGCCGCGACGGGCGCGGGCCTTATCGCCTGGACGACCCGGCGCACGCCCAGCGCGTGATCGACGCCAGCCTGGCCAGCGCCGGCTCGGCCGAGATCGCCATCGACTACGACCACCAGATGGTTTTCGGGGCGAAGGACGGTGTCGGCGGGGCCGCGCCCGCCGCCGGCTGGATCAAGAGCCTCGACACCAAGCCGGACGGCGTGTGGGCGAGGGTCGAGTGGACCGACGCAGCCGCCGCCAAGATCAAGGCCCGCGAGTATCGCTACATCTCGCCGTTCTTCTCCTTCGACAAGGCGACCGGCGCCCTCACCCGCATCTGGAACGCGGGCCTCGTCAACCATCCCAACTTCACCGAACTGGCGGCCGTCGCGGCCGCGCAACTGGACACGCCCGAAATGGACCTCAAAGCCGTCGCCAACGCCCTGGGCCTCGCCGAGACCGCGACGATCGAGAAGATGACCGCCGCCGCCGCCGCCCGGAAGGCCGCGAACGACGCCAAGCCGGCCGAGATCGAGGCCGCCGCCGCCGCCGCCAAGGCCCAGGTCGAGCCCGACCCGAAGGCCTTCGTCCCCATGGCCGTCTACACCGAGCTCCAGGCGCGCGTGAACGCCATCGAGGAGACGGGCGCCGAGGCCAAGGCCACCGCCGCCGTGGACGCGGCGGTCAAGGGCGGCAAGATCACACCCGCCGGCCGCGACCATGCCCTGAAACTCTACCGGGCCGATCCGGTCGCCTTCGCCGATTTCGTCGGGGCGGCGCCGGTGGTGCTGAGCGGCGAGGCCATGGATACGGCCGCCGCCCGCGCCAACCTCGATTCCCCCCTCACCACCGAAGAGAAGGCCGCCGCCAGCGCGATCGGCGTCTCCGAGGAGGCCTACCTCGCCTCGAAAAAGCAACTGCTCGGAGCCCGCTAGACCGTCATGGCCGCCCTCACCGCCGACCGCAACACCCCGCGCCGCACCGGCGAGATGTTCGACCGCTTCGTCAAGGGCGGGGCGAAGATCTACGCCGGCGCCCTCGTCTGCCTCGACGCCGGCGGCTTCGCCGTGCCGGGCGCCGTCGCCACGACCCTTAAGGCGGTCGGGCGGGCGGAACTGGGAGCCGACAACACCGGCGGGGCCGACGGCGCGATCACCGCCAACGTCCGGCCGGGCTGCTACCGCTGGGACAATTCCGCCGGCGGCGACCTGGTCGCCCAGGCCGACATCGGCGCCGACGCCTACGTGGTCGACGACCACACGGTGGCCAAGACCAACGGCGGGAGCACGCGCTCGGTCGCCGGCCAGATCCTCTTCGTCGATTCGCTGGGCGTCTACGTGGCGACCGGCGCCGTCCCCTATCCCGTCTAAGGACCCTTAAACCCGTGATCATCAACCGCGCCAATCTCGTCAACCTCGGGATCAGCTTCAACGCCGCCTACCAGGGGGCGATCACCCAGGCCAAGCCGCTCGCCGACAAGGTGGCGACCACGGTCAACTCCTCGACCAAGACCGAGGAGTACGGCTGGATCGGCAAGGTCCCCAACGTGCGCCAATGGCTGGGCGACCGGGTGGTCCAGAACCTCGCCACCAGCTCCTACACCATCAAGAACAACCCCTACGAGCTCACCATCAGCGTCGACCGCGACGACATCGACGACGACAACCTCGGCATCTACGGGCCGCTGTTCTCGGAGATGGGCCTGGCCACCGTCAGCCATAAGGACAAGCTGGTCTACGCCCTGCTGGGGGCCGGCTTCGCCACCCCGTGCTTCGATGGCCAGCCCTATTTCAGCGCCGCCCACCCGGTGCTCGACGCCAACGGCGCGCCCACCACCTACGCCAACACCGACAACGCGCCGGGCGGCGGCTCCCCGTGGTTCCTGATCGACGCCTCGCGTTACATCAAGCCGATCATCTTTCAGGATCGCAAACCCTTCCAGTTCGTGGCGCTCGACCGCATCGAGGACGAGAACGTCTTCAACCGCCGCGAATACATCTACGGCGTCGACGCCCGCCACAACGTGGGCTACGGCTTCCCGCAGTTCTGCTGGGGTTCGACCGCGCCGCTGGACGCCGCCCACTACGCCGCCGCCCGCGCCGCCCTGATGAGCCTCAAGAGCGACTACGGGCGGCCGATCGGCGTCATGCCGGGCCTGCTGGTGGTGCCGCCGACCCTGGAAGCGGCGGCGCTCCTCATCACCAACACCATGTATGGCCCCGGCGGCTCGTCCAACGAGTGGTATCAGACCGCCGAAAGCCTCGTCGTGCCCTGGCTCGCCTAGCGCCGATGAGCGTCATCCGCTTTTTGTCCACCCGATCGCCCTACCGGCGCGGCGGGCTTATCTTCGACTCCACCGCTGTGGGGACGCGGGACGGCCGCGCCGCGCTCTATCTGAACCAGGCGGAATTCGACCGGATTTCACCAGCCGACTACGCCGACCTGGTCGCTGACCCGGCCATTACGATCGAGTTCCGCAAGGACTGGGAGCGCGCCCGCGGCATTGCCGCCGCGCCGCCGACCCACCCCTCCGAGCCGATCGACCCGGCCGGCGATTTCGTCGAAGTGGTCGGCGACCCCAAGGACCAGCCGGAGGTCAAGCTCGGCCTGGCCGCCGCCGGCGGCGAGGCGCAACCCAATACCAAGGCGGTCACGGCCGCCATTACGGAGCGGGGCGGCGGCGGTGTCGCCGTCCCCGCACCGGTAAGGAAACCTCGGCCCAAGGCTCGGCGCCGGTGACCTACGCCGTCCTCGCCGACCTGGTGACGCGATTCGGCGAGCGGGAGATGATCCAGCTCACCGACCGCTCGCAGCCGCCGGCGGACCAGATCGACGCCGCCGTGGCCCAGAGCGCCCTCGATGCGGCGAGCAGCATCGTCGACGGCTACGTGGGCGCGAAATACGCCCTGCCGCTGCCCAGCGTCCCGGCTATCCTGGTCGACGTGGCCTGCGACATCGCCCGCTACCGCCTCTACGCCGACCAGGCCCCCGAGCGGGTGGCCGTCCTCCACAAGGAGGCCCGGACGACCCTGCGCGACATCAGCCGGGGCGCCATCAAGATCGACGTGGCGGCCGTCGAGCCGCCGTCGCGCTCCGACAACATCGAGACCAGCGGCAATCCCCGCCTCTTCTCCCGCTGCTCCCTGACGGTAATGTGACGTGGCCGGCGGTGGCGTCTCCCTTTCGGTGTCGAGCGCCGACCTGGGCTCGGTCGGCAAGCGCATCGCCAAGATCGCCTCGGCGACCGCCCATGCCCGGCCGCTGATGAACGCCATCGGCGCGGCCCTGGAGTCGTCCACCCGCAAGCGGTTCCGCACCCAGCAGTCGCCGGAGGGCGCGACCTGGCGCCCGTCGATCCGCGCCCGCCTCAAAGGCGGCACGACCTTGATCGCGCACGGCCACCTGCGCGATTCGATCACCCACGACGCCGACGGCAACCACGCCGAGGTGGGCTCCAACCTGATCTACGCCGCCATCCACCAGCTGGGCGGGGTGATCCGCGCCAAGGGCGGCGGGATGCTCAGGTTCCGCATCCCGGGCGTCGGCTGGCGCCAGGTGGCCCAGGTCACCATCCCGGCCCGCCCCTACCTCGGCGTCTCCGAGGAGGACCGCGAGGAGATGGGCGCGCAGGCCGAGCGCTACCTCGAAAAGGCCGCGGCATGATTGGTCTCGTCGAGAACGCCATGCTGGAGAGGGTCAAGGCGGCCAGCGCCTCGGGGCTGCTCGGCTACGATTACCGGACCCTGGAAAATTGGCCCTCCAACTTCGACAAGTATCTGGAGAGCAAGGTCCGCTATCCCGCCTGCTGGGCGGCGTTCGGCGGCTCGCACAAGGCCGAGCGGATCGCCGCCGGCCGCTACCGCGTCCACTCCACCTTCGCCCTGGTGGTCGGGGCCGAGAACGTGCGCAACGAACAGTCGCGGCGGCTGGGCGGCTCGGCTTCCGAGCCGGGGTCCTATCAGCTGGCCGAGGACGCCCTGCAGATCATGGGCGACCAGACGTTCGGCCTGGACATCGACGCCTTCGAGCCGACCTCGGTTTTGCCGGTGGAGAACGCCGACATCCCGGCCCTTCGCCAGATCTCGCTCTACGCGGCCACCTTCGCCACCGCCCTCTACTACGACCGCGCGCCGCTCAGTGGCGATGTCGCCGACTTCGTGACCTTCCACGCCAACTGGGACCCGGCCCCCTACGGCCACGTGGACGCCGATCCGGCTGCTCCGGGCGTGCAGATCCCCGACGACCCCCACGCCGTCGCCACCGACACCGTCACCTTGGAAGGACCCTGGGCGCCATGAGCGACACCCGCACCATCCGCCCCGTCGACGGGCGACGCATCCGCCATCCTGGCTCCGGCAAGCTCCTGAAGGCCGAGACCGCCGTCGCCTGGAACTCCTACTGGGAGCGGCGCGTCGCCGCCGGCGACGTGAAGCTGGTCGAGCCGAAGCCTCCCGCCGCGCCGGCCGCCGTCGTCGACAAGAAGGGCTGATCGATGCTCGAATTCAACTCCATCCCGCTGACGATCCGCACCCCCGGCGCGTTCGTCGAGTTCGACAACACGCGCGCCCAGAAGTCCCTGGCGCCGTGGGATACCCGGATCATGGTGCTCGGCCAGAAGCTCGGGGCGGGCTCGGCCGCCAGCCTCATGCCGGTGCCCATCAACGCCGTCGGCGACGGCGCGGCGGCGTTCGGCCGGGGCTCCATGCTGGACCGCATGATCCTGGCCCTCCAGGGCGTCAACAAGACCACCGAGCTTTGGGCCATGGCCGTGCCGCAGAACGTCGCCGGCGTGGCGGCGACCTACGTGACCACCTTCACCGCGATTCCGACCGGAGCGGGCACCTTGTCGCTCTATATCGGCGGCGCGGTGGTGCAGATCGCGGTGGCGGCGGCCGAGCCCCTGGCCACCCTGGCGACCGCCCTGGCCGCCGCCATCAACGCCGATCCCGACCTGCCGGTCTCCGCCGTGGCGGCCGGCGCGGTGGTCAACTCGACCGTGGCCTGGAAGGGCGAGAGCGGCAACTATGTCGACTTCCGGGTGAACTTCTACGCCAGCGACGCCCTGCCGGCCGGCCTGGCGCTCAACACCGCCGCCGGCGTGGCCGGCTCGGGAAACCCCGACATCGGCCCCGCCCTCGCCGCCATTGGCGACAAGCAGTGCCACACCATAGTTTGCCCGTGGACCGACGGCGCCAACCTGGCGGCGCTGGCCACGGAGATGGCCGATCGTCGGGGTCCGCTGGAGATGATCGAGGGCATGGCCTACTGTTCGGCCAAAGGCAGCCTCGGCTCGCTGCAGACGCTCGGCGCGGCCCAGAACAGCCCCGACATATCGATCAGCGAGTGCGTCGGCCCGGTCACGCCGTGGGAGCGCGCCGCCCGCGAGGCCGGGGTCATCGCCCTCTACGGGGCCATCGATCCGGCCCGGCCGTTCCAGACCCTCAGCCTCGCCGGCGACATCGCCCCCAATGACACCGAGCGGTTCACCCGCGCCGAGCGCGACGGCCTGCTCCACGACGGCATCTCCACCCACACCGTCGACGCCGGCGGCAACGTCCTGCTGGAGCGGCCGATCACCACCTACCAGCTCAACGGCGCGGGCGTTCCCGACGATTCCTATCTCGACGTGAACACCATGATCACCCTGGCCTATCTGCGCTTCACCTGGCGGGTGCGCATGGCGACCAAGTTCCCCAGGTGCAAGCTGACCGACGACAGCACCGTCGCGCCGGGGCAGGCGATGGTGAACACCCGGATGCTGGCGGCCGAGCAGGTCTGTCTGGCGCGCGACTGGGAGCTGGCCGGCCTGGTCGAGAACATCGACGAGTTCAAGTCGCTGCTGATCGTCGAGCGCGACCCGACCGACCGCAGCCGGGTCAATTCCCTCATCCCGCCGGACATCGTCAGCGGCCTGCGGGTGAACGCCGGCCAAATCCAGTTCGCGTTCTAGGGGCGCTGATCATGAGCAAAATTCTCGGCCTGGCGACCATCGCCGTCGACGGCCTGGCCCTGCTTTCCGACGCCGCCGCCACCCTCGATCCGGGCGGCTACATGCGGCCGGTGCAGAAGGGCAACGTGATCCTCGGCTTCCGCGAGGAGATCGCCGAATCGAAGCTGGAGGTCAGCGTCGCCATCGACGCGTCGTTCAGCATCGACGCCTACCGCAACATCACCAACAGCACCGTCAGCTTCGCCGCCGACACCGGCCAGACCTGGGCCATCAACGGCGCCTGGCTCTCCGAGCCGCCTAACATCAGCCAGAAGGACGGCAAGGCGAAGCTGGTCTTCCTGGGCCCACCCGCCGACGAGGTCACCTGATGGACGAGCCTGTCATCTACACCCTCAAGCACCCGATCGAGCAGACCTTCACCCCCAAGGGCGGCGAGGCGCGCACCGAGACCGTCACCGAGGTCACGGTTCGGCGGGCCAAGGCCAAGGACCTGCGGCTGCTCGACAAATTTCCCGGCGCGATCACCCAGTCCCTGGCCCTGATCGGCGCCCTGACGGGCCTCACCCCGCTCCAGCTCGACGAGCTGGACGGCGAGGACGTGTCGGGCCTGGGGGAGATCGTCGGCGATTTTTTTCCGGATACCCCGACGACTGGCGGGCCGTCCTAGGCGATCTCGCCGGGGTGCTCCACTTCCCGCCGTCCGAGCTGTGGGAGATGGACTTCGAAGAACTGACGATGTGGCACGACCAGGCGAGGCGCCTCTGCGATGAAGGACTTAAAACTTAGCCTCGTCGTCCAGGCCATCGACAAGGCCACCTCGCCCCTGCGCAAGATCGGCGGCGTGATCGGCGGCCTCCAGGGCCGCGTCACCCGCTTCAACAACGTCTTCAAGAAGATCGGCGTTGGCGAAGTGTTGGGCGGCGCGGCCCTGATTGGAGGCGCGACGCTGGCCGCCAAGAGCATCCTCGATCTCACCAACAAGACGGCGGATCTCGGGGAAGGCTTCCTTCACGCGGCGCAGAAGGCGGGAACCACCGTCGAGGTCATCCAGCGCCTCGGCTTCGCGGCCAAGCAACTGGGTGTCGACCCGGACGATCTCAGCCGCGGCATCTTCATGATGCAGCGCCAGATGGTCGACGCCATGACCGGAAAGAAGGAGCCGCGGCGGGCGTTCGGGGCGCTCCATATTTCCATGCCCGAGGTGAAGGCGCTCTCCCGGGACCCGGAGAAGGCGATCCTCAGGGTCGCCGAGGCCTTCACCAAGATCAGGAACCCGGCCGTGCGCGCCAAGCTGGCCATGGACCTGTTCAGCCGCGCCGGCATCCGGATGTTGCCTATGTTGCTGGCCGGCGGCGACGAGCTGAAGCGGCTGGAGGCCCAGATCATCGAGGCCCACGGCGTGCTGACCCAGAAGGACGCCGAGTCCGCCGAGCGCTACATTCAGGCAAAGAACCGGATGGGGATCGCGGTCCGGGGGCTGGAGATGCAGGTAGGCTCCCGCCTCATCCCAACCCTCACTAACGTGATCGACAAGGTGACCGCGTGGATCGAGCACATGTCTCCCGGCGCGCTCCAGAAGTTCACGGACGCCGTGAACAATCTGGTCCAGAAACTGCCCGATCTGATGCCCAAATTGGAGCGGGTCCTAACTCTCGCCAGCAACTTCGCCGACAAAATTCTTGATCTGGCGTCGAACACCAATTTCATGAAAGGCGTCCTGATCGCCTTGGCGGCGTTCATCGGCGCTCAGTTCCTGGTGGTCATGGTCGAAGCGGGCGCGGCGATCGTCACTCTCGGCGGTTTTCTCGCAGGCCTGGTCGCGCCAGCGCTCGCCGCCAGCGTGGCCCTGTTCGGCATAGAGATCCCGATTCTCGCTATCGTGGTGGCCGTCGGCTTGATCGCCGGCGCGGTCTACCTCGTCATCACCCACTGGAAGCAGATCGCCGCCTTCTTCAAGGGCCTGTGGGACAAGGTCGGCCAGATCTTCGGCGGGGCTTTGAAGTGGATCGAGGCCAACACGCCGATCGGCTGGCTCTACGACCGCTGGAACGGCATCGTCCCCTTCTTCGCGGGCCTGTGGGGCAAGATCGAGGACATCCTCTCCGGGGCCTGGAAGCGGATCGCGGCGGCGACACCGGATTGGCTCAAGACGATCCTCAAAGTGGGCGCGATGGCTGGATTCGCGGCGAACCCGGCGATGGCGATGGCCGCCGCCACATCGTTTATGCCGCACGGAGCGCGGCCGGCCGCGCCGGTGGCCGGCCCGGCCAGGGCGATCCATCGGCCGGCGGCCGGTGCGGCGGGCGCCGCCGGCAAGGTGGACGTCAACATCAGGGTCGATCAGGACGGCCGGGCGCGGGTCAAGTCGGCCCGGTCGAGCAACCCCGACATCTTCGCCCGCGTGATGAGCGGAGTCTTCCCCGGATGAGCTGGCGCGACCGCTTCACCGGGACGGGCTCCTTCCGGGGCGCGGCGTTCGATATTCAGGAATCGCCGGCCCAGTTCGGGCGGCGCAACCAGCTGCACGAGTATCCCCAGCGCGACACCCCGTGGTCCGAGGACCTCGGCCGCAAGGCGCGCCAGTGGACCATCGAGGCGGTGGTCATCGGCGAGGACTACGACCTGGCCCGCGACGCCCTGATCAAGGCCCTGGAGACCGCCGGCCCCGGCGCCCTGGTGCATCCTTACCTGGGCACCGTCCAGGCGACGGTCGGCCAGTGCCAGGTCGTCGATTCCACCGCCCACGGCGGGATGGCGACCTTCTCAATGCCGTTCACCGAGGCGGGCGTCGACACCGAGCCGGCCGCCACCCCGGACACCGGCACCGCCGCCAACCTCGCCGCCGCCAACGTCCAAGCCGCCTCGGCGGCCTCGGTCACCGCGAACCTCGACGTGACCCAAGGCGAGGCCTTCGTCGGCCAGGCGGGGAGCGATCTGCTGGGGTCGATGGGCCAGACCATCGGCGGAGCGCTGGCCGCCGTGCAACCCTTCCTGGCCGACCCCTTTTCCACCCAGCGCCAGGTGGCGGCGATCGCCGCCGGCGGGGTCGCCCTCCTCACCCAGCCGGCCGCCCTGGTCGCCGGCGTGTTCGGCGCGATCGCCGGGGTCGGCGACCTGGCCACCTATTCCGACGACGCCATCGGCCAGCTGGGGGCGATGATCTCCTTCGGGGCCGGCCTGCCGCCGGTCATCGGCTCGACGCCCTCGCGCCTGGCCCAGGCGACCAACCAGACCACGCTCGTCAACCTGGTGCGCTGCGCCGCCGCCGCCGCCACCGTCAACCAGGTCGCCCAGAGCGTCTTCTCCTCCTACGACGAGGCTGCGGCGGTGCGCGATCCCCTGGCCGACCAGCTCGACGCCCTGGCCACCTTGATCGCCGACGGCGGCGAGGACAACCTGGCCGCCTCGATCGACGCCCTGCGCCTGGCCATGGTCCGCGACGTGACGGCGCGCGGCGCCTCGCTCGCCCGGCTCTACGCCTACACCCCGGCGGCGTGCGAGCCGGCCGTGGTCATCGCCCAGCGCCTCTACGGCGACGCCTCTTTCGCCGACGACATCGTCGCCCGCAACGCCGTCGACGCGCCCCTCTTCATCCCCGGCGGCGCGCCGATCGAGGTCATCAATGTCGCCGTCTAGCGCGTCCGCCCCGGCCCAGTTCGGCCTGCTGATCGGCGGCCAGACCTATGGCGGCTGGACCTCGATCGAGGTCACCAGGAGCCTCGACGCCATGGCCGGGACGTTCGAGATCGCCTCGACCGACCGTTGGCCAGGCCAGCCCGAGCAGTGGCCGGTAAAGACCGGCGACCCGGTGAGGGTCACCGTCGACGGGGAGCTGCTGCTCACCGGCTGGGTCGACGAGGTCGAGCCCAAGGAGGAGGCCGAGGACCATTCGATCCAGATCAAGGGACGCGGGCGCACCGGCGACCTGGTGGACTGTTCGGCGATGAACAAGCCGGGTCGCTGGTCCGGCCGCAAGATCGAGCAGATCGTCTCCGACCTCTGCGCCCCTTTCTCGATCGCCGTCACCGTCGAGGGCGACACCGGCGCGCCGTTCAAGGCGTTCGCGATCCAGCAGGGCGAGGCGGTCAAGGAGGCCATCGACCGCCTGGTGCAGCAGCGCGGCCTGCTCCCCATCGAGACGGCGAGCGGCGACCTGATGCTCGCGGCGCCGGGGACCATGCGGGCCGCCGGCCAGCTGGTGCTGGGCGGGCAGGGGGCCAACCTCGTCGCCGGCGAGGGCAAGCACAACGCGGCCGAGCGGTTCTCCCTCTACGTGGTCAAGGGCCAGCGACAGGGCGACAACCACGACCACGGCAAAGCCGTCTCCCAGGTCTCGGCCACCGCCGCCGACCCCCAGGTGACCCGCTATCGGCCGCTGATGATCATGGCCGAGGAGCAGGCGGACGGCGGCTCGGCGGCCGATCGGGCGCGCTTCGCCGCCACCATCCGCGCCGCCCGCGCCCAGACCGGCAAGCTGACCCGCACCGGGGCCAGGGACGCCGCCGGCGCTCTGTGGGCGCCCAACCGGCTGATCACCGTCGCCGCCGCCAATCTGGGCCTGCAGGGCGACCTGCTGATCGCCGAGGTCAAGTTCAAGGTCGACGGGTCTGGCGCCGCCTCGGAGATCCATGTGACCCGGCCGGAGGCCTATAGCCTGGGCGAAGTGAAGGGCGTCGGCCTCTCCCGCCTGGACAACAGCCACGCCGGCGCCGGGGCCAAGGCGCCCAAGGGACGCAAGGGTCGAAAGGGCAAGGGCAAGGGCAAGGGGGCCGGGCTCGACGCCCTGGCCAACCTCGATTCATGATGGCCGCCATCCTCCATGCCGCGAAGGACGCCCGCCGGCGGGCCATGATGGCCGTGGCCAGGGGCGTCCTCTCGGCCATCGACGACACCCAGCAGCTCCAGTCCCTGCAGCTCGACCTGCTGGACGGCGAGACCGCCGACACGATCGAACGGTTCGAAAATTACGGGTTCAGCGCTGTCCCCTATCCCGGCGCCGAGGCGGTGATGCTCAGTGTCGGCGGCCTGCGCTCGCACGGCGTGGTGGTCGCCGTGGGGGACCGCCGCTATCGCCTGACCGGCGGCGCGCCGGGCGAAGTGGTGATGCATGACGACCAGGGCCAGAAGGTGCATCTGCAGCGCGCCGGCGTCCTCATCACCAGCCCCCAGAAGGTCACCGTCCACTCCGACGTCGAGGTCGATGTCACCGCGCCCAAGGTGGTCATCACCAGCGACGACGTGGAGCTGGGCGCGGCCGGCGGCATGGCGGTGGCGCGGGTGGGCGACCTGGTCGATCTGGGCGCCGGGACGATCTCCTCCGGTTCGGCCAAGGTCACCTGCGCATGACCGACATCGCCCTCAAAATCACCGACGACGGCGATTTCGCGGCCGACATCTTCATGGCCGGGGCGGACCTGGCCGGCGACGACGGGATGCGGACCGCCGTCGTCATCTCCCTCTTCACCGACGCCCGCGCCGGCGACGACGACGTGCTGCCCCAGCCCGGCGGCGACCGGCGAGGCTGGTGGGGCGACACCTATGCGGAGATCCCCGGCGACGTGACCGGCTCCAAGCTGTGGCTGCTCGACCGCGAGAAGCAACTGCCGTCGGTGCTCTCGCGCGCGCAGGAATACGCCGGCGCCGCCCTGGCCTGGCTGGTCGATGACGGGGTGGCGAGCGCCGTCAAGGTGGTGGCCAGCTTCCCCGTTCGCGGCTGGCTGGGCCTTTCCGTCACCGTCGAGCGGCCGAGCGGCCAGGCGCGCCAGCAGTTCGATTTCACCTGGGCCCACTCATGACGGCCTCCACCGACTTCACCCGGCCGAGCCGCTCGGAGCTGGTCGCCCGCGACCGCGACGATCTCAACGCCCGCATCCCCCTCGCCGACTCCAACCTGCGCCGCACCCTGCTGGGCGGCGTCGCCACCATGCACGCCGGCGGCCTCGACGGGGCCTACGGCTACCTCGCCTACATCGCCGACCAGGTGTTCCCGGGCACCGCCGACAGCGCCCACCTGGGGCGCTGGTCCTCGTTCTGGGGCATCTTCCCGAAGGATGCGACTGGCTCGGCCGGCCCGGCCGCCGGCACCGGTACTGACGGCATCGTCGTGCTCGCCGGGACCGTCCTCCAGAGCGGCGCGGGCCTCGATTACAGCACCACCGCCGACGCCACCGTGGCCGGCGGCGTGATCGCCATCGACGTGACCTCCGACACCGCCGGGGCGGCCACCGCCCTCGATCCCGGAGTCCAGCTCAACCTGGTCTCGCCGATCCCCGGCGTCTCCTCCCTCTTCGTGGTCGGCGCGCCGGGCGTCCTGGGCGGAACGGACGCCGAGACCGACCCCGAGCTTTTCAGCCGCCTGGAAGCGCGAATCCAGACCCCGCCCAGCGGCGGCGGCCCCGGCGACTACGAGGGCTGGGCGCGGCGCCTTCCCGGCGTCACCCGCGCCTGGGAATTTCCCCTCATCGCCGGCCTTGGCACCGTGGGCCTGGCCTTCGTCTACGACGACCGGCCCGACATCTTCCCCCTCGCCGGCGACGTGACCGCCATGCAGGCGTGGCTGGAGAGCCTGGCCCCGCTGACCGCCGCCGTCACCGCCTTCGCGCCGCTCGATCTGACGGTGGACTTCACCATCCACTTGAGCCCCGACACCGCCGACATCCGGGCCGCCGTGACGGCCGAGCTCGGCGACCTCTTCATGCGCGAGGCGGAGCCCGGAAACGATGTGCTGCGCTCCCACTACGACCAGGCGATCGGCCTGGCCGTTGGGGCCGGCGACTACACCGTCACCGCCCCGGCCGGCGACGTGGTGGCGGCGGCGAACGAGCTGGCCACCCTCGGCGCGATCACCTGGGTCTGATGGCCAGAACCGCCGCCCAGTATCAGGACGCCCTCCTGCGGATGCTCCCGCCGGGCAAGGCGTGGCCGCGCGACCCGGCGTCCACCATGGGCCTGCTGGCCCTCGGCCTCGCCGACGAGTTCGCCCGTCTCGACCAGCGCGGTCTCGACCTCATCGAGGAGGCTGACCCGCGCACCACTCTGGAGCTGCTCGGCGACTGGGAGACGACCGCCGGCCTGCCCGACCCGGCGGTCGCGCCGCCGGTCGCCCTGGACCACCGCCGCGCCGTCCTCCACGACCGCCTGGTGAACCTCGCCGGCCAGAGCGCCGCCGACTACGTCGCCCTCGCCCTGCGTTTCGGCTATCCGGCGACGGTCACCGTCCACACGCCTTTCGCGGCCGACGTGAGCCACGCCGACGACCCGCTCTACGACGACCTGAGCCGCTTCTGGTGGGAACTCAACGTCACCGTTCCGATCGGCACCGTGACGCCCCTCGTTCTGCTCGAACACGCGGTGCGGCGGGTCAACCAGCTACACACCTTCGTCACCTTCAACTACTTTTCCGTGTGAGGCCAAAAATGCATCGCATCGACACGCCGGGAAACGTGGCCGGACTCTTCGCCCCGCCGGACCCGGTGCACGGCCAGGTCGCCGTCATCGTCGATTCGGCCTGGCTCAACGATCTCCAGGAGAACATCATGGGGGTGCTGGCCGGCGCGGGGATCGCGCCGGTCAAGGGCGATTACACCCAGCTCGACGCCGCGATCGACATTCTGATCAGCGGCGGCACGACGCGCCGGTCGCTGACCGCCAACAGGACCTTCTACGTCGCTCCGGCCGGCAATGACGCCCATGACGGCCTGACCCTCGGGACCGCCTGGCTCACCATCCAACACGCCGTCGACACCCTTCTGGCCGGCTGGGATATGGCCGGGTTCACCGCGACGATCCAATGCGCCGCCGGCGCCTACAACGCCCCGGTCGGCGTCCGCGCCCCCTTCGTCGGGGCGGGAAGCGGCGGCGTCGTCCTCCAGGGCGACACGGCCACACCGGCCAACTGCACCATCACCACCGGGGCTGGCTTCGATTCGATCAACTGCCTGAACGGCGCGGTCCTGCGGGTCCAGGGCTTCACGGTGGCCTCGGCCCAGTCCGGCCTCGCCGCGCAGCTCGGCGGCGTGCTGGAATTCGAGGCGATCGCCTTCGGGGCCTGCGTCGATCACCTGCACTCGAACTTCGGCGGCTCGATCCTGGCGATCGGCGCCTATTCGGTGGTCGCCGGCGCCGACCACCACGCCCAGGCCTTCGGCGGCCAGGTGAACCTCCAGGACACTACCATCACCCTGACCGGGACGCCGGCCTTCACCGCCGAGTTCCTCTACGCCGACGCCCTGGGCGTGGTGTTCGCCCAGTCGCTCGCCTTCTCCGGGACCGGCAGCGGGTCCGGGTGGCTCGCCGCCAGGAACGGCTACGTCGACACCGACGGCACCAGCGCCGCCATCACCGGGGCCGGCTTTACCGCCGGTTCGACCTCCGGCGGCGGCATCTTCAGCTAACCCCTTCTCACCAGAAGAGAGGGGGGCGACGGCGTTGCACCGCCTTCGCCGCGGGACTGGAACCCCGCACCCCGCCCGGCCGCGGCCGGGCAAAGTCCCCCCACCGGGCGCGCCGGCGGGGGCAAGGTGAGGCCGAATTCACATGGAGTCGACTCCTCTCATGGCCGTGCGGCCGGCCAGGCCAGCGGCCGGCTACGTCGGTGGCAAACGCAGCCTCTCGCGCCGCCTCGTCCCCATGATCGGGGCCATCGACCACACCCTCTACGCCGAGCCGTTCGTCGGCATGGGCGGCGTATTCCTGCGCCGCGACAGCCGGCCGCGCTGCGAGGTGATCAACGACTGGTCGCTGGACGTGGCCACGTTCTTCCGCATCCTCCGGCGCCACTACGTGCCCTTCATGGACATGCTGCGCTTCCAGCTCACCACAAGGGAAGGGTTCGAACGGTTGATGAAGGTCGAGCCGGACACGCTCACCGACCTGGAGAGGGCGGCCCGCTTTCTCTACCTGCAGCGGGTCGCCTACGGGGGCAAGGTGGCGGGCCGCAACTTCGGCGGCCAATATCTGGGACCGGCCCGCTTCGACATCACCCGCCTCGCCCCGGTCCTCGAAGAGGTGCATGCCAGGCTGGCCGGCGTCGTCATCGAGCGCCTGCCCTACGGCGACTTCATCCGGCGCTACGACCGGCCGGGCACCCTCTTCTTTATCGACCCGCCGTATTTCGGGTGCGAGGACATCTACGGGGAGGGCATGTTCTCAGAGGCCGATTTCGAGCGTCTAAGCGGCCTCTTGGAGGCCCTTCAGGGCCGCTTCATCCTGACCCTCGGCGATCACCCGAGGATTCGCGCCATCTTCGCGCGCTTCGACATCGAGCCGGTCACCCTGACCTACCGCCTCAGCGGCCCTCCAACCGTCGGCCGGGAACTGATAATCACCGGCCCATGAAAGCCATGTTGCGGCGCCGTGCTACAAAATCGAGTGCTCCAGAAGCTCTTGTCCCTGACTCCAGAACCTCTTGTCCCGCTACACCGGGCAGGTCGTTGATGCCCAGCCCGGCGGCCCGGCGCCCATCCTCTTCGCTCTGGTCGAGGGTGACGACCTGATCCTGCTCGTACTGGTCGAAGCTCAGGTGCCCGGAACTCGACACCTTGCCGTCGTTGCCCCTGGCCCCGCCGAAGGTCAGGCCGCCGTTTTCGGTGCCCTCGTCATTGTAGAACAGAATTCCCGCCGTGCTGCGATTGGGATGCGGATATTCCTTGCCCTTGAAAATGGCGCCGGGGAAATGGGATTTGTTGGCGATGACCATGCGAAGCGTGCCGTCGTTCTCGCGCAGGTTGATCCGGTGCACGTCGATCTCGTCGAAGGCCTGGCGGGTCGTATCGCTGATGGCGTGCGTCGCGGTGACGCTGGCGACGATGGTGGTCAGCACGACGCAGTAGCCGAGCAGAAACCTGTTCAAGGAAATCGCCATCGCCCCGCTCTCCAATCCCGCGCCGCGCTTGCCATGGCGCTCAACCCCAACGATGGCGCCGTGGGCGCAATCCGCCAACCGAAGGCTCGGCATTACGAATATTTAACGCGCGGGCCGCGCGATTCATCCCTGGCGCAATGGCGGAATGGCACGGCTCGGCGCTCAAGTCTCATGACGCGAACGAACAAGTCCGGCGCATGGGGGCGGCATGGGAGAGGCCACGATCCGCGGTTCGGCGAAGGTCGGCCACCCCGCGCGGGTCGGCCGGGGCGCCGCTGGCCGCGATTTAGCTCTGGCCTGTTCGGCCTTCGCCGCCGCCCTGATCCTCGCCTCGGGGGCCGCGGCCCAGCCGGCGACGAAATTGGAAGCCACCGTCTCGCCGCAAGCTGCCGGCGGCCTCGTCACCGGCCGCCTGGTCGTGGCCGTCGCCACCCAACCGGCGCCCGAGCCGCGCAAGGCCATGGGCCTCAACGGCCCCGCCATCTTCGGCGCCAACGTCGATCGGATGGCGGCCGGGCAATGGGCGAGCGTGGACGCTTCAGCCCGCGCGTTTCCGATCGCCGACCTGGGCGCTCTGCCGGCCGGCGATTACTATGTCCAGGCGGTTCTCATCCGCTACGATCAGGTCCGTCGCGCCGACGGCCACGTGATCTGGGTTCCGACCCACCACGACGGTCATGTTCCCTTCTTCGAGTTGGCCGGCGATCTCTACAGCGACGTCCAGAAGGTTCACCTCGATCCCGCGCGCGGATTCGACGTCAAGATGACTCTGGCGCACGTGATCCCCCCACCGCCGCCGCCGGTCGATACGCCGTGGATCAAGCACGTGCGGATCAAGAGCGAACTCCTGACCCGGTTTTGGGGAACCCCGACCTATCTGAGCGCGGCCGTCCTGTTGCCCCGAGGCTATGACGACCATCCGCGCGCCCATTATCCGGCCGTCTACGCCAACAGTCACAGCGAGACGCCCTATTCCTTCAGTTTCACGCCGCCGACGGCCGAGGAGATCGCCGACGCCAAGGCCTCCAACGTCCAGACCGGATATGACTTCCAGAAGACCTGGCTGTCGGACGGCTATCCCCGCTTCGTCGCCATCGCGCCCTTCGAATCCAGCCCCTACTTCCTCGAAGCCTATGCGGTGGATTCGGTCAACAACGGGCCCTACGGCCAGGCCATCACCACCGAACTCATTCCCTACCTGGAGAAAACCTTCCGCCTGATTCCCAAACCCTACGCGAGATTCGTCCAAGGCGCCTCCACCGGCGGCTGGGAGACCTTGGCCCTGCAGCTTAAATATCCGGATTTCTTCGGCGGCGCCTGGGTCTACAACCCAGACCCCATCAGTTTTACCCATTGGCAGACGGCCGACATCTACAAGGACGACAACCTCTTTTCGGTCGCCTATAGCCCCCTGTTGAGCGTGGAGCGGCCGTTTCGGCGATCCACCGACGGGACGCCCTCGTTCACCCAGCGCCAGTTGGCTCAGTTCGAGGCGGTTCAGGGCGACCACCGCCGCTCGGGCATGCAGCTTGCCATCTGGGAAGCGACCTATGGGCCGGTCGGGGCCGACGGCTACCCGGTCGCGCTGTTCGACGATCGGACCGGCAAGATCGATCATGGCGTGGCCGACTACATGCGCGCGCATGGCTATGACCTGACCGAGTACGCGCGAGACAACTGGGCCACGCTGGGACCCAAGTTGGCGGGCAAACTCAATTTCATCTCCGGCGAGATGGATAACTTCTACCTCAATCTCGGGGTCTACGACTTCGAGGCCATGGTGAAGGCGGTGGCCGGCCCCGGCTATCCGATCCGGTTCGTCTACGGCCGCCCCGAGAAGGGTCACAACTGGCACCACAAGGATTTCTCCGCGATGATCCGCGAGATGGCCGAGCAGGCGAAGAGGACGGCGCCCGCCGGCGAGGACACGGGCCAATGGAACTACTGACGAACTTCGGGAGCGGAACGCCATGATCAGGACTTTGCGCGGCTACGGGCTGTTCGCCTGGCTCGGCGTGGTCAGCGTGGCGCTGCTGTTGCTGTTCTGGGGACGCGCCCATTCGGGCGCCCAGGTGGCGACGTTCGATCAGATCACCGTCCACAGGCTCAACGTGGTCGAACCCGACGGCAAGCCGCGCGTGATCATCTCGGCCCGCGCCGGATTTCCGGGCCTCTACTGGGAGGGCAAGGAATACCGGCACGCGACGCGCGACCAGGGCGGCATCCTGTTCTTCAACGACGACGGCACCGAGGCGGGCGGCATCGGCTTTGGCGATCGGCGGCAAGGTGATCATTATTCGGCGGACGCCCTGTTCGCCTTCGACCAGTATCGTCAGGATCAGACGGTGGGGCTCTCCTACCGCGACGAGGACGGCCAGCGCGCGGCGGGCCTGCGCGTCTGGGACCGGCCCGATCAATCGATTCTGCCGGCCATCGAGTTGAGCGACAAGATGGCCCGCGCCACGACCCCGGAGGAAAAGGCGGCGATCCGGGCTCAGATGAGCGTGCTGGCCGCCAAATGGGGGCCGTCCGGCGAGCGGCTGTTCGCCGGCAAGGTCCAGCGGGACGCCATCGTGCGACTGGCGGACGCGCGCGGCCGCGCCCGCCTGGTGCTGAAGGTCGACGCGGCGGGCGATCCCAGCCTCGAGTTTCTCGACGCGGCGGGCAAGGTCGTCAAACGCATCGACGCCAGATGACGGCGAGAAAAGCCCTCGCTTGCATTTGGCTGGCCGCGATCAGCCTGGGCGTGGCGTTGCTCTGGGGCGAAGCGCTATCCGGCCCGGCCGTCGGGACCTTCGATCAGATCACCGTGCGCCGGATCAATGTGGTCGAGCCCGACGGCAAGCCTCGCATGATCGTCTCCGACCGCGCCGAGTTTCCAGGCCTCTTTTGGGGCGGGAGGGAATACCGGCATCACAACCGCGACACAGGCGGCTTCCTGTTCTTTAACGACGACGGGGATGAAGACGGGGGAATGACCTTCTCCAATCGGCGCGAGGGCGGTCACTACACGGCCGAGTCCGGTATCGACTTCGATCAGTTCAAACAGGACCAGACGGTCGGGCTCGACTACGCCGAACAAGACGGCGTCCGCGCGGCGGGGCTGAAGGTGTGGGATCGCCCCGATCAGTCGCTGTTTCCGGTCATCGAGCTGAGCGATCAGGCCGCGCACGCCTCCACCGACGCCGAAAAGGCGGCCATCCGCCAGAAAATGAAAGATCTGGTGGTCAGTTATGGCCACTTCGGCCAACGCCTGTTCGCCGGCAAGGAAGGCCATGACGCCGTGGTTCGCCTCGCCGACGGGCAAGGCCGCCCGCGCCTGGTCATGAGGGTCGGCCCCTTTGGCGAAGCGAGCGTTGATTTCCTCGACGGGGGCGGAAAGGTGGTGAAGCACATCACGGGGACGTAAGGGGGGCCACGGAGGAGCGAGACTTTGGCGAAAGCCTTACTCGTGAATGAACGTCACGCTTTTTCATGGTCGCCGAATTTCACTCGGCGATCCTCGGTGACTCTTGATTTTCCATTTAGTATAAGTTGTATTTAATTCTACCTTACTAACGCCGTCGGTAAATTCTCTTGAGCGCGACACTTGACATCGCGTCACAAACCTGTCGCGATCACGTGATGGACCGTAACGAACGCGTTCGCTGGTTCGCGCGCGAGGTGCTTCCTCACGAGAGCGCCGTGCGCCAGTGGCTGACGCGGAATGTGCGGAGTCTGCCCGGTTGCGATATCGACGAGGTGATTCAGGAGGCTTACGCCCGCCTGTGGGCCGCCGAGTGCGATAAAATCCTCAACCCGAGAGCCTATTTTTTCGTGACGGCGCGTCACCTTGTGGGCGAAGTCCTGCGCCGATCCCGCATCGTGGAAATCAAGACGATGGCGGATATCGACGCCCTGAACATCGTAGACGACGATGGTGGCCCCGAGCGCCGGCTCAGCGGTCGCGAAGAGGTCGAGCGTTTTCGGCATGTGCTGGCGAGCATCCCGCCCAAGTGTCGCGAGGCGTTCGAACTGCGTAAATTCGACGGGCTCTCTCAACGCGAGATAGCCGGCCGAATGGGTATTGCGGAAAGCACCGTCGAAAAGCATCTGTCCAAGGCCCTGCGCCTGGTGATCAAGGAAATGACGGCGGCGCCGTTCGACGGCGAGCCGAACTGGAGCAATCGAGCGTATGACCCGCGCCGCAAAAAGCGCTGACGTCGATGCCGAAGCCGCCCTTTGGGCCGTGCGGCTCGAGGCGGGAGATCTAAGCGACGCCGCCGGCCACGACCTGGAGATCTGGCTGGAGCGCGACGTGCGTCACGTCGGCGCTCTGGTTCGGGCGCAGGCCGTATGGATCGACCTAGATCGGGTCGCCGCCCTGAACGCGGGCGTCGAACGCACGGCCGGGCGTGGAAGAGAGCGTCGCCGGCCGCGCCGATTCGCCCTCTGGAAAGCCCACCGCCCCTCTCCGAGTCAATGGGCCGCGGCGGCGGCTTCGCTGGCCGTGTGCATGGCCTCGATCGGCCTTTACGATCATTTCGACGGGCGCATAGCGGCCAATCGCGGCGAGGTGCGGCGCGTCGCCCTGGACGACGGCTCGACCGTGATCCTCGACAGCGCCTCGGTGGTGCAGGTCAAGTTCAGCGGCGCCGAGCGGACCGTCTTCCTGCGCCGCGGCGAGGCCTCGTTCCAGGTGGCCCACAACAAGGCCCGCCCGTTCGTCGTCCACGCCGGGGACCTCGCGGTGCGCGCGGTGGGAACCAATTTCGCCGTGAGCCTGCAACCGGATCGCGTCGCGGTCACGGTCGCCGAAGGCGTGGTCGAGGTGAAGAAGATTGTCGGTCATGCCCCCGCGGAGCGCCGGCTCGTCGGCCGCGACGAGGAGCTTGTCGCCTCCGCCGCCCGGCCGATGAAGTCTTCGGCGATCGCCGAGGCCGATCTGGCGCGCGAACTTGCCTGGCGCGACGGGATGCTCATCTTCAGCGGCCAAAAAATCGCGCAAGCGGCGGTCGAGGTGAACCGCTACGCGCGGCGGCCGGTGGTGATCGACGATCCCGATCTCGAGGGTGACGCCTTCGTCGGCGTGTTTCGCCTGGGGGACTCCAGGGCCTTCGCCGATTCCGCCGCCGCCGCCTACAACGACGAGGTGGTGGAGCGGGACGGCGGCTTGCATATCGTGGCGCGCTGAGAGTTTTGCCGCCCGGATGGTGGATTTTCGCGGCCGGCCCATCATCGCCATAGGAGGTCGCCGGATCACTCGCCGCGACCCGATGGGGAGGGCAATCCATGACATCCGCGGGCGAAGCAGCCAAAGGTTGGCGACGCGTGGTTTGGCTGGCGGGCGTGGCGGCGCTTGGCCTTCTCGCCGCAACGCGGGCCGATGCGCGGGCCGAGCACATTTCGATCCCGGCGGAAGACGCCTCCGCGTCTATACCGGCCCTCGCCAAGCAGTCGGGCTTGCAGGTGTTCGCGCCGGCTGAAGCGTTGCGGGGCGTCCGCACCAACGCCGTGGAGGGTGACTTCCCTCCCCTTGACGCTCTGGGCCGCCTTCTGGCCGGCACCGGCCTGACCATCGTCAAGACCGGCGACAACGCGGCCACTATTCGCCGCGCGGGGGCATCGAGCCCCACGGCGGCCGAGGCCACGGCGGTCGAGGGGGTCGTCGTCACCGGTTCACGGATCAAGCGGGCCGGCTTCGACACGCTGGAAGCGGCGCTGACCACCGGTTCGAAGGAGATCGAGCAGCGCGGTTACGAAAACATCGCCGACGCCCTGCAGGACACGCCTGGATTCGGCGTCCCCGGCTCGAGCCCGCTGGCCGGCAGTCAGGCGCGCGTCGGCATCGCGCAGAGCTTCGCCGACTTTTTCGGGCTGGGATCGCAGCGAACGCTCACCCTGGTCGATGGGCGGCGGTTCGTCTCTTCCAATACCGTGCAGACGATCGGCTCCAACGCCGCGCCGGGCGCTCAGGTCGACCTGAACCTCATTCCGGTCGGGCTGATCGATCATGTGGAAACCATCGCCATCGGCGGCGCCCCCGTCTATGGCTCGGACGCCATCGCCGGCACGGTCAACGTCATCCTCAAGCAGAATTTCCAGGGCCTGCAGGCAACCGCCCAATATGGTTTCACCGACCGCGGCGACGGCCAGAACGAGCGCTTCAGCATCCTGGCGGGGAGGAATTTCAACAACGGCCGCGGCAACATCGTCTTCGCGGCCGAATACGATCAGCAGGACGGCGTTCGCCTTTCCGACCGATCGGGGTTCGCCTCGGTATTTCCCAACCCCGCGGACACCGGCCCAAACGACGGCATACCGGCCTCGATCGTCGTTCCCAACGTGCGCCTGTCCTTCGTCACCGAAGGAGGGTTGCCCTACGACGGCTCCATTCTCAATATCCCGGGGCTCACCTTGCCCGGCCTCTATCCGAACGGCAACTATATCCACAACGCGTCGGGCCAGCCGTTGATGTTCGCGCCCAACGGCGATCTGGTTCCGTTCAATGTCGGCCACGTGGTTTTTTCGGTTCTGGGCGGCCTGGTGCCGATCGAGAGCAGTGGCGGCGACGGCGTCAATGCCGCGGACCACACCTCCCTGCTGTCGCCGACCAAGCGGATCCTGGTCAATCTGAACGGCCACTATGATCTGACGCCCCATATCCGTGCTTTTTGGGAAACGTCCTACGCCAACACCCGCGCGACGCTGCTGAGCGACCTCACATCCATCGACGCGCCAAATCTTTTCAGCGCGGACGCCTATACGCTGAACTTTTCGGTGGATAACCCGTATTTGAGTCAGCAAGCGCGAAGCCTTATTTTGGCTGACGGGCTGTCTTCATTCAATCTTTCGCGCAATCTCAATGATGTCGTCGATCGCAGGCCGGCGACTTCGGAGGAAAACGTGTATCGGGTGGTCGGCGGCTTTGACGGCGATGTCCATGTCTTCGGCCAGGATTGGTCATGGGACCTGTCGGCCGACTACGGCGCCAGCCGCGAGCCTCGGGAGCTCTCGTGGCCGCGGCGCTTGCCCGCTCCAACTTGGGAGAAGCGCTGAACCAGTTCTTCGAGAGCGACCTTGATGTTTTTCTAGGCGGAGGACCACGGGGCTGCTTCATGTTGTCGACTGCACTCTTGGTCGCCGCCACGCATCCCGACATTGCTGAACGGGTGTCGGGGGCGATGAAGGGGCTCAAACACGCAATCACTGCAAGGATCGATCACGCTGTAGCCTCCGGTGACATCCCTGCATCAAGCGACGTTGAAGGGTTGAGCGACATTGTTGTCGCTGTGCACGTTGCCCTGGCTATGCGCGCCCGGGCCGGAGAGCCGCGCGAGGCGCTCCGACGATCGCTGCGCAGGACAGTGGTGCTGGTTGCGGGCGGGCGAGCTACTGTTCCCGCAGCAAAATCGCGTAACAGATCGCAAACGGTGACGGGTAGTTTTTGATTCGTAAGCACGATGACCGGCTGAAGTGCGCGCGAACCCCAAACGTCGTGTTTCCGGAGCCAAGCCAACGGCAGCTGCTGGCGCGACGCGGTCGATCCCGGTCACGAGATAGCAACGCCGCGCCCACCGTGGGAGAGCCTCCGGTGGAAGAGGGACAACAGTCACTTCAACGTGGTAACCCCTTTCTCGTCCGCCCTGGCGGCGCGAAAATGTGCTGAAAGGCTGGTCCAGGACGGAGCCCACCATCATTCGCGCCCGCGTCGCGATCCTCCTCTTCGGCGTTCTCGCCACGTGGTCTTGCGCCTCCGTTCCCCGACGATCCGTCCAGCCGCCCGACCTTGCGCCGATCGGCGGATCGCCGCCGACCCTTGGGGCGAAGCTGTACGCGCAATGCGTCGGCCAAGCCGCCGGCGTGGCAAGCTATGACATCACCAGCGATGGCCAGGCGTCCCGGCTGCGGTTCACTTGCGCCGGCGCGCCGACGCGCGCCCTCTATGTCGCGCTCGAGGGGTGGAGCGCGGCCCATCATTCAGAGTGGGCGGCGAGCGGTCGAACCTGGCGCTCCACAGGGAAAGTTGTGAGGGACCTGTTCGGGG